>NZ_WFIY01000004.1:1511066-1848833 GCF_009729545.1 Acidianus infernus
AGATCGTAAGTATTAGATAATTCCTCTCCCAAAAGAGTAGAATTTTCAATTATTCTCTCTGTCGTTTCTAAATCTAGCGAATATTTTCTGATATCTCCTCCAGGTTTTCCTCCTATATCTATGAAAGGTATTTTTGGTAGAATTTTACTTCCTGCATTTACAACCAGTTTAGTTACTTTAGTGAAAGATAAGGAAGCTCTAGTTACTAAAGCGGGTGTTGGAATTCCGTCAGGAGTAATGGGCACTGTATTTATTACCTTACATTTTCCAAGAACTAAAAATTCCGCATCTGCAGCAGGTGTAAAGTGAGTTAGCTCTGGAGAAGCACCTGCGACTGTAATGCCCGGTATTAAACTTACGTCTGTAGTTGCTATTACAAGAATAAATGGATAATTCTTTGCTGTTTTAAGATTCGCAATAAAACTTCCTAGTACTTCCTTTATCATGTAACTCTATATATTCTGACGATTAAAATTTTTACGTGTTTTGGGAAGCTTATAGAAAGGTAGAGAAAGGTACAAAAGTATCTTTAGAAGAATTTAGATCTAATAACGAATTAAAATCTGAAGTGAAAGAGGGTATTATAGAGTTATATAAAGAAGTATTAAACGAGGCAAGAAGACTTATTGATGAGCCAGATGATGAAAAATTGTTTTTAGAATTATTTAGAAGAAATATTATAGATTCTTATCTCTTGCAAGAATTAATTGACATTATGAATATAATAAAGAATTTACATAAAACTGACGATGATGTAATATATGGTTTACTTGTGAGGATTATGGAGGACTTAGAAGAACTGTTTTATTCGGTAAAAAAGTTTTTAAATTAGTTTTTGCAATCGAACATGTGTTCGGGATATGACAGATTATACAGAGCTAATAAAGAGAATTAAAGAGCTAAAGAAGGAAAAGAATGCTATTATTTTAGGGCATAATTATATGGACTACGCAGTTCAGCTAGTTTCAGATTTTACTGGAGATTCTTATGATCTAGCAGTAAAGGCAATGAAGACTAATGCTGACATTATAGTGTTTGCTGGAGTATATTTCATGGCAGAACAAGCTGCAGCTTTAAATCAAGATAAGCTAGTATTATCTCCAGATCCTAAGGCCGGATGTACGTTATCTGACGCATTAGATGTTGAGACTTTAAAGAAATTTAAGGAAGAATATCCAAGCGCTCCGGTAGTATTATACATAAATACTAGTATTTACGCAAAAGCGTTAGCAGACTATATAGTTACCTCTTCAACTGCAGTAAAGATTGTTAAAGCTATAGATTCTGATATTGTATTATTTGGACCAGATGCTAATTTGGCAAATTACGTTGAAAAGAAAACAGGGAAGAAGATAATTAAGGTTCCACCAAATGGCAGGTGTTTAGTTCACGCTTCATATGTTAAGCAGTTTGTAGAAATGGCAAGGAAAAAATATCCAAATGCAGTATTAATGGCTCACCCAGAATCTCCTTTAGAAATTTTGGAAGCTGCAGATTTTGTAGGATCTACTAATCAAATGATAAAGTTTGCAAAAGAGAGCAAATACAAGGAATTTATAGTCGCTACTGAGATAGGCATGTTAAATGCATTAAAACTTCAAGTTCCAGATAAAGTATTCTATCCATTAATAAGTACAGAATCGTGTGCTTGTGCTAGATGTCCATACATGGCAATGATAACATTGGAGAAAATAAAGAACTCATTGGAGAATGAAGTTACAAAGGTAATAGTTCCAAAAGATGTTGCAGAAAAAGCAAAAGAGGCATTTGAGAGAACTATGAAACTTCTTGAGAAATTGAGTTAATAGTTTTTTCAATCTCCTCTTCTGTGTTATAAAAATGTGTTGAGATTCTGATTCCTTCTCCTCTAGGCGAAACTATTATATTTCTTTGAGCAAGACGAGAGGCTATTTCCTTAGGTTTCTTAACTTTTATTACTACTATTCCAGCCCTCTTCTCCTTTGGAGTTATTACCTCAAATTTTTTGTCCTCTGCAATGTCTATAGCATATGCTGACAATTGTAAAACCCTCTTTTCAATTTCATCTTCATGAGAACTGATAATCTCTGCCGATTTAGATAGACCTAAATTAGCTGCAATATCTATTGTTCCTATCTCAATTCTTCTAGGTCCATTTTCTAGTTCAAACTTAGTAGGATCGAAATCTAAGTAATTTTTTGCCGACTTCCATCCGTAAAACGGAGGATCTTCCAAAAGTCCTTTTCTTATATACATAAAACCAGATCCTTGTGGAGACATTAACCATTTATATCCTCCTGCTACTGCAAAGTCGATACCTAAATCTTTAACGTTTATTTTAATCGCACCAGCACTCTGTATTATATCTAGTAAAACTAATGCACCAACTTTTTTTGCTTTTGTTACAATTTTTTGTACGTCTATTCTTACTCCAGTATTAAAACTCACGTGGCTTATTGACACAATTTTTGTATTTTCATCTATGTTTTCTATTATTTTATCTTCAATATCATAAGGAGAGGCATTTACTATTCTCTTTTCTAATTTTTTTATTTTAAGAAAAGGATAAACTGTAGCAGGAAACTCCAGGCTATCGGTTACTATATTAGATTTATCGTCGTATTCTAGTCCGTGCGCGACTACATTGATTCCAAAACTAGTGTTAGGTATTAATGAAATCTCTAAAGGATCGGCTTTAATTAAATTTGATATATTTTTCCTTATATGGAATAATTCGTCTTTTTGTTCTTCATTATCTGCAATTGTACCAGATTTACTTACTTCATATAGATACCTAAATGTTTCATAAAGTACCGGTAACGGTGTAGGAGAAAGGGCTGCATGATTAAGGTAAATATAATTTTTAGTAGCTGGTACTAGCTCTCTAAAATCTTCCCAAAACATAACAACAATGTAAATTAACTTTATAAAAAATCTTTTATTGGTAAGTTCATTCTAGGACAATTTTTGGAAATTCCCACTTTTTCTCCTTAAAGATCTCATAAGGTATTGAATACCCTTCTGCATAAGAAGGCGTTTTGGGAACTATGAAAATCTCGTTAGAGTGATCTTTTATTTTTTGCACTATTTTACCCAATTCCTTAGAATTTATATGTATTTCCATTAAATATTTATTACCTATTTTCGCAGACCATAAGGTATTGGGATGAAATATTATCTCCTTATCGGCTATAACATCTAATATCGTATCATTGGTACCCAGCGTATATAGAAATCCTTGTAGTACATGCTTAATATGGCTGTAATGTGGTGATAAATAATATGGGATATAAGGATTTGCTTGCAATTTAACTATAAGATTTATATCTTCTTCGTCTGGTTTCACAATTTTTCCACGCTTATTAAATTGTAAGAGCCTATCACAAGTCCACATATTCTGATCAAAATTAAAGCAATATATATCTCTGTAGTACCTTTTTGTCTCACTAATTTCAAATATTTCGCATTCTACTATATTTTCATCCCTTAGCTTTTTTACTGCGGTCTGAATACTATTTAACGTGTCTTTATTAGCGTAAATTACTAACATGAATTTGTTTTCTTCTAAATCGGCTCTAAATAAATTTACTAAAGGAAAGAATAATTTTTTGGATGTAGATAGTTTTATTTTGGAATTTTTACATAGAAGTAATATTTTTTGTAATTGAAGATTTTCAGCCAATAATCCTGTGAATAATGCCAAGTGATATTTATATTTTAAAATGTTGATGGATTTTATTACATTAATAATAGATATACCCGTAATTTTAGCTATTGCATGCGGATTTCCGCCAACCTTAGTAATAGCACTTATAATATCAGCAAGTTGCATAAACTTATTTAAAATATCTTAAATTAAACTTTTCTAGAATATGTAAAATGTCTTAAATTGAATTTGTATAAAGATTATTTGTTAGCTTTTACTATTTTTCCACCACAGTACGGGCATTCCTTTAAATATTGGTTAAACTTCCTTTTGCAGTCTTGGCATATGTATATAAATTTCTTTTCGTTAATAGCTATTTTATTTAATTTGACTGATTTAAATGGAATATTAAATCTTAGGAGAACATTCTGTAAGGATAAATCGTCAGTAAAAACCAATGAAGGTGAAAGATCTAAGGAAAGTGCGATTATTGAAATATCGGTTTTCGATAAAGTTTGTTCGTTTATTTCCTTAATTGCTTTTAGTACTTTATTAATGGAGTTTTTGGACGGCTCCATTACTATAACTTTTCCAGAACTAGTAGCTAGACTAAGTGAATTTCGTGAAGCAAGATCTTTTACTTCATTTATTACGTATGGTGTTGTATACACTTTATTAAGTAAATTTTCTAGGCCTGCTAGGAATCCAGCCGTGTCAAGAATTATATTTCTACTATTTATCTCCATTCAGTATCCTCCTTAGTGGATCTATATCAAAAAATCTATATATTATAGCTTTTTTAGAACTTAGTTTAACCTTTATTTCGCTTCCCTCATTTATAACTTTTAGTAAATCTCCGTCAGTAGTAACTCTTATTTTTTGCGGATATCCTTTACTCTCTACTTTAACTTTTATTTCAGTTGGCGGTAATACTATGGATCTTAAAGGAGAAAGAACTGGATTAATAAATGCTATCTCCATTGCATTTATACCATATAATATGTTTCCAGTAGCAGAAAGGCTCCATCCAGTAGTTCCTTGAGGTGTTGAAATTAGAACTCCGTCTCCTTCAATTTGTATTTCCGAATTTAAAAACGATAACGTTAATAATATAGTTTCAGGTTGATCTGCTAAAATTCCTGCTTCATTGAATGCTAATGAAGAAATTCCACATATATTTGTCTCCAAAAGTGGATACTCTTGTATTTTATAGTCGTTTTCCTTAAGTCTTTTAAATACTTCGTCTATAGACTCAGGATTAACGTCCATTAAAAAACCTCTTCTTCCTGCCTTAATTGCTATAACTGGCTTGTTTAGTTTTATGGCTTTTAAAAGGGTTCCATCTCCTCCTACTGCTATTATTATATCTGGATTTTGTTCGTCTATCTCAAATCCTTGAGATTTAGCAGTACTTATAATTTTTTGCACAATTTCTAGGATTTGACCGGAGGGCTTACTAACTATCTTAATTCTCATTCAATGATATTTCTAAGCATAGATTATAATAGTCTTCTTTTTGATGCTATTATGGCAATGAAAGGCTATTCAATCTTTTTTGCGAGAATAATATATGCAATAAGTTGGTTTTACTTAGCACCTGCAATACCATATATAATATTTACTTTTAAAGTTCCGTTAAATTTAGCTGGGGTAATCCCATTTTCTTTCTTTTTAGGTTCAGGTAGTATGCAAATACCTTCTGCATTTATTTCTTCTAAGCTAGGTTCTAGGAATACTTTGGTTTTAGGATTATTTATAATGTCTCTGTCTGCATTTCTTATCGGAGTTTCAAGAGTTTTTTATCAAATTTTAGTATTTTATTTTATTGCAGGTGTTGGAGCTTCTATGTTCTTTTCTACTGGGGCTGCAATTTTAGCATACTTAAATGAGACAAAAGTGAGTACTGCACTTGGAGTTTATAATTCTATGTTTGCATTAGGAGGAATAATAGGATTAAATTGGATTATTTTAGATGAAAAATTGGGCTTTTCAATCTCTTCAGTAATATTATCTATTCTTACAATATTAGCTGCCATTGTTAACATTAATAAGCCGAATTTAAAGATGAATTGGAAGATAATTAAAGATAAAAACTCCTTTATAATTGGTGTCGCATCTGCAGGAGTATGGGGAATATATTATGTTGTAGGAGAATTATTTCCATCTTTTGCAAAATTCTACCTAGGTATACAAATTCTGCAGAGTACCGAATTTACTTCAATTCTTCTCCTTTCATCAATGTTAGGGGGCTTACTTGGTTTTTTAGGAGATAGAATGGATAAAATAAAATTACTAATTATATCATCATTATTAGGTAGCATCCCAGCTTTACTTCTCTATACTAAATATTATATTCTAGGAATAATAATAATTGGTCTCTTTAATGAGCTTTCTATATCAATAGTTTATGCTGTGGCTTCTATAGGTAAAGGAATTAATTCTGGTATTTCACTAGCAGAAGTAAATTCACTAAATATATTAATTGGAAGTCTGTTTGAACCTATTGGAAGTTTAGTTGGAAATATGATATGGGCAGTTACGACAATACTATCTATTATTCCTTTAATTTTGCTAAAGAAACTTAAGGTGAACGTCTAATTGAAACAATAATTGGAAAAAATCTGCTCTCATTTATTATTTCTAGCGTTCCTACTGTATTTAATAATCTAATTTTGAAAACTTTTTCTCTAGGTCCTCCATTTATTCTGATTGTTGCCCATCCTGTTCCTCCATTTATTATTATTGCACATTTTCCGTTAATGTTAATCTTTACCGAAGAAAGAGGAGGAATTTTATAATTTTCATCAATATAATCGTCACCTACATATTTTAAGCCCTCAGTTACTATCTTTCTAAAATATTTACCCCATAATCCCCATAATATAAAATAAGGGATAACCAATAGCATGAATAAGCATATCTGCATTAAAACTTCAAATACTGTTCTTAATTTTATAATTATCTATCCTTCAAGGATATAGACTATTTTGAACGAATAATTAGTAAGGTTTAAATAGTATAAGTTTTCTAAATTCTATGACAACATATGTCAGAATATGATATGATAATAATAGGCGGCGGCCCAGTAGGCCTATTTGGCGCATTCTATGCTACTTTAAGGGATATGAAAACGATGATAATAGATTCTCAAGATGAGCTAGGGGGCCAATTAGTATCATTATATCCAGAAAAAATGGTTTACGATGTTGGAGGTTATCCTGGTATATTAGGTTATGAGTTAGCACAAAAGTTAGTAGAGCAGGCTAAAATGTTTTCACCAGACATTAGACTAAAAGAGTGGGTCGAATGGATACAGAAAACAGACGATAATATGTGGATAGTAAAAACTGATAAAGGTAATCAATTTAAAACAAAAACAGTATTAATAGCAATGGGTATAGGAAAAATAATGCCATCAAGACTCGGAGCTAAGGGAGAATTAGAATATGAAAACAAAGGAGTATACTATACCGTTAGAAGGAAAAAAGATTTTGAAGGCAAGAGAGTTCTAATAGTTGGAGGAGGAGACGCAGCAGTAGATTGGGCTTTAACTTTAGCTCCAATAGCAAAATCAGTTACATTAATTCATAGGAGAGATCAATTTAGAGCTCATGAAAGAAGTGTTAAGGAACTATTCCAAGTTGCTACAGTATATACATGGCATGAATTGAAAGAAGTTAAAGGAGATGGTAACAAAGTTACACAAGCTATAATATTTGATAACAGAACCAAAGAAGAAAAAACTCTTGACGTTGATGCGGTGATAATAAGTATAGGCTTTAAGGGTGATCTAGGTAATCTACCTAAATGGGGAGTGGCTATGAAAGGGAGAGATGTAATTGTTAACGCTAGAATGGAAACTAACTTACCTGGAGTTTACGCAGCTGGAGATATTGCTTTACAAGAAGGAGCTCCAAAATTAGCCTTAATTGCTGTTGGATTTGGACAAGTTGCAATAGCTACTAGCGTTGCTAAAAAGTATATTGATCCTAATGCATCATTATTTGCGGGCCACAGTTCAGAAATGGACAAATTTAAGAAGGTTTAAGACATTTTTTAAATCAAATTTTTATGAAAAAGAGAACTCCCAAATTGAGGGAATTAGTGGAAGGCGTATCAAGCTATTATATAATTGGTAATATAGTTATTTTATCTCCTAAGAAAAAAGATATAGACAAGGAAAAATTAGCCAAAGCAATTATGCAAATTAATCCTAAAGTTAAAGCTGTTTATATTAAGAGAAAAGTGTCTGGTGAACTTAGAATTAGCGAATTAGAATTAATAGGTGGGGAAAATATATCGAGGACAATTTTTAAAGAGAACGGCTTATTGTTTGTAGTTGACGTTAAGAAAGTCTACGTTAATCCTTCACTAGGCGGAGAGAGGAATAAAATAAAAGAAGAAGTCAAAGAAAATGAGAAAATTCTGGACGCTTTTTGTGGATATGGAGGTATTGCAATTCATGCTAGTACAATTTCTAGATACGTGGTTGCGGGTGACCTTAATATAGAAGGATTAGAAATGCTCAGAGAAAGTTTATCTCTAAATAAGAAAAAAATTCACCTAATAGATATTGTTCAGTACGATGCCCATAATTTGCCTTTTAGGGATAAAGCGTTCGATAAGGTTTATGCAGATAATCCCACGATGATTTTAGAATTCCTTAATGAGTTATGCAGAGTGACTAACGGTGAATTAATCATTTATATATTAACTACAAAGGATGGGATATCACTAATACCTGCATATAAATGGCTAAGAGTTAACGATTACTCTAAGGATCTCTTCATTTTTAAGGGGTATATCAGATGCAATGATAAAAACTTTAGCCTTATCACCTTGTCTTAACCTATTAATAATATCTCTTTTAATGTCAGCCGCTGCTTTATCGGAATAAACTAGTAGAGTAGAGTCAGAAATAAAATTTGATTTTCTTATAATTATCTTCACTTTATTAGAAAATGTCATTCGTTTATCTCCTCTCCCTGATACTATGTCTATGAGGTTATCAATCTTAATTATCACATAGCCATACCCATTTTCTTTAAGTATTTCTTTTACTTCTTCTTTTAAATCAGCTATTGCTTTAGTGGAATTTATTCCTATTATGCAATCTCCTCTAGAAGTCAAGTAATTCTCTTTAGTAAATTCTAAAGTAGATTTATGTTTTCCTAAAACATTTGGATGTCCATATATTTCTAAGGTATCTACGGCAAGCTTACTCATTTTTCATCAAAATAAAAGTATACCCTCTAACTTCTACTAATTTTGCATTAGTCAATTCTGCAACTTTTTTAGCAATTTCTCTCCTATCTTGATCTTTTATTCCAATTCTTATTTTCACTACTTCATGGTCTTTTAATTGCCTTTTTATTTCATTTATTAAACCTTCTGTTATTCCATTCTTACCTATTCTAATTGTTGGATGTTCCGCTTTTGCTTTCTTTATTTTTTCTGAGATCATATCTCCTTATCCACCCACAAATTAAACAACTTCTAACTAAAATCTTTGACTTTATTCTTATTCTTTCCGTTTTACCTGGTATTAACGGGGTTAGGCATTTTCTACAAAATTTTCTTTTATATTCCAATGGTATTTTGAATCTACCTTTATTTGAATATTCTCTAGCTAACATTATATATTTCCTGGCTAATTCTAAGTTTCCTTCCTCTGCAAGCTTTATTGCATCATTTATTAGCTTTAATGCCCTCTTCTTTAGAGTTTTTTTATTCACATATATTCCTTATAATCCGTGAAACTTAACTTCATTCTTTTAGATTCGGCCTTAGAGCTTGTACCTAAAGAAATCTTAAACGATCCTAGTGTTATTAAAAATGCAGAAAGAAGAGGAAAGAAACCCCAAGATACTATCCTTGACATATCTTTGCATTATCATGCAATGAGAAAATTGAAAGATTGGCAAAAAAGAGGTAGACCGGATATAGTACATATGGCAATGATAATGATTTTATCTGAAAAAGAAATTTTAGGAGACTTCTATATACATACTTACGACTCTAGAATTATAAAAGTTGAGAAAGATATGAATCCGCCCAAAAATTATAATAGATTTATAGGTCTAATGGAGCAATTATTAAAACTTGGTCAAATACCTCCAAATTCTTCTAGGCCTTTAATGAAAATATTAAATGTAAAGCTATCAGACATTGTCAAAAAATATAAGCCAGTACTTCTTTCAGAGGACGGAAGTAAGATTGATCCGACATATCTTTGCAACGAAAATTTTCTTTTAGGGATAGGAGCTTTTCAGCATGGCGATTTTTCTGAAGAGGTAAAAGGAATTTTCACTGAGCATTATTCAATAAGTAAAAGATCGTTAGAAACTCAACAAGTAGTATGTAGAATAATATCTTCTTGTAATTACTTATTAGGCTGGCCCTGATATTTAACTCTAGTAAATATTATTCCTCCAGGCGAATATGTCATTTCTAAAATTTCAAAGTAATAAGCCTCTAGAATCTTCCTAAATACTTTAGAGGTGCATAATGTAGATTCGCTACTAAATCCACTACCAGTAATCCGTATTTCAATGATTTCATCATTAACTCTTTTTATTCTTATGTCCTTTATTGGCAACACAGATTTTATTGTGTCATAAATTTGAAGTAATTCGTCAAACGTGGAAGCTCTAGACCTTAAATAGGAGGATATTTGCTGTCCTGCTCCATCGCATATTTCTTCTAACGCTTTCTGATCTTTCTCATAGGCTAGTTTAACTAAGTTTTCTATATACCAAGATGTAACAGGGATAATATCAAGATCTTTAGTTATCTTGTAAAATTCTACTAAATGAGATAAAGTTGTAGAATCTTCTCCGCTTCTTATTAATTCTAACATTGATTTGAGTGCTATATTGGTAAGGGAGAATATAGTGTATCCTCTACTTTTAGCTTCCTTTTCTAATTCTTTAACTATTTCAGCGTCGGCTGCAATATTTACTCTTGCCACTTTACTCACATAAATGTAAACATTTTACCACTTTATAAAACTTGTTCATATTGAGAAATCATTAAAAATTAAAAAAATTATTTATATACTATTAAATCGAATATAATGAACAATATTAATGCTATTATAAATCCACCTAGATACCAGTTATCGTCCTTGAACAACGCTTTTATTAGATCGGAAAAGCTATTTATTTCGGTCTTTTTCTCTGCCATACATGATCTAAGGTTATTTTACTTTAAAAAATTTACCTTAGAAAAAGTAACAAAGATTTATCTACACTTTTTCATAAAATTTTGACGATCATAATCTTGAAGTAATTTTAGTAAATGGCGTAGTATATGTTAAAAATAATCTTAGATTAAGGCTTGTAAGTGTAAGCTTTTAAGTTCAATAATATTTCTACGTCCTAAAATATCCTTCCAGTGTAAACTTTTTAACAATACGAGTAAATAATATATTGGGTATGAAAAGGTGATTATGCTTGATACCCTTAGAAAAATTAAGGGAAGTTTCAAAGGTATTTTTATTTTCTGGAGCATTACTCTTGCCAATTTCAATCATAGAAATATATTTTGGTGAGATTTATCACTCGGCTATACTTATAGCGGACTCTTTTCACGGTTTTATAGATGCAACTTCAGCAATATTATTCTCTCTATTACTTAATATAATATATCGAAGATCAAATAAATTTCCATGGGGATTATATAACCTTGAAAGTATAGCTGTATTATTTGTTACAATATTTATAGTAATTCTCTCAATTAATTATATTAATTTAATAATTAGCGACGTCAACTATGAAGTACCGGCGTGGTTATCGTCAATAATATACTCAAGTAGCGTATTAACTTTTGTAGTATTTATACTCGAGAAACGATATTCTTGGATCTCTCTAGTAAAAACAGATCTTACTCATAGTAAATTAGATTTGTTTATGGAAATAGTAAGTGGATTTGCAATAATTATAAATGAATATTATCTCACATTAACTGTAGTTTTTACTATAATAGGCTTTATTCTAGCTGACGCAATAAGGCAATTTAAAGAGGCAATTTATTCGTTGATAGGCATTAACTGTGATGCCCCATTTAAGGATAGGATAAAGACAATTTTAGAGAGCCTTGGCATTAATATCAAAAGTATATACGTAAGAAAACTAGGTTCCTTTTACATGGTATATGTTGTTATTTCATTACCACCCGATTGCAAACTTTCAAATGTATATAAGATAAGAAAAACTGTAAAGAGAATTGTAAATTCATTTGAAAATGTTGCCATGATTGAAGTAAGAGTAGTTCCAGAGAAAATTAAAAAGCATAAATTACAAATTACTAATGATGCACCAAAAGTTAGTAACGGCAATAAAGTTAATGAGACAAATTGGACCAAATATTCCGCTAATTTCAAAGATATTGAAAACGGAAGAGAGCTTATTAAAAGAGCAGTTACTAAAGATTAAGAACTTAAGTTTTACCCCTGTTTATAGTTCTTCAATTATAAAGATAAATTTTGATGGTTTACCTATAAGAAAAAGCATTAAGTCCAATTTATCCATTTCATTATCTCTAAATGAAGGTTTTAGAATAAAGGAATTTATAAACTACTCTGGAATTCCAGAATATTATGATGAGAAATACGATAAGTGGAAAATGAGCTTAGATAAAAGAGCTGAGGGGTTAAAGGTTGAAGTTAAATATTCTGGTTATGCACAACCCCTAATTTTCTCCTCACTTAAGTCTTTTTCTTCATTTAATGAGATCTTAAAAGGCATGTATAATCACACGGTAATAGAGAGTTTTATAATAGATTACGGTAATAGAGATGTTATACTAGATATTTTTCATAATTCCAAAAAAGTGCTTGAATGCTTAGAGTTAATACCTTTCATTAGATTCTCGATTTTAATCGAAATAGATAATAATGAAGAGCTATATATAACAGAATTGAGTTTGCCTTTTACTTATCTAAATTATGTTTCTGAATTATTAAGCGAGCTAAAGTCAGAAATAGATATAATTTTTACATTAAATAAATTTCCTTATATATCAAAAATTCTTTAAATTAAGTCTAGCTTCTTAACTTTAGGTAAAATTCCCTTTTCTTCTGTAAGCCTATAGAATGTTTCTAAACCTTTGATAACTTCGCTCTCCGGAACATTATATTCTTGAATATCCGCCCATATCGTTTTTTCTACTATTTCCTTATCTAAATTAGCTCCTTGTGCTTCTCTCATTATCTCAACATCTTTAGGAATTATCTCCTGTAAATTCTTTTCAGCATATTTTTTACTTTTCTCGTAAACTTCCTTGAATTTTAAGGCTAAATCTTTTCCTAATTCCTTAGATACTACAACCATACCCATCGGCATTGGGGCGTTGTTTGAAATGTTCTTCCACATATCCCACATACTACCTATCTTGTAATATTTAACACCCAATTTCTGCATTGCATACATCATTTTAATTTCATGAACAGCAACTAGCACGTCTCCTTCAGTACCTAAGCCCTTGATTTCATCTAGAACCCTCTTAATTATTACTAATTTTCCATATTTTCCTATAAGTAACTTATAAAGAGTAAAGGCCGAAGTATTTGGACCATGAACTATTAACCTAGATTTCTTTACTTCGTCTAAGCTCATTTCTTTAGAAGCTAAAATCGGCATACCCGTTATTCCATCTACTGCAGAAGCTACTGCATTGCTCATAATATAATAATCGTCTTGAATGTAGGGATACATAGCAGCTGATGGCACCGATACATCGACTTCCTTCTTTAGTACTTTCTCGTTTACATCTTGAACAGTTGGTATAATCTCAATTTCTAAGTTAAAACCTTCTGGTTTTATTTTTCCTTCGATCAATGGTATAAAAGGATATAGATCGCCCGAATCCGCTAAGGCGCCAACTTTTATTGTTACCATGAATCTTAGTATATCCTGCAAGTTAAAAATGTTAGTTTCAGTAGGTAGTAAAAATAGGACTAAAGTTGAGGCAGTAAAAGAAGCATTAGATATCATTGGACTTAAGGCTGAAATTGTTGCAATGGAAGTAGATTCTGGAGTTTCTTCTCAACCTTACTGTAAAGAAACTTTATTTGGTGCAAGAAACAGGGCAATTAGAGCGTTGAGAACTGCAAATGCAGATATAGGAATAGGAATAGAAGGTGGAATATGCTTTGAGTATAATAAAGTATTAGCTTTTGCTGTAGTATATGCAGTAGATAAGGAAGGTAACGAAAACTTCTCAAAGTCTGCGGCTTTCACTCTACCTTCAAAAGTAGTGAAGTATATAAATCAAGGTTTTGAACTAGGCTATGCCGTGGATAAAGCTTATTCTAAGTCAGGGTCAAAATATTCTGAAGGCGCAGTCGGAATTCTTACCAAGTATATTGATAGAAAAAGACTATATGTAGACCCAGTAATTTTAGCATTATATCCATTTTATAATAAAAATATTTAGCTTTGAGATACTAATCTCTTAAACAAAAGCCCAATCTCTGGTAATTTTACAGTGTCGTGTTCATTAGGTCTTGGAACTGTTGATAAGTAAACTCCATAGTCTTCATGATCGCACATTTTGTCTGATTTTGGCTCTCCATAAGGTGAAAATAATATGAAATCATCAACTTTCCTTAAAAGCTTTCTAAGTCCATCATCAACCTCTTTATATATTTCACATTTCTTTTGTGGATTTACTCTTACTAACCTATCTATAGCAGTAATATCAGCAATTACTGGTTGCTCTTCTAGTGAATCAAGAATAGCTTCTATTACTTTATCAATCTCATCCTTAGCCGTTAAATTAGAATCATAAGGAAAGCCTAATTCACCATAAGTTGGATTCGTTATAGGTAAATTTATTGCAACCGCATTAGTCTCTTTAATTAATGTGGGTTTTTCCTCAACTTTATAGAACGAATTACCACTTATATCTTTCATTTCAAGGATTGACATCCATGATGATGCAGGATGCTGGGGTTTTCTATTTACAACAACTCCTCTAAATGCGCTACTAAATAAAGTAAGTAAGAATCTTGGATTACACTTCATGAAGCTACTATAGCTTAAACCATCAACTCCTATGAGCAAAGGTTTCATTAACTATCACTTTAATAATTCCTTAATTCTTATTTCAATTTCTTCTCTTGGAACAGCTCCTATGACTTCATCTACAGGTTCTCCATTCTTAAAGAATATAACGGTAGGTAAACTCATAACTCCATATCTTGCTGCAATATCTTGATTTTCGTCAGAATTCACTTTTCCAAATCCTACTTGCGGATAATCTTTTGCTAATTCTTCAATAATTGGTGCTAGCATTATACAAGGAGCGCACCATTCTGCCCAAAAGTCTATTACTGCTACTTTATGAGATTTTATAAAATTATCAAAGGTATTGCTATCTAAATGTGCTACTAGTTCTTCTTGGTTTTTTTGATTTTCTTGCATACCTTTAGTTGTGTTCATTATCTGTTTAAATTTTTTCTTTAATAACTCATCTAGTTCTGGATCGTAATCGCTACTCATAAGTAAGTAGTCTATTTCATAATTTAAAAAGTTTATATTGGAAGAACTAAATCTAAAGTTATGGTCAATATCATTATTGGAGGAGGAATAACTGGGTTATTTACGGCATTTAAGATTTCAGATGCAATAATTATCGATGAAAAAGAAAACTTAAGAAATTCTAACGCTAGTTTATGGTCAATAATTCCTCCATTATGTGGAAAATATTTCAACGACTGCCTAAAAGGAGAAGACGATTATGTGAAAATAGGTAATGAATATGGAATATATTTCAGAAAAACATTCTTGCTAAGGAAATCTGAGAAACCTTTAGGAGGAGGTAAAATGATGGATAAAAAGGAAATAAAAGAGATAGAACCTTCAATAGATTTAGATTACGCTGAATATTTTGATAATTCACTTTTCATAGATGGAGATGAATTATTACAGAAGGTTGGAAAAGAATTTCCTTTCCTTCATGCGAAAGTTACTAAAATTAATGTAAAAGGTAATTATGTAGAAAGCATAGAAACTTCTGCTGGAGTATTAAAAGGAGAAAATTACATTATTACTGCAAGCTATCTTCTTTCAGATCTTATAGGTAATTATGTTAAACTAATTCCTTTTAAAGGGCATTTAATAATAGCCGAACCGTCTAAGAAACTGAACGGAATAGTAGTTATAGGCGATAGAATAGCGGTCCAAGGGAAAAAGATGTATTTAAATGGCGATTCAAAGCAGGATAGCTCTATGGATATAGATTTTGAAGAAGTTAAGAAAACAATTTCAACTTTTAGTAACTTGATAAGCAAAAGTAACCTTGAAATTAGAGTAGGATTTAGAAGTGTAAGTGAAAATAACGAGCCAATATTGATTAAACCTTTTGAAAATCTTATAATTGTTGGAGGATATAGGTTTGGATACGCAATAGCTCCATATTTAGCAGAAAAAGTAAAGGAGATGGTAAAGGAATGAATATTAAAGTAATAATTTCTAACGTTGACGCAGTGGGAAAAACTGTTAAAAAATTAGGATATAAATTTGAAGAAATAAATGAAGACGTAATAGATTTTAAATATAATTCTGGTGATGCAATAGTAGTAATATGTAGGCATGAAAGCTCCGCAAAGATTCCTTCATTAACTGTTCATCATCCAGGTAATATAGGTAATAAAACAATGGGAGGAGAGGCAAATAAACTAGGGGTAGCATTTCCAAGACTTATAACTTCAATATATCGGGAAATATCAAAGATTGATGTTAACATAGATAAAGTATTTGAAGCCACACATCACGGCCCTACTTATCAAACTGTCCCAGTGATTTTCGCTGAAGTAGGTAGCAGTGAGGAATTTTGGAATAACGAGAAATTGGTCAAAAATTTAGTTGATGCAGTTTTGAGGGGAATTGAGAGATTAGAAGAAACTACTTGTGATAACGTTATTTTAGCTTTTGGTGGCCCACATTATGCGCATAATGTTTCAAAGCTTGCAATGAAATCATGTATATCACATATTATATCTAAACATAATATATCAGAATTAAATTCGAACATTATTCAGCAAGCATTAGAAAAAACTATTAACAGAATTGATACTATATTATTCGATAGCTTAAACCAGAAAACTAGAGAAAAAATACTATCTTTGATTAATAGTAATAATATATCTATTAAGTCTATTTAATAACTCCTGTGAAAGTATAGGAGATCCTATAGAATGGAGTCTAAACTTTCCGTCAATCATTTCTATAGCAGTTATGCTTGCATTTGGTAAGGAAATTCCGAAGACTGAAATATCATCTAAGCCTAAAATATAACCTATAAGTGCTCTTATAGGGTCATAGTGAGAAACAGCAACTACTGCACCTTCCTCATTCTTGATAGAATTAACAAATTCTATCATCCTCCTTTGCATGGATTCCCAAGGTTCTAGTCCTTTAACTTCTATTTGTCCTTTTATTAATTTTATTTTCCAATGATCAGAGGGGTCAAATTTTTTATTATTTAGATCACCCAAATATCTTTCCCTCAATCTATCGTCTATAATCGGTATCAGACCTAATTCATTTGCTATTATTGTAGCAGTTTGATATGCTCTAAGTATAGGACTAGTGAAAATCTTAGTTATTTTAAGTTTTGACAATTCTTTAGCGGTGTTTTTAGCTTGGATTTGTCCTTCTTCTGTCAAAGGGTAATTGTTAATATCATGTGACAAAATTTTGTTTTGATTAGAGACGCTGTGCCCATGTCTAACGAATAATACTAATACCATTTCTATGAACTATTTGCTGTCTGACTTTTTTGTTTATCGGTTTAACAACTTTTAAATATTATATTACTTTAAGTTAAAGCGTGGGGCTATTTAATAGGAAGAAAAATAACTATAGCAAGCAAGTAAGAATCTTATTTACTTCCGATCTTCATGGCTCGGACATAGTATTCAAGAAGTTTCTTAATGCGGGCAAAATGTATAAAGTTGATGCTTTAATAATAGGGGGAGATCTAGCTGGTAAAGCTTTAATACCTATAATTGAGCTTAATGATGGAAATTATGAGATAGATGGAAATAGATTTTCAAAAGATCTATTAGCCCAGAAAATATCAGAGATTAGAAATCAAGGAAATTATTATGTCATTGTTAGTAGAGAGGAATTCGAAGATATGAAACGTGATAAAAGAAAGGTAGATGAGGCTTTTAAAAATGCTATGACTGAAGTTGTAAGAACCTGGATAAGAATTGCAGAAGAGAGATATAAAGGTCTTAATATTCCAATTTACGTTAATTTAGGTAACGATGATCCAGAATACTTGTTTGACGTGTTGGATGAAAGTGACATAATGATAAAAACTGAGGGAAAAGTTGTTAATATAGATAAATATGAAATGGTCTCTTATGGTTATGTTAATCCCACTCCCTGGCATACGCCCAGAGAAATGCCAGAAGAGAAATTGTATGAAGCTTTAAAACATGAGGTAGAAAAGCTATCTAATCCCTCTGAGGCTATATTTAATTTCCATGCTCCTCCATATGGTAGTAATTTAGATAACGCCCCATTACTTGATGAAAATCTTAAACCTGTAGTTAAGGGAGGAGAAATAGTATTTACTCATGTTGGGTCTCAAGCTGTAAGAAAAATAATTGAAGAAACTCAACCTTTATTAGGTCTTCATGGTCACATTCACGAGTCTAGAGGTTTTGATAAAATAGGAAGAACCATAGTTATAAATCCAGGAAGCGAATATGGTGAAGGTTTATTGCATGCAGCCTTAATTGTTCTAGAAGGAGGAAAAGTAAAGGCTTACCAGTTTATAATAGGATAAGAAAGTTTTTAGTCTTAAATCTTTTCTAATTTATTTATGGCAGCAAAAGTTTCTCAAATAGCCACTACAAAAGTTTATGTAGTTAAGCCTAACGTTACAATAGCAGAAGCCGCAAAGGAAATGAAAGAGCACAATTTAGGTTCATTAGTAGTTATAGATTCTCAAAATAGAGTAGCTGGAATTATAACAGAGAGAGATATAGTTAGGGCAGTTTCTAATAGAGATATTGACAGCCCAGTAGAAAAATACATGACTAAAGAGGTAAAAGGAGTAACTGAAGATACCGAAGTTACTGATGCATTAGATGTAATGCTAAATAACGGATTTAGACATTTACCAATAATTAGACGCGATGGAAAACTGTACGGAATAGTTTCTATACGTGACTTAGCTAGAGCTTTATTAGATGTACACACAATGCAGTTTGGTAAACCTGCTGAAGAAGTCAAAGGAACTGGCGTAGTTTGTCCAGTATGTGGTATGGAAATTGATGAATATGGATATTGTGGTTGTGGGGCTGGATCCGGCTAAAAATTTTTAAGTAGGTTTTAGCTGTTTTCTATGTATGATAATATTTTATGCAGTGGGTGAAAAAGACAGGGCAAAAGAATTAGTAAGAATAATTACAAAAACTAGATGGAAAACAATTTCTAAGCATGCAATAAAAATTTCTAGTTCATCAATAGGGCCTTCAATAGTAATATTTAAGCCAACATTAGCTGGCCTGGCAGTAGCCTTATGGTTAAAATCTAAGGCAGAAGAATTAGGTATGACAACTTCAGTGGGATGGTTTACACCAATTACTAATGTTCCGCCTCAAGTAGAAGATGCAATAAAGACGGACTTAAATAAAATTCTTATGAAGAGGCTAGAGGTTCCATGGTCTCCTTAAGCAATTCTATATTTTCATCACTCTTAGTTATTATTACATAGTCTGTTACACTATTAAGGTATTTCACTATTTTATCAAACCTTCTTTGATCGAACGTCATGAATGATTCGTCTACTATGAAGAATGGCGTCTTAAAGTAGGATTTCAGTGCAGTTAATACTAAAATTAAAGCCAATGTAGTCCTTTCTGACGATGACAGCTTTCTTAGTTCTAATGTAGCGTCATTTCTTTTAACTACCAGTCTATCATTTTCGTCAATCTCTGCTCTTAAGTCGAATTCTAACTCTTTAAGCAGGTAATTTGCTATTTTAACGAACTCTTCTCTTGCTATAGTTAGTCTTCTCATATATTCTTTTTCTAAATCATCTACCATTTTTTGTACTTCCTGTAATTCTTTCTGTTTCTCACTAATTTTATTTAATATCGTTGATGGGACTCCATTTATCGCTAATTCATATTCGTATTCATCCTTCTTTTTCTTTAATTCCTCTATTCTCCTATTTATAGAATCGTTAATATCGTAAACTCTATATAACTCAGCATTTCTGTTGAACCTTTCCTCCATCTCTCTTCTTTGCCTTTCTAAATCATCTATAGTTGACTTTACGCTTTCTATTCTATTCTCAAGTTCTGATCTTGAAATCTTTAGCTTTGAAATTTCAGAGCTTATTTGATCCAATTCTTTCAGTTTTTTCTCAATCTCAGCTTTCTTACTTAATAGTTCATCGGCCTCCTTCTTTATTCCGGAATATAGAGAATTCTTCTCTTGTAACTCTTTGGAAATTACATCAATTCTAACTTTCCATATTGAAGGATCTACATGACTTCCACATACATAACATGTAGTTAAGTGTTGTTTTTCTGATTCTCTTATTTGATCTAAAACTTTTTCAAGTAATCTTATTTCTATTTCCGCCTCATTTCTTTGAGCTGTAATCTTCTGTAATTGCGCATTTATTTCTTGAAGTTGCCTTTCGTAAGATTGTCTGATTTCAGGGGATGCTAAGCTCTCTTTATTCTTTATTTCCTGGTCCAGTCTTGCTATTCTGTTTTGCAAATCTTCTAGCTCTCTCTTTTTAACTTCGATCTTTTCCTTTATATCGCGAAGTTTATTCTCGTTAGTAATACTAATTGTCTGAGTGGTTTTATTTAATACCTTATCGCTTTCCTTCTCTTTTTCTAGTCTAGCTATTTCATCTTCGATTTGTTTTATCTTTGTTTGTAATTCTATTGCTTCCTTATACTTTCTATTTAGATCGTCAATCTCAGCCTGTAAGTTATGTAATTTAGTTTCCATTTCTTCCTTTTTTGATTTTAGTTCATTAATTTTAGAAGTAGCAGAAATAAACCATTCTACGTTTTCCTCTCCGCTCATTATTTGATTTAATAGCTTATTCTCCGGAGAGAAGTATGATAATAGAAGAGCTCTGTCGTCGTCTAGTAATAATTTAGAACTTTCCATTATTTTATTCTTAACTCTTTTAATTCTTCTATAGTAGGTTCTTCCATCCAGATCAAGTTCTACGTATCCAGAATTGGCAAATACGTTAAGTAAATCGTCAGGCTTAATTGCTGATGTTAATAATGAAACTAGGGCTTTTGCTAGCGATGTCTTACCATAAGCGTTTGGAGCTTTATATATATTAACCCCTTTTATTAATTCTACTTCTAAAGGGCTTACAATACCACCGATATTATATACTCTTACCTTCATCTAGGTATAATTTAATTTAGCGTTAAAAAATCTTTTCACTAATATAGAAATGATTTTTTTCATGAAATTAATAAATATCATATTTAGCTTCCTAAGCTTTTTATATTATGCTTATACAATTCTCTTATGCCTAGATATGCAATAATAGATTCAGATACAGCAAGCGATGATACCATAGCTATATTACTTGCCTCTAAATTTTTCAAATTGCTTGGAATAACAATAGTTGCAGGCAATGTTAAATTTGAAAATGAGATTAAAAATGCACTATTTACTGTAGAATATTTTAATTTAGACGTCCCTGTTTTTATAGGTTCATCAAGGCCTATTATGGGCAAATGGAGGACAGTAGAGGAAGTTCATGGAAATAATGGTATAGGAGATTGGAAAATCCAAGAACCTAAAATATCTCCAGAGAGAGAACATGCTGTAGATGCTATAATTAGATTATCTAAAGAATATGAGGGTGAACTAGAAATACTTGCAGTATCGCCCTTAACTAATTTAGCCTTAGCTTACTTAAAAGATTTGAATATTGTGAAAAGAATAAAAAAGGTTTGGATAATGGGTGGGGCATTTAGTCGTGGTAATACTACTCCAATAGCAGAGTTTAACTTTTGGGTAGATCCAGAGGCAGCAGAAATTGTGCTTAATGCTGGATTTGATATAACTATAGTTCCTTGGGAAATAGCTGAGGATGCCGCAGAAATTACTGATGACGAATGGAAGAAAATAGAATCAATTAATTCAAAAGCATCTACATTTTTTATTAACGTTAATAAAACGTTAAGAGAATATTCCAAAAAATATGAAGGTAGAGGAAGCATTCATACAGATTCTCTTACGGTAACTATAGCATATGATAATTCTTTAATATTACAGCAAGGAGAATTCAAGATAGACGTAGAAACATGCTCTATTTCTAGAGGTGCAATGCTAGTAGATTGGTATAATTTCTCTAAAAGTAAAAACGCTAAAATAGTTTTGAAAGCAGATAAACAGAAGTTTATTAATTACTTATTTTCAATTTTAGAACAGTCAGCATAAGCTACTACACTTAAGTTAATTACATTAATGCCTTTATTTTTAAGTTGTTGAATTATCTCATCTATATTTATATCAACATCTATTATCTCATTTTTATCTTCGCATATCACATTTACATGAGGATTTCTTCTCATTTCGTACCAAGTTATTCCGTTTGCTTCGAAGGAGTTTATAATTCCAGCACTTTCTAATGCCTCTAGAGCGTTATAGACTGTAGATAAGCTTATACTTGGTTCGTTTTTCTTTAATTCTTCAAATATTTGTTCACCGCTATAATGGCCACCTTTACTTAGTAACTTAAGTACTGCAAGTCTCTGGGGAGTTACTTTCAATCCCTTCTTTCTTAGTATCTCAACTGGATCTATTTCCATGATGTAACTACTATCATTTTGGAGTAATTAAAATTTATCCATCTTCAACATTTTTAAGATATAAAATCTAAATGAATAGCATGAAATATCTTGTAGATATAAGTGTAGAACCTATAGGCACAAATAGTACAAGTATATCAAGATATGTAAAGCTAGTTTATGAAGTGCTTAAGGCTAAGGGAATAAAATTCTATCCAGCTCCTTCAATGACTACGTTAGAAATAGATGATATAACGCAATTAGGCTATATAATTAAGGATATTGATGATACTCTAGCTAAAGAAGGGGTAAAAAGGATCGTCACAATTATGAAAATAGACGATAGAAGAGATAAAGAAAACTCCATTGAACATAAGCTAGAAGCAATCAAAATGTAGAAGTATACATTTTTATTTCATATAAATATTTCCTAACTCTATCATCT
This sequence comes from Acidianus infernus, assembly GCF_009729545.1. Lineage (NCBI taxonomy): Archaea > Thermoproteati > Thermoproteota > Thermoprotei > Sulfolobales > Sulfolobaceae > Acidianus > Acidianus infernus. The sequence goes on from NZ_WFIY01000004.1 coordinate 1,533,945, forward strand.
AATAACGCCCTTGTAACGTCGGTTGTAGTTATTACTCCCGCTAATTTATCTCCTTTTACTACAGGTATTCCTTTAATTTTTCTAGAAGCCATTAATTTTGCAGCACTTGCTAAATCTTCTCCCGCATCAACGACAATGATATTTGGGCTCATAACTTCACTAACGTTAATTTTGCATTCCTTATATTTTATGGAAGGCGCCATGTAAAGTAAATCTGTGGTAGTTAATTGGCCTTCTATTTTGTCTTCATCTACTACAATTAATCTGCTAACGTCTTTTTCGACTAAAGTTTTAACGGCATTTATTAATGAATCTGATTTTGAAATAGTTATTGCAGGAGAAGTCATGTATTCTTCAGTTTTTTGCAATCCCCTTATCTGTGAAGCGTAGTATTGAGTAAGATCTGATTTAATTATCATACCTAAAGCTTTTCCGTCATCGTTACATACTACCAAAAGCGGCTGTTTTTTATCTATTATTATTTCTGCAGCTTCAAGTGGGTCTATACTTTCGTTAACACATACTATATCTTTTCTCATCACTTCCGAAACATAAACCTTATCAAAACTTATTTCTTCTCCTTTTTCGTACACAAATTTTATAATATCTTTTTGAGTTAATGCACCTAAGGGAAAACCTTTCTCGTCTGTAATTATTGCCTTGGGAACATATTCCATTATCATTATTTTAGTTGCATAGAGTAATGTATCATAAGGCCTCAGAATTATTGAGGATCTAATAATTCCCATATACTAAGATTCTATTTTAGTCTTAAAAAATCATTGAGATTAATAAGTTTAGCATACTATATTAACTTATGGAAAATTTTAGAGAGCTAATTATTGATGCTGTCCTTTCAAAAAGAATTAAAAATTTTAAAGACATAGAAAGCGAAGGTATAAGAAAGAGGAATATATGCTCATATTTTAACGGAAAAATTTGCAGAATAAAATTTGAGGAAAGTGTTGTAAGTTCATGGCTATCTCAAGAGGGTATAACTCCCCATCCAGTTTTATGCTATATTTGTCCATATTTCTCTCTTAAGGAAGAAGAAGAAAGTATCAAGTCAAGTCTCTTTGATATTTATGCATACTATGCAAAGCTTAAAGAAAGCGTTGAAAAGGAATTACAGTTCATAGAGTCAAGAATAAATAACTTTGTATATTCTTCCGTATCTCTTAGAAGAAGAAGAGAGGAGTTAATATATCTTTTGGACGATATAAATGAAAAAATAAAGATAACAACGGAACTTATTAAGCTTTCAGAGTATTCTTAGTCATGGAAATCTTTAACGATCCACAAGGATATTTACAGTGGTATAAAAGAAACAAAATAATTTATGAAAGCGAATTAAGAGCTGTAAAGAGGCTTAATCTTTCAAATTGCTTAGATATTGGCGCAGGTCCTTCAGTGTTTCATGAAGCGATAAGTGGTAGAATAATCTCATTAGATATTTCAGATGCAATGCTAAAGTTAACAAATCCTACAGAGGACAAGATACAAGCTGATGCACTATATTTGCCTTTAAGAAATAAGGCAGTTGAATGCACTTTTATTTCAGTTACTATCTGTTTCATAAGCGATGTTGAGAAATTATTACAGGAAGTACAGAGAGTTACCAAAAAAGAGTTCGCCGTATGTATTGTCCCTGAAGATTCTACGTGGGGTCAATATTATACTGAATTAGGTAAGAGAGGACACAAATACTACTCTAAAGCTCATTTTATTTCTAAAAAGGAGTTTATTTCCTTGATACAGCAATATTTTGAAATAAAGGATACAGTATCTACATTAAGGTATTCTCCTTTTGATGAGCCTAAAGTAGAGGATCCAGAAGAAGGTCTAGAAGGTTCTTATATATGCGTAAAAGCTAAACCAAAAAGTTAGGGAATCCCTTAGGAAGATATAAATAAATGCAAAAATAGTTTTATCTTGATGAGATCGATAATAGGCTTTTGGGGAGTCTTCGTATTTTTAGTTATAACTTCGATATTAGCTAAAAGTGCAGTTCTTATATCGGAAGCAATTCACGTTTTCCTTGATGCTTTAATAGTTTCTCTTTCATTTTATTTCTTAAAATTAGTAAATAAGGTAAATTCTTATTATACTTATGGTTTACATAGACTAGAAGTTATTTCATCTTTACTTAATGTTAGTATAATAATTCTTGGTTCTATTATAGGTGTGATAATTTCAGTAATATATCTAATGATGGGGATTAAAGATGACCCGTTTTACGTACTTTTTGCTTCATTAATTTCTGCTTTAATACTTTCCTTTTCTCATGAGCATGAAGAGAAGGGGAATAGCGTAAAAGAAAGTATTAACGTTCATGTAATATCTGACGTTCTTTCTTACGTTTTAGGTGCATTAGCGGGATTTCTTATTATATTAACCGGATATTATCAATTTGATCCAATCTTCTCGTTTATAATCCTAGGGACAATGATTATTTATAACTTTAAGTATTTTAATACATATTTAGATATTATTATGGAAAAATCTCCCATTGATACAAAGCGTATTGAAGATGACTTGAAGTCCGTATTTCCTAAAGTGCACCATATTCATGTTTGGATAATTTGTGACCATTATAAAGTGGCAACTCTCCATATAGAAGAGGATCCTAATATCACATTAAAAGAGCTTGACGATAAAAGAGAAGTTGCAGAAAAAATACTTTCAGAAAAATATGGAATTAATCATGTTACAGTTCAATTTGAATCTAAAAGAACTGATTAGGCCACCAACTATTTCCTCTCATATGATTAAGCCCAAGAATACTAAGAATTCTCTGTCTATCTTCCTTGTTAACTTTAACATCGTAATGAACTTTTAACAAAGGATACGGGTAACCCTTTATTGATACGGAATATAGACTATCCATTATCTTTTTAATTCCATCATCGTCTATTCTTCCTGTCAAATCAACTTTAAGAACTCTCTGGCCTTTTTCTAACCTAATATAGAACGAACTAATTTCAACGCCTTCAAGATTTTTTACTTCCTTATTTTTAGCTAAAATTTTTTCATCGATTGTATGAACAAAAGGCAAAGTAAAACCTGGATTTTCAGTTAAACTCTCAATCACTGTTATATCTGATATATTTTCTCCAAATAATTCTCTCCCCTTACTGTTTTTGGAAATCCACAGAATTTTGCCATCATAATTTTGTATCAATCTAGAAATGAGAATTTGAGACTTTAGTATTAAATTCTTTAAAGACTCTTCCTCATTTTCGTCGTTTATTATTTCATCTAGATCCTTCTCTTCTCCTTCAATATCTTTTCCATTATTAAGTTTTTTCCTTAAACTTCCGTCCATTAGTATATATTCAGCTTTATTACCGTTCCTTAATGCTAAAGAAAGTTCCAAGATGTTCATTATTTCAGAAATTCTTTCTTTAGCAAAGTTTCCAGGCCTAAAAACTCCCATCTTTATTTCATTATCTATCGAGCTAACGTTTACTCCTTCGCCATATACAGCCTCAGCATTAGTAAGGAATATAGTACCAACTCTTAATTCTTTTACAAATTCTCCACCATCGATAGCAATAAAACTCTTATTAACTGCAGTGGGTTCATAATCTATCCATATTTTCTTTAGTTTATCTTTAACAGAATCGTTTATCGAATTACTGTAAAACCTTATCTTTTCCAAGATTTTTGGGTAATTATTAGCAAACTCTTCATAAGCTCTCTCAATCAATGTACTCACCTTGTTTTATTATGCTTTTATCTCCTTTTTTAATTACTGATATGATATAATCTGATATCTCCTTAATTTCTTCATCGTGAGTAACTATAATTATTTGAGGAATTATATTCATCGAATATTTTATAACATTTAATAATTCTTTCTTCCTTTCCTCATCTAAGTGAATTGTAGGTTCGTCCATTATCATGAAACCTATCTCGTCCATTAAAGATTTAGCTATTGCTATCCTTAAAGCTAAGGCAATAGATATTCTTTCTCCCCCACTTAAAGATTCTATATCTAAATCGTTTCCAGCAGTGTTATATGCTTTAATTATAACTTTACTCTTCTGCGTTTTTCCTCCAATTTCAAAATTAATAGTAACTCTAGAGAATGATAAGTTGAACATATTTAATATATCATTAAGATTATTTTCTATTCTGGATTTGAATATAGATATTATATAGTTTTGCAACCCACTACCGCCAAGTATCTTCCTTAGTTTTTCCACTCTATCTACTGCTTTTTGCAATTTTGGAATTTTATTCAAGTCTTCCATGATCTTATTAAGCTCAGAATTTAGATTTACCAATAGATCACTGCTTGCATTTATTTTGCCTTCGATAGTAGATATTTCCTTTTCTATGTTGATTCTCTCATTATTCAAGTCTTCCAATTTCTTATTTAGATTTTCGAATTCTTCTTCATTGAAGTTTAATTGGCGAATTTCTTCTTCAAGTTCAATAATTTCCTTACTAATTTTTTCCAATTCATTCTTCTCGCTCTCAATTTTTATGAAATATTCTCTTAGTTTATCCAATTTATTTTTGTTTTCCTTATATAGCTTCAGTTTGCCTTCAAATTCTCTTTCATCTCCAATTTTTTCTAATAATCCTTTAATCCTTTTTTGCAAGTCATCAAGTTCGGCTTTTATTGAGCTTAGTCTATTCTTTTTCTCCTCTAGTGTTTTCTCATTATAATTACTTACCTTTAGGTACTCCTTATACTTAGGCTCTAGTAATATTAGCTTTTCTCTAATTTCACTATATTCTTTGTAAGATTTCTCTAGCTCTTTAAGTTTAGTTTGAATATCTTGTACTTCTTGCGAGATTCTAGTAAGGTCTTCGTTAAGTTTCCTTAATTTTGTAAGCTTAGATATTATCTCTAATCTTAAATTACTAAGTTCACTCTTTCTAGCTCTTAGTTCTTCAACTTTTTTCTCTACATCTGAAAGTTTTTTCTCTATGTCCTTAACTTCTGTCTCGGCTTCAATCTTAATTTTTATCTTATGCTCTTCTGTAAGCTCCCTACCACAAACTGGACATTTATTCTCTCTAATATTTTCCAAATTCTTTATAACTTGAATTAATTGTTCTTTCCTTCCTTTCATAGCACCCTTTATGTTTTGCAGATTATCTATTTCTTTTTCAATATTTTCTACCTCTTCATTCACATTATCTAAAGAAGGAATATTTCCTAGAGACTTTATTTCGTTTTCTATTTTTTCCTTTCTCTTTAATTTATCATTTAGTAAGGATTTCAAGGAATTATATTCGTTATAAGCTTCTTCTATTTTTTCCTTTCTCTCTTTTAATTCCTCATATCTTTTTGCGTCATCTTCTAAGCTAATCTTTTTAGTTAAGTTTTGCTCGTACTCTTCTATTTCCTTTTCTAAGGTATTTAATTGATCCTTTAAGTTCTTTTCAGATTTTCTTAACTCATGCAATTCGCTAAGTAAGCTCTCTCCTCCCTCAAGATAACTATTTTCTTCTATTTCTTTTTCTAATTTTTCTTTTTCACTTTTTATTTTATCATAATTTTCTACATCTTTTTCTATAGATTTTTTTCTTTCAGTTAAAAAAGAAAGCCTACCAGTTAATTCTAAATACTTATCTCTTTTTCCTTTTAGCTCATCGAGTTTCGCTGAATTATCTTTTATCTCTTTTTCTTTTTCCAATTTTTTGATCTTAAGGTCTTCTAGTTTTTTCTTGCTCTCTTCTATTTCTTTTTCTAATTTTTCTTTTTCCAGTTTCTTATTTTCATATTCAATTTTTCTATTTTCTAAGTATTTTAGTTCGCTCTCAATTTCTTTCTGAACAGAGTATAGTGGCCCTGTGGAAGAAGTTAATTTCTCTAAGTTCTCTATTTTTAATATCTTTTTAAGAACATCAGGTAATTCCTTAAATATATTTTCTATTTCTCCTTGCCTTATGATTACTGTAGAAAGCAAAATATCCTTATCTAGTTTTAATATCTCTTGGATTTTTCTATCTACTTCCTTTCTACCTCTTGCAATGCCTATATTATTTTTTGCAATAAAATCGTTAGAACTGTTTGCTATATCTCTTTTTATTAAGTATAAATTATTACCATCTCTAATTTCGGTTTGAACTATCCCTGTTGATTTACCTTTTTTAACTAAATTTTTTATATTTCCTCTAGAGCTTTCTGAAAACAATGAAAATACAATGCCGTCTATTATTGATGTTTTGCCGGCTCCATTTTGCCCAACTATGGCATTTATGCTTCCTTTAAAGTTAATTTCAGAGCTTTCATGACTTAAAAAATTTTGTAAAAATATTTTTTCAATTTTCATTATTGTACACCAGCAAATTTTTTAATAATAGTATAAATATCATCTGAATCATAATTATTAATTATTTCTAAAATAAGTTTAGATTCTTCTTCGGTATAGCCAAAATTTTTAAGATAATTCATTATAATTTGAGAAATAGTACTATCTTTGGGTAAATCTACATTTTTTTCTTCTCCGTAAGTTGTATTATCTTTAGCTACTCTGTAAAATTCCGTTACGCTTTCTAATATTGAAAGCTTTTTGAATAGTAAGCTTTTACTCACGGCTTCTCCTTCTAGTATAATATGTAGTATAGGCTTCTTTTTACATTTTGAAAAAATCTTTATTAAATCGTTAATTTCATTGTCCAAATTTTTTGTATTAATAGTAACAATTTTTTGCGGTCTAATATCAGTATTTATTTTCTGAATTTCAACCTCTTTCTTTGACAAATCTATTAAATAACCTCCTTTCCCATCTTTCTCCCATGCCTCTATTTCGTCATCTCTAATTATATCTGGAGAACCTGCTATGCCTAATTTTCCATCTCCAAGATTTTCTATAGACCTAGAATGAAAGTGTCCAAATGCGTAATAATCAAATCCTTTAGGTAATTCTCCTTCTTCTAATTGCCAAGCTCCTTCATAAGGTAATTTACTTCTTAAGCCTTGATGAAGCATTAAGATATTTCTATCTCCTTCAGGTTTTATTGATGATAATTTTTTAAGTAAAGTTTCTCTAGCTACCGTAGGTATATGTTTTATCCCGTAAATTCTCAATCTTATATTATCTTTATTTATCTCATAACCTTTTTCATCACCAGTTAGGAAAACTAGTAAGTTTAGTGATTCTGCTAAAATTCTTTGGGGATAAATTGCTCCTTTCCTCTTAGGAGTATCATGATCGCCAGCAATGCCAATAAATGGTATTTTTCCTTGTATTCTCTTCAAATTATCTATCGCAACTTTCATAGCAGTCATTTGAGGATGATAGGTATCAAATAAATCTCCAGTGTGAATTATCGCGTCTACGTGCTCTTTTATTGCATAATCAATAAGTTGCGTAAATGTTTCATATATATCCTCTTCTCTAGAGTCAAGATTATACTTTCTTGCACCTAGATGAGTATCAGAAATATGAAGAATTTGCATTATATATTCACCCGAAGTCTGCTAAACTTTCATGTAATTTATCTTCTTCCTCCGCTTTTTCCCATTCTCTCCTCATATCTGGATCAGTTCCGCCTAGCGTACCATTGAATAAATCAATTTTAACGAATGCTGGAATCTTAACAAGGTTTCCTATTATTAGCGCTTCTCCTACTCCTAGTGAGGAAAGCTGTTCTACAAGATCTTCGCTTAAATTATCGCTAGCTTCTAGTACGTATTTTTTATCTGAAGGCTCTACTATTTTTAAAATAATCTTATTTGTCATTTGACTTAGTATATTCTCATCCAAACCTTTAGGCCTCTGGCTAACTATTATTAATCCAACGCCGAATTTCCTACCTTCTCTTGCAATTCTAGAGGCCCAGAATTTAGTCAATGTGTCATCATTTTTAGATAAAAATACGTGTGCCTCTTCTATTACTATAATTACCGGGAATCTTAGACCAGTTCCTTTTCTTCTATATTCTTTCCTTGCGTCAAGTATTCTTCTCAAATAATGAGATACTATTGCATCCATTGCATCTTCGTCCAGAGGACTTATATCAACAACATTAACACTATGCGTTTTTAGATTAGAAATTATATCTTTAGAAGTTAGGTCAATAATTCCAGAATATTTGTCAGCGAACTCTTCTAGCTTATTCTTAACTTCGTCTACTGAGTCCTTTTTAGCTCCTTTACCTTCTTGGTTATCTATCAAATCTTCTAGATCCTTTATAAACGTTTGATTTAATTTTTCAAAGTCAATATCTCCAGATTTAATTTTCTCTTGAACAGACTTTTGATATTCTGTGAACGCTCTCCTTATAATCCTATACTGTATAGGAGCATTGCCTCTAATTTCTAACAATGTTGCAAATTCTCTAGGATTTAAATATAAAGGATTTAATTTTGGCTCTATATTATGTAAAGGATGTATATCGCTTCTGTAATACTCTCCGTGGTAATCAAATATTAATACAGATCCTTTAATATCTGCTATTCTTTGAGAAAGAACGGCCACGGTATTAGACTTACCACTCCCTGTAGCAGCAAGTATTGCTAGATGTCTAGTTAATGCTCCGACCCTTATATTCACCGGAACGTTTGTGCCTATTAACCTGCCTAAGGTAATATCTCCTTCAGAAAATATCTTCCTTAACTCCTCTTCTTCCGCTAAACTTACTGGTGTACCTGCGATAGGAGGTAAATCGGGTTGAGAATTTGAATTTAAGTTGTAAAGGAGTTTAACAGTAGCTTTAATATAATGAGGGATCTTGCCATCAAACCTATTTAATCTCTCCACAATTCCCACATCTATCGTATTTCCATCTATCATTGGGCTTCCTCTTGTAACGTTTGTAATCAAACCCAGAACTTTTTCGTTATCATATTCCATTGTTACGTAAAGACCTAACCTAACGGGCTTAACTGCGAGCATGGTAGCTTGTTGAGGCGTGGCATCACCAATAACATAACCTATAATCATTATATGAAAATACGATAGTTACATATATAAACTATACGAAGTAGAAAAAGGTAATACAAAAAATTAAAAAGCTTATAAGGCTTTTGCGACTTTCTTTGCTGTTTCTGCTATTTGCTTCTCTTGTTCAGCATATGCACAGAGCATTGCTTCTATGTCCGCATGTCCTTCTTCTTTTGCTTTCATAGCAACATCATTGTACTCTGAAACGTGCTCCATATCTTCCTCTCTTGCAAAGTCGCTTAACAATGCTAATACCTTTGCTGTACTCTCAGCTATATCTTTCTCTTGTTCAGCATACGAGCATAACATCTTTTCTACATCTAGATGTCCTTCTTCTTTTGCTTTCATCGCAACGTTATCATATTCTGCTACATGTTCTTGATCTTCTTCCTTTACAAATTCTCCAAGAAGTTTTGTTACGTCTGCATTCTGTAATAATTTTTCAAATATACCCATTGCGTGTCCATACTCTACTCTTGCTTTTTCTCTTAGTAATTTAGCTTCTTCTTTTCTTCCTAACGCCTCTAATTTATCTGCCAAAAATGTTAGAGTTAAATAGTCTTCCGCGTTTGCCTTAAATAGTTCCTTTAATCCCATTTCGGTCTCCTTTCCAAGAGCCATTTAGGATCACTGAAATAATATAAAAGAAGAAGGTTATAAACTTTAATTAAAATGCCTAAATAATACAGCTAACATAATATTACATACTTGCAACTAGCTTGAAAGAAAGAGGTAACGTTAATTAGTATGAAATAAAGTATTTAAATGATAATGATGATTGACTTCAATGCTGAATAGTGAAGAAGTAACCCGAAACTGAAAGTTAATTTTCCAGATGCACGCTGAGACGAGAGTTTTACCTACTTCTTTTTGAAGTTAAGCAGGAAAGTAATTTATATCCTTGTTTTTGAAGATTATTTTGGTAAGGAAGACTGAGGTTCAGGTGGTGATGCGCCCTCTCTCTCACCTTAAATCTTTCATATTGTTATAAATTCTCTTATCTTCTATGAATGATATATTATTATATCAGGGTTATTTTTGTAAAAATATTTTGAGTCTACCGCGAATGGTGAGGCTTTTCGCCCCTTATAGAAAGTTTAAATATTTGTTTATCTATTTTTCTTCTAGTGACGTTAATGACGCTCCTCCCCAGCTCAATGGGACTGTGGGAGGGGCAACCATCATCTCCTTTCTTTAAGGGGCTAGACATTATGAATGAAAGTCTTCGCACAACCTTTTCTAATGGGGAGTCTCTGAGCCACCCGAATCGATGGTGGGAACGACGAGCCGCTTTGAAAGGGAACCTTTCAAGGTAAGGAGGAAGTCAGATTCATGATAACAACTAAAAGGATGAAGGCATTAGAGATAAACTCGGAGGCATTAGGGGTTCCTACTTTATTATTAATGGAAAACGCAGGCAGAAGCGTAAAGGATGAAATTATAAAAAAACTAGGTAATGTTAAAGGCAAAACTGTTTACGTTTTTGTTGGTCATGGGGGTAAAGGTGGGGACGGTTTAGTTGCAGCAAGGCATTTAGCTGCTGAAGGAGCTAAAGTAACTGTAATTCTACTGGGAGAAAATAAGCATAAAGACGCATTACTTAATTTAGCCGCAGTTCAAGAAATGGATTATTCGATTAACATAATTACAGTAAAAGATCCGGAGGAACTTAAACCAGTAGAAGGAGATATTCTAATAGACGCACTGCTGGGTACTGGATTTTCAGGAAAGCCTCGAGAACCATTTAGAACCGCAATTAAAGTCTTTAACCAGAGTAAAGGCTTTAAGGTTTCGATAGATGTGCCTTCTGGAGTCGATAGTGATACGGGCGAAACGCCTGGAGATTACGTAGTTCCTGATTTAGTAGTTACATTTCACGATATGAAGGCAGGCTTATCAAAGTTTAATTTTGAGATAAAAGTTGAAAATATAGGAATTCCTCCAGAAGCTGAAATATATGTAGGGCCCGGAGATCTTATGGTTAATATAAAGAAGAGAGAAATGAAAAGTAGGAAAGGTGCAGGTGGTAGAGTATTAATAATAGGTGGTAGTAAAACTTTTAGCGGTGCACCTGCACTAGCAGGGTTAGCTGCATTAAGGACAGGAGCTGACTTAGTTTACATAGCTTCTCCTGGGCAAACCGCATATACGATAGCCTCATATTCTCCAGATTTAATAGCGATAAAGTTGAATGGAGAAAATATTAACCCTGGTAATTTAGAGGAGTTAAAACCATGGATAGAAAAGTCCAATGCTATAGTTATAGGCCCGGGAATGGGCTTAGCAGAGGAAACAGTTGAAGCTTCAAAGGAAATCGTTACTTACTTAAAGGAAATAAATAAGCCCGTTGTTATTGATGCCGATGCATTAAAATCCATAAAAGGATTTACTCTTTATCCCTTTGCAGTAATTACACCCCATGCAGGAGAGTTTAAAATATTCTTTGGTTACGACGTAAAAGATAATCCTAGAGAGAGAATTTCCCAAGTAATTGATAGCGCAAAGAGAGCTAATTGTGTAGTATTATTAAAAGGTTACTTTGATGTAATCTCCGATGGTGAAAGATTTAGATTAAACAAGACCGGCAATCCCGGAATGACAGTAGGAGGAACAGGCGACACTCTTACTGGGATTGTTGCTACATTAATGGCGCAAGGCTTATCTCCATTTGACTCTGCCTCCATAGGAGCATTTATAAATGGATTAGCAGGTTCATTAGCTTATGCTAAGTACGGAAATCATATAACTCCTAGTGATTTAGTAAATGAAATTCCTGAAGTAATAAATAATCCGTTGGAATCTTTTAAGAAAAAACCATATGTTAGAGTCATTTAACTTTTTATTGCTTCTAAAGCTTTATCGGCGTGTTCTTCAGCTTTTTTAAGATTCTTAAAAACGTGAGTTATTTTACCATTCTCGTCAATAACAAAGGTAACTCTTTGAGCACTAGTTCCTTTTTCATTTAAGACCCCATAAGAATTTATGATTTTCTTTTCTTTATCTCCTATAAGAGGGAATTTTGCCCCATATTTTTCAGCAAATTTTTTAACAGAAGAAAGGCTATCAGCGCTAACTCCTATAACTTCTGCATTCAATTTTACTATTTCGTCATATAGTTGTACGAATCTTTGTAACTCTCTTGTGCATCCTGCGGTGAAGGCTTTAGGATAGAAGTAAAGGATAACTTTTTTCTTTCCTTTATAATCAGATAATTTAATCTTACCTAAAGTGGACTCTGCTTCAAAATCTGGTGCCTCTTGACCTACGTCTAGCATGGTATACTAATTTCTAAGCAATATTTAAAAGCCTTAACTTAGATAATACCCTCCAAATGAGAAAGATCCCTAAAACTATGTCTACACAACATCCAGATAATGCGAGAGTTCCAGAATGGGCAAAAAGTGAAGTAATAGAAGGGGATGACGAAGTGGTAGAAGCTTATTATTCTTATATGAATTTAGGAATTCACGAAGTAATGTGGGACGCTGAAGGAAAGGACGTCGATACTCACGTTGTGAGAAAATTACTTTCGTTGTATACTGAATATTTTAAAGAGAATATAATAGGCCAGGACGTATTCTTAACTTATAGACTACCAAATCCAAGAATCGAAGGTGCAGAAAGAAAAGTTTTCGCTGAGACTATGGAAAGTATTCCAGTAGCGTATGATCTAGCTGAGAAATTCTATGGTAAAAAAGTAATTCCAGTATTTGAGGTAATTTTACCTTTTACTACCAATTACCAAGAGTTAGTTTCTGTTGCAAAATATTATGAAAAAGCCGTTGCTGGAGAAGAAGATATTGAACTATTTGAAGGAATTTACGTAAGGGATCTTGTAGGCGAAATATATCCGAAAAGAGTAGAAGTTATTCCTTTAATTGAAGACAAGGACTCTTTATTAAGAATAAGGGAAATAGTAGGCGGGTATTATAAAGTAATAAAGCCAAGTTACATGAGAGTTTTCATAGCCAGATCAGATCCGGCAATGAATTATGGAATGCTGACTGCAGTACTTTTGGCAAAATTTGCGATAAGTGCATTATATAAAATGAAAAATGAGTTAGGAATAGAAATATTCCCTATAATAGGAGTAGGATCCCTACCTTTCAGAGGCCATCTTAGTCCTAAGAATTATGAGAATGCATTAAAAGAATATAAGGGAGTTTATACTTTTACAATCCAGTCAGCTTTTAAATATGACTATGACGAGAAAGAAGTCAAAGAGGCCGTTCAGAAAATTAATGAGAACAAAGTAGAAGAGCCTAGAGTATTTGATGAACACGAAGAGGGTTTATTGAAGAAAATTGTTGAGAATTATGTATCTTCTTATCAGCCTATAATAGAAGCTCTTGCACCAGCAATAAATTTTATCGCACTTAATTTGCCCAGAAGGAGAGCTAGAAAGTTGCACATAAGCTTATTTGGCTATGCCAGAAGTACTGGAAAAGTAACATTACCTAGAGCAATTAGTTTTGTTGGTGCAATGTACACTTTAGGTATTCCACCAGAAATAATTGGATTATCTTCGCTTTCAAAGTTATCAGAGGAAGAATGGGATTTCTTAAAAGAGAATTATATAATGTTTAATCATGACCTTAATGAGAGTGGAAAGTATGTTAATCTCGATGCTCTAGAATATTTAAAGGAAATATGGAACATAGATAACGAAGTTATTAACAAAATAAAAGAGGACGTAAAGTATGCTGAAAGTATTGGAATAAAAATTGGAGGTAATGATTACGAGTCTAAAAAACACGTATTATTATCTTCTTTAGCCTTACTTGCTTGTAAGGAAAAGAAGTACGATGAAATGAAAGAGTACATAAAAGAAATGGCATTAATAAGAAAGTCACTCGGTTAATTCAAGAATTTTTTCTGCAATATCTAATACTACTCCGTCTTCATAAGGTAAACCGCTTACCATTAATCCTATAGGTAAGTCATTTACTTTAGTGACTGGTAATGAAATAGAAGGTGCATTTACAAGATTGAATAGTTCTGTGTTAGATACCAAAAGTTTTCTATATTCTTTTTCTCTTCCGACTACCTCTGAAATCTTTGGTGCAGGAATTTTTGTAGTAGGAGAAATTATCGCATCTACATTGTCAAAAGCTCTAACATATTCCTCGAAAATTACTCTCCTTGCCCTTAATGCGTCAATATAATCTATTGCTCTAATTTGCAAACCTTGCATTAATAGTTCCTTAACATCTGGGAAATACATCCCTGGAGTTGACTCTATCCAATCCCTATGATACGAAGAACCTTCCGCAAGGGCTATTGTTCCCCTTACATTGCTTCCGAATCCTTCTAAAAAATTTAACCTAATATCAATTAAATCGAAGTACGAAGAGAGTTTATTCAATATACTTTTTAGAGAATTTGATGCAGGGTCATCCTTAAATAAGAATACTCCTAACCTAGGCCTAGTCCTTACCTTGGATACCAGGACACGTTTATTTTCTGGAGGTATTACGGAATCTAAAACCCTTCTTAAAGTGGGAATATCCCTAGTTATAAATCCTATTGTATCTAAAGTCCAACTAAACGGAATAACTCCGTCTATAGGTATAATTCCAGTGGTCGGTTTAAATCCAATTACTCCACATAGCGAAGCAGGAATTCTTATAGACCCTCCAGTATCTGTTCCTACGCCAACGTCTACCATTTTTAGTGCTACAGCTACTGCAGAACCTCCACTAGATCCCCCACTTATTCTTTCAGGATCATAGGGGTTTCTAGCAGGTCCAGCAATAGACGAAGTATTCGTTGCACCTATCGCAAATTCGTGAGTATTTGTTTTACCTACTATTGTTCCTCCTTCTTCCAGGATTTTATCTACTATCCACGCGTTCCTATTAGGTATGTAATCTTTTAGGATTTTTGACCCAGCAGTAGTTTTAATCCCTTTAGTTAGTATAATATCTTTTATTCCAAAGGTTAATCCTTTAAGCTTTCCCTTATCCCTTCCTTTTATTTCAGCTATTGTTATAAATGCGTTGTATTTTGAATTTAATTCTTCTAACCTCATCTTCACTCACGTAAATAAGTGGTTCAGGTAGCTTTGTAGAAAGAATGTCTTCTAAGCTCATTTAAAACACTCTCTATTATGCCATCAATTTCACTCTCATTTATACCTTTTTCTTTACTCACTTTTTCCTTTATTATACGTTCTACAACCGAATAATTCTTATATGTCTCATTAAGTTTTTTCCAATCTATACCCTTAAGTGCTTCAGAAATCCTTTTATCAAAAGGCAATTTACCTTCAAGCATTAAAACTGCAATGATAGGATAACCTATATAATTCCTAAACTTAGTTCCATTATCGTCACTAAATACCTTCTCCCCTTCAACCTTTACGGTATATTTCCTATCCCCCTCCGAGGAAGTAACAATGTAGTGATCGTTAACCTTAGTAATTCTTCCATCAGCTATTGCGCCTAAAGCTTCCAAAACCTTTATCCTAGGAGGTAATTTTAGTTTCACGAATTAAATTACGTTACTAAGTATAAAAAATGCTTCCTTCATCATAATTTTTAAGCAATATAAACATGTTTAAACTAATGAAGGCAGTTGTTGTTATAGGTCACAAACAAGGATATAAAGTACAAGAGGTTCCAGATCCAAAGCCTGCAGATGACGAAGTTATAATAAAAGTAGATAGAGCAGCGTTATGTTACAGAGATCTATTACAACTCCAAGGATATTACCCAAGAATGAAATACCCAGTAATATTAGGTCACGAAGTTGTAGGCACAATAATACAAAAAGGTAAGAAAGTTGAAGGGTTTGAGGAAGGAGATAAGGTAGTCTCTTTACTTTACGCCCCTGACGGAACTTGCGAGTATTGTAGACAAGGAGAAGAAGCTTATTGTCATTCTAGGTTAGGATACTCTGAAGAGTTGGACGGATTTTTTGCAGAATATGCAAAAATAAAAGTTACAAGCCTAGTAAAGGTTCCTAAAGGTACTCCAGACGAAGGAGCAGTTTTAGTCCCTTGCGTTACGGGAATGATTTACAGAGGTCTAATGAGGGCACATTTAAAGCCTGGAGAAACTGTGCTAGTTACTGGAGCCAGTGGAGGAGTAGGAATTCATGCAGTACAAGTTGCAAAAGCTTTAGGAGCCAAAGTAATAGGCGTTACTACTTCAGAAGAAAAAGCGCCTTTTATTAAAAAATTTGCAGATCATGTAATAGTAGGTAAAAAATTTGCTGAAGAAGCAAAGAAAATTTCAGATGTTCACGTTGTAATAGACACTGTGGGAACTCCAACCTTTGATGAAAGCTTAAAATCGTTATGGATGGGTGGAAGAATAGTACAAATAGGTAATGTAGACCCTTCTCAAGCTTATCAACTTAGATTAGGTTACGTAATACTTAAAGATATTCAAATAATAGGCCATGCTAGTGCGACTAAAAAAGATGTAGAAGGTGCGTTAAAACTTACTGCAGAAGGTAAAATTCAACCAATAATTGCTGGAACTGTTGGAATAGATGAGATAGATAAAGGGTATGAACTATTGAAGGATAAGAATAAGATAGGTAAGGTGCTATTAAAACCCTAAATTTTTATTTTAATGAGTAAGAAATATCAATGTGAAAGTAAAACTTACTTGGATTTACATACCTTCAGACTTACTTCCTCATGACGAAAAAGATGACGATAACGATATGGAAGTTATAGCTGATGGAATATTGGAAGAATTTGAAAAAGGAGAAAAGGAAGAATTAGAAATTGACGAGAAGATCTTAATTCCTGCATCTATTTTATCTTCAAGGATAATTGAAGATTTACCCTCTAATTTGTCATACTTTTTAGGTAGGTGGGGAGGGAAGTACTATTCTGGGGATATTTCTGGAGCATTAGGAGAAATAATAATTTACACTATCCTGGAAGAAAAGTTTGGGGTAAAATTACTTGATATTTTACCATTGAGGGAAGTAAAATTCATGGGAATGATAACTGACACTTTTATTCATGTAGGGAAGTATGGTAAATTAAAGGAGTTTCTAGGCGACAAGGATGGAAAATCGTTACTTTTTGTTAACGTTAGATCCTCAGTAAAATTTGATAAAGCGATAGTTAGGAAAAATATTATTAGAGATTTAATAACTTCAGAGAGTTTAAGATATCCAGATAACTACTCATTACTTTCTTACGTTTTTGGAGACGGAAATATAATGATGGTGGTGGTTAGGCCTTGAATTGCGAGGATGAATTAAAAGAAGCGATGATTTTAGCCTGGATAGGTGATAGGGAAGGAGTTAACGAAATTACAAAAGAATGCGTAAAGGAATTATCGCCATATAGATCAGCAATAAAAGACATTATGAAGATAAAAGAGGAAGTTAACAGAGAATTTGAAATCCCCAAAAAATTGAGGGAAAAAAGAATTACTTACGAAGATCTCCTAGGATTAGCCTTGCTCAGATTAGCAAGAAAAATTTCACTTACATCAGATTTGAATCCTAAAAATGATGGGAAAATAAAATATACAATAATAGACCTAGGGAATAAGAAAATATTAAGAGGATATTGTAAGGAATGCAAAGGTTTCCATTACACAATACTAAAAGACAACATAGGGTTTGCAGTAGAATATGACCAAATTATTTATGCAGAATTTTTGCAAGGAGATGAGAAAAGTGTTATGGATGTAATAAAAACGGAAATAATAAACAAATAATGACTTTCTTAATTTCTTGACTATTAAAGTTTGTCAATTTTCTTCTTCTTTATTTTCTCTAGCAATTCCTTCTCTTCCTCATTTAACGAGATAGCAGTAATTATATCTATTTCAGATTTTATTAATTCCCCTAGCACAATTATTACATCTTTTCTACTATGAAGATGACTTATATCCTCATCTAATCCATTATAAGCATATTTATGAATTACAATAAATGGAGGTTAAGGGAAGGGGATGGATAGCCCAAGACGTTAATGACGCCATCCCTCAGCTCGAGTGAGGGGCAACCAGCGTGAAAGTCCCCTCAAATGGTTCTCTAGACTCGAATTGATGGTAGGAACTATGAACCCCTTGGAAGGGAACCTTTACAGGGCGGGAGGAAGTCAGTCTAAGGATCCTATAGCAAGAAATGCTTTAGAATTTCTTTCTGTATTAAAAAAGATAATGATATTCCTAAAGGAATTGATCCCGTAGACTACGCCGTAATTCTTGATGCTTTCGTAACTTTTTCAACGTTTTTAGAAAAAGAAAAGGAGATAAGAAAAATCTTAGATGAAGTTAAACAACGACTGTTCTCATTAACGAAAGTGACTCATTAGTATTCTTTCTCGTCACAAAAAGTATGAACTTATATATTTTAATAGGAGCGTTAATTTCGATTTTTATAGGTATTATTCCTCTTTTCCCGCAAAGAGAGCTTGTTAGATTGTTTATGTTTTCCAAACGATTTTTAGTTTCTCTCATAATCTCTTATCTAATCTTTCGATTTAATGTAAAATTAGTGCTCCGGCCGGTATTTGAACCCGGGACCACAGACGATGAAGGCACTTGTTGATTTATTACAGGAGTTTGTAGAGATCCTTAGAGGGCTTGAAACCGATGTTTACTCTCGCTTAATCCTTATAACAATAATTGGTAATGATTATAATAATAATGAAGTGCAATTTACTTGATAAACTAATGATAGTAACGTTGATGACTATAATTACAACTACCTACCCTCATTTACTACGTAACAACGGTGAGCGGTTATATTTAGTTTATGAGTGGTTTAAGACAAGGTATTTAAAGGCGTGGACTTTAGATACTCTAACTGGGATACCAATATTCTTCTTACCTTTGATCCCTTACAATACAAACTCAGAATGAGTGGCATGAGATTTCCCGTAACTTTTGCACCTTTTGTATTTTCCCTAATCGTTATTGCATTATTTGGCAGGGGTATTTATTATAACCTAGTTTGTATGTTCACTCACATATGGTCTGATATGTTCTATAAGCGATTTTCAGCCAAGAAAAAACAAAATAACTTTTGGGACTAGTTAAGGTGGATTTTTCCTCGTACCAATGAACGGCGTATTTCATCTTTTCCTGATGATAGGTTAGGGAGGATAATGCTTCCTTAGACTTTCAGATATGTTTACCTATACATATGGTGGTTCTTTTACTTTTTAACTTCAATTTTTGGAATATATCCATAGGTAAGGCTGGTGTGGTTTCAGCGCTTTCACTGGAATATTTAACAAAAGGTGATATGTAGGACCAAAGACGTTAACACTTGCAAAAAGTGCGTCAGCAAGGAATGTGATATTTCTTGCCCAGCCAAGATACCTATATTTAGTAACTATATCTTGAAAAAATTTACTCTAATAGGATAAGTTGTATTGAATTTGTTGAGCATATTGATGCATCTAATAATGCTGAAATTGTTAAATTCTAACTATACTGAAAAAGAGAGAAAAGTTTTTATAAATGAGTGACTAAACTATAATTCGATGTCGCTTCAAAATTCAGAAATGGAAGGTATAAAAAATTTAAGGAGTGGTTCCCTTTTTTTGATAATTTCCGTGTTATTAGCTTCAATAGGAGTTATAATCGCTATTACTGGAGGTTTATTCGGTTTTGTGTTTTCACTTGGTACGCTTAGCGCTGTCGGAGCAGTCAGCAGTATATTTGGCACTCTAATAGGAATTGTTGTATTGGTATTACTTAGCGCTATTATTGGGCTAATAGGTATACTTAGAATAAAGAGTGGGTTCAGTATCTTGAAAAGCTTAGGTAGAGATGTAGGAATAGGTGGGACCGGAACTACCATCTATCTAGTGGGACTAATTATTGCCATTATTGGAGCATTTCTTTCAATCATATTGATAGGACTCCCAATATTAGTTTTAGCAGAATTCTTAATTCTGATTGGTGGGATACTAATTGGTGTAGGGTTTTACAGGGTTGGTGAGATATACAATGAAGGATTAGTTAAGATTGGTGGGATTTTAATAATAATACCCGTTGGTCTTCTTAATTTCATCGGATTTATTTTGGCATATATAGGTCTAGGTAAAGTAAAACCGTTAGCAACTGCTACACAGCAATCTTTTGGTCCCCAAGTTTATCAGGTTGGTCAAGGGACTATAAAGAATAATGGCTATGCTTACATTACGTTATATTCATCAACCCCAGCTAGCATTGTATCTGCGAGAATTGAGGGTGTGAATATAATGCCGATTTCAATAAGTCCTACTGTATTGCAAATTGGTAACAATGAGGTAACAATGTTCTTTGGAAATTTACAATCATTAAGTCCAAATAGTCCTTACATTATAACATTTACGATAAACATTGGAGGGAATATAATTAACATATCCACAACAGCTATTTACCAACCATAATTTAATAAGTGATTAATATTTCTTTCTTTTTTATTTTTACATAAAGAATTTCTGATGCAAATCCCTTTAACCAATCTCTTTCAATTGGAGAAAGCTTATTATTAAATCACTACATTAATTATTATGGCCATGAGACTCTGACTTCCTCTCCGCCCTGGAATGGTGAGGCTTGTCGTTTATTTGCCACCAAAAACAAAAATAAGGACTTAGAGTCTAATCTTCTCTATTTTAGCTACGGGTCTCTTCCGTCTCTTGTCCTAAGTGTGGTAAGAAGATGACTGAGATTGATTGTAGGTACTTTCACCGCCTCTCGTGTGTTATGGGAACGACCGTGATGTTATTGCTATCATGAATTTAAATGGGCCTCTGACCCTCTCGACTGCCCCTCAGATGAGAGATGTAAGCCCGAATCGATGAGGGGAACCCCCATAGGGCGGGGAGGAAGTCGGGTGAATTCTAATTTCTATATTAAAGAGATTAAAGGCAAGTATTATGTTTACATTATAGAGAAGGATAATGAAGGGAAGCAGAGGCATCATTATGTTGGTCCTTTAGATAAGATAATTGAGAATTACGTAAATCGGGGGTCTGGGGGTATCCCCCCAGAGTGCTCCGGCCGGGATTTGAACCCGGGTCACAGGCTCGAAAGGCCTGCATACTCTCGGCGCGCTTAGGCTTGACCGGGCTATACTACCGGAGCGAGATATAATTAGTAAGCTGAAATATTTAAAACTTTCTTACTTGTGCCTAGGTTAAATTTTTGGTTATAGGATATAAACTTTATGTCCACTCGAAGCGAATTATTAATCCAAGATAGGACTGATAATGGCAAATTTAAGCTAGGGGACTTTTATACAATTATAATCAATAGTGAAAAGATATGCTGATGAAAGAAATTTACTATCTAATAAAGGATAGAACGTTATTGGATAGAGTGGCAAGCTAAGAAGCACGGAATGAATGTGGAGTATGTTAACCCCAGGTACTCTTCCGTTTCTTGTCCTAAGTGTGGCAAGAAGATGGTTGAGATTACTCTAGACACTTTCACTGCACCTTGTGTGGTTATGGGAACGATCGTGATGTTATTGCGATCATGAATTTAAATGGGCCTCTGACCCTCTCCGAATCGATGAGGGGAACCCCCATAAGGCGGTGAGGAAGTCAGTTTCGCTTATGTCCCTTTTTTATTTTTTTATCTTCAATACATGCAGAAGTTAAACATTAGTTTATTAGATGCAATAGAAAGGGTCAGAAAATTAAAAGAAAACTACGAAGTTTTTCCTTTTATTGCAGGCAAAGTTGTGTCTTTCATGATTAAGTCTCCCTCTGGCCTAGAGGAAATAACGTTTGTTGAAAGAGGTGAAGAAGGAGTTGACGTTTTTTATACGTCAGAGAAAGTATTTAAGGAGGTTATGGGTGAAAACAACCAGTAACTCTTTTTTACTTCTGTTCGAGAATTTAATGGATGTCAATCAAAGAATTAATTACTAGACCTCCTGTTACTATTTCTTCTTCTGCTTCTCTTAAGGACTGTGCAAAGTTGATGAGGAGAGAAAACGTAGGCTCTTTGCTAGTTGTTGATGGAGATACTCCTAGAGGAATAATAACAGAGAGAGATATAATACAAGCAATAGCCGATGATTATCCTTTAGAAACTCCAGCAAGTAAGGTTATGTCGACTAATCTAATTACTGCAGACGCAAGTACTGAAGTGGGAGATGCTGCTCTTTTAATGACTAATAATAAAATAAGGCATTTAGTAGTTACTGAAGGCGGAAAAATAATTGGCGTAATATCTTTAAGGGACGTTGCTCGTTCTCTAGGTTTAATAACTACTGATGCTAGCTTTTGGTGACTAATCTGGAATTATTAAACTTCTAATTGCCTCTCCTTGGTTAAGTAATTTTACTGCTTCATTTATTTCTTCTAATTTGAACCTTCCTGTTACTAGTTTAGATGGGTCATATTTACCAAGTCTCACTAGATCCAGAAGTCTAGGCATGTCTATTCTTGGCCTTCCTCCGTAGTTTCCTATTATTGTTATTCCGTTTCTAACAATTGATGCAACTCTGAAAGGTATCATCGCATTAACTGGAGGTAAACCAACTAATACTACTCTCCCTCCTATTCTTACGGAATCCATTGCTATCTTTATGGTTTCTTCATTTCCGCCTGCCTCTATTACTACATCTGCTCCTCCGTTAGTTAATTCTTTTATTGCTTTTGTTGGGTCAGTCTCCTTTGAGTTAATTACGTCTGTTGCTCCTAATTCTATTGCTCTATCTAATTTCCATTTTTTAGTACCTACTGCTATTATTCTTCCTGCTCCGCTTGCCTTAAGCAGTTGAATTACTGATAATCCTACTCCTCCAACTCCTATTACTGCAACTGATTCTCCCGGCTCTATTTTTGCTGAGTTTACTGCTCCATAACCAGTAAGGCCTGCACAACCTAGTACTGCAATTTTCTCTAAATCGACTTCTGGTGGAACTACAGTTAGTGCGTTTTCTCCTACAACCGCATATTCGGCAAATCCTCCACCTAAGAAAGTCCTAACTTCCTTTCCGTCAAGTCTTACCCTAGTAGTGCCGTCCATCATTGTGCCCTTTAACCTTACTGCGGAGAACGTTTCGCATAAGTTTTCATGGCCAGAAATGCAATTTCTGCATTTTCCGCATGGGTGTATAAATGCTGAAACTACTCTATCTCCGGGTTTAACCCTAGTAACGCCTGGGCCTACTTCTTCAACTATTCCCGCAATCTCGTGGCCGGCAATCACAGGAGGAGGTACTGGAGTTTTTCCTTCAAATACGTTGACATCTGAATGGCACATCCCTGTAGCTACAATTTTGACTTTGACTTCTCCTTCTTTGGGAGATTGAATTTGTAGATTATCTTCAATTTTTAAAGGTTCATTATATTTATACAGAACAGCTCCTTTCATGGTATAAATTATTTAATGGAATTTAAACCTTATAAACTTCTCTGTAATTAGTAAAGTCATGAAATTTGCTGTAGTTGGATCTGGAACTATGGGTCATGGAATAGCTGAAGTTTTAGCAATATATGGGCACCAAGTTAAATTAATTGATATTTCTTGGGATATATTAAATAGAGCTAAGCAAAGAATGGAGGAGTCTTTAAGAAAATTTTATGAAAAAGGTACCGTTAAGGAAGATCCATCAGTAATCCTTTCTAGAATTGAAATGTCAACTTCTTATGACGTTGCAAAGGATATAGATTTTGCTATTGAAGCTGTTCCAGAAATCCTAGACTTAAAGAGGAAAGTTTTTCAAAGTTTGGACGAAATAGCTCCTAAGGAAGCAATACTTGCTACTAATACTAGCTCAATACCAATTTCTGAAATCGCAGAATTCACTTCAAGAAAAGATAAGGTTATAGGAATGCACTTTTTTAATCCTCCTCAAATAATGAAATTAGTTGAAGTAATTCCGTCTAAATATACTTCAGAGGATACGGCAAATAAAACTGTAGAGTTGGCAAGAAGCTTGGGAAAAGTTCCTGTAAAGCTTAGGATAGAAGTTCCTGGCTTTATAGGCAATAGAATATTCCTTAGACTTATGCAGGAAGCTTGTAGAGAAGTTGAAAGTGGAGAGGCTAGTATAGAAGAAGTAGATAGTTGTGCTAGGAATAAAATAGGTCTTCCCATGGGTATCTTTGAGCTTTCAGATTACGTTGGGCTGGATATAGATGTAGATCTTTGGGAAAACATAGTAAAAAGAGGTACTTCTGATGTGCCATGTAAATTATTTAAGGAGAAGGTTGCGAGAAAAGAGCTAGGAGTTAAGTCTGGTAAAGGATTTTACGAGTATCCTGGTAATAAATATTTAAAGGTAAAGCTACCTGCTACGTCAAAAGTGGATCCAGCTAGATTGCTCTCTCTAGCAGTTAATGAAGCAGCTTGGCTTGTTGAAAATAATATAGTTAAGCCTAGCGAAGTTGATGACGTAATGAAGTATGGATATAATTTTCCTAAAGGTTTATTAGAAATTGCAGACGAATTGGGTATTGATAACATCTTGAAGAATTTGGAGGATATATATAACAAGGGTTATTCTGCATATAAACCTCAAGGTTTGCTAATAAGGATGGTTAAAGAAGGTAAGATAGGTAAAAAATCTGGGGAAGGATTCTACAAATATGCTTAAATTTTTTAAATAGTATAAGTAGGTGAGAGAAATGAGTTTAGTTCTCCAGGAATACGAAGCTATACACAAGGAGTTAAGAGATGAGGGATTTATTAGAACTGACTATATTCATTCAGATAAGTTATGGAACCCGAAAATAATGACAATGAAAAGAGAAGATTTAGAGAAATTAAAAACTTTTAGATTAAAAAGGATAGTTAAATGGGCTTGGGATCATTCAGAATTTTATAGGAAATTCTGGAAGTCAAAGGGCTTTGAGCCGGACATGATAAAAGATTGGAGGGATGTAGTTAAAATTCCGATTCTGAGAAAAGACGAGTTAAGGAAGGATTTGCAGTCTAATCCTCCTTTCGGTACAATCATGGTTCCGGAACTTGCTAGAAGAATAAGGTTTGTAGGTGCAACGTCGGGTTCAACTGGAATGCCTACTTTTCAAGGTTGGGGTGCATTAGAGTTAGATTATTTTGAAGAAGGCCAAGCAAGGTATTTGTGGACCTTCGCAGATGTAAAACCAACTACAGTTTATGCCAATTATCTAAATATGAGCGGTTTCTATAGTTGGGGCCCTCCGTTAGTAGAAACAGCAATGTGGAGATGTGGTGCTACAGCCATTGCTGGAGGCGGTGAGACATATTTTAGTTGGAAGAATAGGCATAATCTAATATTTAAATTGTGGAAAGTCGACGTTTTAGCAACTACTCCGTGGCTTCATAGATTAATAGGAGAAGAAGCTGTGAAAGAAGGTTGGGAAACGCCTTTTAAGGTTTTATTGCTTCACGGTGGAGCAGCTGCAGAAAATACTAAGAAGAAACTTTTCGCTGTTCATCCTAACGCTAGGCTTGCCATAAGCGTTTGGGGAACAACAGATGGCCATATGGCGATAGAAGTTCCTAACTTACCGGGGCAGTTAGTAGTCTGGGAAGACATGGAAATATTTGATATAGTAGATCCTAAGACTGACGAACCTGCTGCAGAAGGGGAAAGAGGAGAATTAATAGCCACTTTACTTAATCATTTCACAATGCCTTTAATAAGGTACAGCTTAGGAGATTACGTTAAGAACGAATTCTTAACTGATCCTGATCCTACTTATGGTATAACTCACATGAGGTTTGCGGAGCCAATACCCGGAAGAGTAGAGTGGATGTTTAAGGTTAAGGGCAAGCTACTGTTACCAATTTATGTTGAGGATGCGGTAAACGAAATTCCAGATACTACTGGTATGTTCAATATCTTTGTCTATGATAATGAGATGGATAAGCTTAAGATAAGGATAGAGACTACTAGAAATCCTGATAGAAAATACGACGAAGAAGCTAGGCAAAAATTGGCTGAAAGAATTGGCTTAGATAAGGACGACGTAGAAATTGAATGGGTAAAGCCTGGAGAAACTATATGGACTGGTTACAAATTGCAAGTATTCGTAGATCAACGTAAGAAAAAATAGATTTTTTCTTGTAGATCTAAGAGTATAAAGGATCTGCATTTTTCACTTAAGATGAGATTATATTATTTAATGACCTAAATACTTCCGCTACACTCCATGCTTGGGCTATGCATCCACCCCATTTATACGGCGGTATATCTTCAAAGAGTTCAGGGATATATCCATTATTTTCCATAGCAACGTTAATTAATGGCTGTAAATAATTTATTAACTTCTTGATTCCTATTATATTTCCTCTTTCTAATTTTATCTTTGCATCTATATATGAGCCTATTAGCCATGGCCATATTGGTCCATTATGATAAGCAAGATCTCTACTTCTTCTATCTCCTCTATAGAATGGAATGTATTTTTTGTCACTCTTAGATAACGTACTTAAGCCGTAAGGCCTTAAGAGTTCTTTCTCTACTGTATTTACTATTCTTTTTCCTATGTTTTCATCTACTACATTAAATGGTAGTGAAAATGCGAATAACTGATTTGGTCTTATAGAGGTGTCTGGAGTTAAATCTGGATTTAAATAATCATATAATCCCCAAGGAGATACAAATTTTTCTATAAATTGAGCCTTAACTTTTTCTGCTTTTATCTCAAATTCATCCGTATTCATTTTTAATTCTTTAGATAGAAAATTCATAATTTTTAGTGCATTATACCATAAAGCGTTAATTTCTACGGCTGCACCTTCTCTAGGCGTAACTACTGTTGTGTCGAATTCTGCATCCATCCAGGTTCTAGGCGAGCCCGTATGAAAGAGTAAGCCGTTAATCGTTTCCACTATTCCGTTACCTTTCCAATACCAATCTACAATTTCTATTAGTTTTGGAAATATCTTTCTTATGAAATCTAAATCTCGAGAGTATAAATAGTATTTATAAATAGCATATATTGCCCATAGTGAAACGTCTACTCCTTTATAAATTGGTTCTCCGTTATGTAGGAAACCGTTAGGTAAGAAGCCCTTTTCTTCATATTCTAAATACCTAGATATTATATCCTTAGCTATGCTGTATTCGCCGTTAAGTAAAACTAAGCCTTCCATTGAGATGAAGGAATCTCTTCCCCACTCGTCGAACCAATGGTAACCAGCTATTATTGCCCAGCCGTCTTTTCCTTTAACTACAAAATCTCTTCCTGCGGAGGATAACATTTGAAGTACGTCTTTTCTTAAATGAATTTTTGTGGATTTTACGAAGCTATCTACATAAGCCGTTATGGTGATTTCGTTATTTTTAGTAATTATACAGAATGGATTATACAGATCCTCAAGGTAATTGGATCCTCTTTCATAATCTAGTTTATAAAAGAAGTTATAATACCAGTAACCTGTATTTTCTATATTAAATTCTCCTTCTATTTTAAAATTTAGAATTTTATTATCATTTAGGGTGATGACAATTGTGTTTCCTTGTGTTTGAAAGTCAAAGAATCCTGGTCTTTCCTTTAACGCTACGTGGTGGCTTCTATATGTTATTAAAGGACAGATCTTAAATAATCCTTTATCGCTCTCATAAGTTATTGTAACCGAATTAGTTCCTTTATTCACAACAAGAGTTTTCCTAACTAAAGAATTTTCAAAGTTATACTCCCAAACTACAAAGTTTGAGCCTAATATGAATCTATTAAGAAATTTATACCCTTCTGGATAGTATACTTGGAAATTATACCTGTTTGTGGAAATAGGGTATTCAATCCCGTTTTGAATGTAAAAATCTTCAAATTTTGAAAGAACCAGATGTCTGAAGTGAGGAGGATTTTTAGGAACTATTAAATATCCGTGATAAGTTCTAGAGTTAATTCCACAAATAGTTGATGAAGAATAGCCTCCAGTGCCAGTGGGTATTATCCATTCTCTATCTTCGCATTCCTCAGGGCTTATCATACTCTTTTTTCTTTATGCTTTCATATTTATTTAAAGCAATTATATACTCAGCATGAGACCATACTAGAGGAATTACTGATACTGACTCGAAAGTTTCTGGATCTACCTGCTCTGGTAAAAGTCCTGATTTTGTTGCCCTATTGATTACCCAGTTTATTAATTTTTCTGCCTCTGATATTTTACCAATATCTATATAATATTCTGCTAGCCATAAAGTAGTTATTATCCAAGGATTTGGTAGTTGCTTTCTACGTTGATAATAATCGTTTTCGTATCTTATTATTCCATCGCTTACATTCAATTTTTGTGCTATTAACTCCATGGTATTCCGTACAATCTCATCAGCCGGATCGAACATACCGAAGAAGTATGGGGCATACATACTTGCGTCTATAGTTAGATCCTTATTCCCGTTCTCATCTATTCTTCTAATAAACCTACCATTATAAACCATGCGTTTTTTAACTTCATCTTTTAGTGTTTTTGCCACTTCTATGGAGTCCTCTGCTAATGTTTCATCTCCCATTCCTTCAGCTAATATAGATCCCTTAGTTAGTGCCCCATATACTGTAGCTACAGTATAGATATGTATTCCGTATCTCTCTTCCCACAAATCAAAGGAGTACTTAGGTAAACCGTCTTCCATGAAGTCCATAATAAACTGAAGTCCAGGCTTTACGAATTTTTTATAAATTTCACTTAATTCGTCTAAATCTTTATATCTTTCATAATGACTTCCTATTGCCCAAATTTCTAATGCAGTTTCATCTTCTTGAATTGGGTAAATTCCTTTTCCTCTATATATCCAAGGATGCCAAGAACTGGCTAATGTTTTATTCGGGTTGTATTTATGGTAAAGAAAACCTTCTGGGCTAACTAAATCTTTTATGAAATTAAAATGTCTAACAGCTAATTCCCCATAGCCTGCGATATCTAAAGCGTAAGCAGCATATGCACAGTCTCTAGGCCAGCAATATTGATAAGAATCTCCATAAAGATTTACGAATGAGAAATCTGAAGATGCGATGAAAGAACCATTAATATCCATGTGATTCTTAATTACAAAGAGACTTACATTGTATAATTTATTTAAGGAATTTCTTTCTTTACTACCTTTATTAACCCAGCTCTTCCAAAACATGTAAGTTGTAACGAAATTGGATTCTATCTCTGCAGTGTTTAATCGTGTAAGTTTTTTCCTTAAGTCATCTAGGTTTCTATCCGCAGTTATTACATAATATATTTTAGAAGAAGATGAAGAATTAACTTTTATTTCCATACCTATAGACGATTGTACATTTCCGTGGGCTATGGGATTTTGATCTAATTTTCCGTCATAAATGTCGTCTAAGGGATTTCCTTTTGTTGTATTATATTCAACGTCAAATGATCCAGCGGAAAGTAATTTTATTCCAATATATCTCTTAGATTTATAGTGTATTATTGAGGAAGTATATGGGTCAAAGAACGCAGTGTCTCCAAAAGGGTTTGAATAAATATTAAAATCATGAGTGAAAAATATTTTTATTCTTTTATTTTCTCCGCTATTATTTAGAATTTTCATTATTAAATAGTATGTTGGAGAATCTGGGTCAATGAATGCAAAGGACGAAACACTTAGCCAATCCTTTTTTGACTCAATTTGTATTATATTACTATCATCTAAATAACTTAACGATGTAATTAAGTCAGTATCAAGGATTACTTTATTGTCAACCCAAAAGGAATACCTAATTGGGGTACCGGCGGTCTGATTTTCCATTCCAATATAAGGAAAATAGAAATCTACTATTCTACCAAACTCGTCCAGATTTACTAATAATCTTCCATTGCCTATACTCGCATATCTCATTTATCTCACGTTAGTATTGTATCATGAAGTTTACTCCCAGAGTTTATAACTCTGTGGGGGTAAATTCTAGAGTTAACTATTTCAGAGTTTTCTCCTATAGTAACGTCATCTGCTATTACGCTATTTATTATTTTAACTCCGTCTTTGATTTCTACATGTCTACCTATTATTGAATTCTGTATCTCAACGTTATTTCCTAAATAAACTCTATCCATTATTGAGCTTTTTACAATTTTTACATTATTCTTAACTATAGTAAAGTTATCTATTACTGAGTTCTCTATATAGATACCATTACCTATCTGGCAATGTCTACCTATTAAAGCGTTACCCTCAACTTTTATTTTTCCTTTCTTATATTTTGAAATTATTATATTCCTTCTCCTTATTGAATCTGGAGAAGTCCCTTGGACAAAGATTCTTTTATTTTCATCTATTCTTTTGCCTCCTATTTCACTATCCGGTAACGTTGCCAATAAAGTTTGCATTGCATCTAAATATCTATCTGGAGTACCTACGTCAAACCAGATATCTTCTGTTATGTATCCGTAAACTGGATAATCGTGATCTATTAAGTAAGGTATAATATCCTTTCCGAAATCCATCTTACCCTCTTCTCTCATTCTTATCACGTCTTCGCTTTCAAATACTTTTTTAATATCAGGTGAAAGAACATAGATTCCAGTGTTAATTAGATTTGACGGTGCTTCCTCCTTTTTAGGCTTCTCTACAAATCTCTTTATTCTAAGGTCTTTATCTACATCTGCTACTCCAAATTCCTCTACATTATTCCATTTCTTTAATACAATTGTCATCATAGCTTTTTTCTCTAAATGATAATTAATTAATTTCTTTACATCTAACCTAAAAATATTGTCCCCTTGAATTATTAATGTAATATCATTTATTCTATAGTATTCCATATTAATCCTTACACTATCTGCGTTTCCAACACTGTCAACTCTTGGCTGATATTTAAAGTGTACTCTTGGTTTTATTTTATATCTAGCCGAAAAACCTATTCCCTCCTTGAACGTATCAAATAAAGATCTATAATTTACGTAACCCCTAACACCAAATATGAATTCTTTTATACCTTGTTTTGCCAATTCGTAGAGAGAAAATTCTATTAAAGGTCTGTTAAGTAATCTTACTGTTGCCTTTGAAGTTTCTATAGTTAAAGGTCTTAATCTTGTTGCTTCGCCGCCTATTGGAATAATTACTTTAACATCTTCAATCTTCCATTCCATATAATTTTTATTATGTGTACCATATAAGAATTTATGGTAGACAAAATAATACTTGGCTTTGAAGTTCACCAACCTTTTAGAATTAGAAAAGATGCATTCTGGAATCCTAGATTTAGAGGTAACGTATTAGAGCGATTCTTTGACATGGAATTAAATAAGGAAATCTTTAACCGAGTTAAGAGGAAATGTTACATTCCTGCTACCAAAATAATCTTAGAAGAAATAGAGAACGCAGAAGATGAAGGTAGAGAAGTAAAATTCTTCTTTTCACTTTCTGGTACGTTTATAGAACAAGCTGAGAAATGGGGCAAAGATGTATTGGAGCTTTTCCAAGTTCTTTCATCTACTAAAAAGGTTGAATTTTTAGGGCAAACTTATTATCATTCGATTACTTCCTTATGGGAAGATAAGACTGAGTGGAAAGAGCAAGTTAGAGAGCAGAAAGAGATAATAAAGGAATATTTTAAGCAGGAGCCTCAAGTTTTCGAGAATACTGAGCTTTTAACTAATCCTCAAATATTAGACATGGTAGAAGAAATAGGATATAAAGGAATAATAATGGAAGGTAAGGAGAGTACTCTGAATGGTAAAAGCCCTAATTTTGTATATAGAAGAAAAGGACTTACTATCCTTTTTAGAAACTATAGGCTAAGCGACGATATTGCGTTCAGATTTTCCTTAAGGAATTGGGATCAATATCCTTTAACTGCGGATAAATTTGCAAATTGGGTTAAGGACTCTCCTGGTCAAGTTGTCACAATATTTGTTGATTACGAAACTTTTGGGGAACATCATTGGCCAGAATCAGGAATTTTAGATTTTCTCAGATGGTTACCAAGAGAACTTAATAAGAGGGGAGTAAAGTTTGCTCTACCTAGAGAATTAATAAACGAGTCCTATTATGATATAGACATACAAGGAACTTCCTCTTGGGCTGATATAAATAAGGATGAGAGTAGTTGGTTAGGTAATATAATGCAATGGGCTTATGATGAAGCAGTAAGAAGAGCTGAAATGCCGTCCAAGGAATTAGGAGGAGATTATTTGAAAGCCTGGAAGTACTTTACTACTAGTGATAATTATTATTACTTAT
Source organism: Acidianus infernus (assembly GCF_009729545.1). Lineage (NCBI taxonomy): Archaea > Thermoproteati > Thermoproteota > Thermoprotei > Sulfolobales > Sulfolobaceae > Acidianus > Acidianus infernus. Next base: position 1,565,909 of record NZ_WFIY01000004.1, read on the forward strand.
TTACGGGTGGAGGAGGTCCTGCAGAAGTTCATAATTACTTTAACGCTTATTCTACGCCTGTTGACGCATTTATAAATGAATTTTATGCAATAAATGCTTTTCTTAATGAAGAGCTTCATAAACTTGGTATAAATAATGAGCCTTTCTTCTTCGTTAAAAATGGTAAAAGAAGTTCTGTAGCGTGGAATAAAAAGGAATTCGAGGAGATAATTAAAAGAGATGAGAGTTTGAAAGATCATTTGAAATACCTAAAGGAGTGGTTAGGAAATGAAAAGGATTGAGTCTTTATGGATTCCAGATAAAATTGAAAAGATATGGTTACTTACTTTTGAATTATCTAAAATAGCTAGCATGGGTGGTTTAGGTACTGCAGTATATAACCTAGGCAAGGAATTAGCATCACTTGGTAAACAAGTTACTGTCATAATGCCAAGCCACGGAAGGCATATGAATGATTACTATAGGAGTTTACTAAAACTTAGGGATTCCGGAATAACAATTTATGGCGTTAGAAAAGGAATGAATGGTGTATATTATCCTTACAAGTTGGGATTTGAAATAGGCGAATTGGACGGAATGAAAATAATGCTGGCTAAAGGCCTTGATTATGATACTGGAAGAATAATGGATTCTTGGGGAATTTACGATTACGCTATGGAAAAATCTGCACTATTAGCTAGAGCTATAGAAGGTTTAATTCAGAACATGAGCCTAGAAGACGTTCCTTCAATAATACATGTTAATGACTGGCATTCAGTGCTAGCTGGGGTAAAGGCAAAATTAATGTTTGAACAAAGAAGGGTTATCGTACCATTGATGTATACAATACACTTACTAAATAAAATAGGCGCTCCTTGGCATTACGCATCTCCAGATTGGGGAGGTCTTGAAGATTATTACCATTATATTTGGATGGTAGCAAAGCATATAGCATACAAAACTAGCGTTTTATGGGATTATTGTGAAGGTAAGATAGAAAGGTTTGGCGCTTATGAGGCAGATATAATAGCTACAGTTAGTAAAAGTTACCTAAACTATGACGTTTTTCCTTATATAGGGAATTTTATGGAAAACAAGAGTTGTGTAACTTATAATGGAACTGATTGGAAGCTTGAGGAAGCTTCCGCACTCTCTATAAAGTACTTTGGTACTGCGGATAGGAAAGTTGCAAGGAAATCGGCATATAAGTTAATTTCCTTGCAAAAGGCAATTCCAGAAGATTATACTACTGGTAACATGTTATGGAATAATAGACATAGGATAGGGATAAAAGATGACTGGACTACCGAAGAGCTTCAAGACGGTCCACTGGTCCTCTTTACTGGTAGAATAATTTATCAAAAAGGAATCGACTTGCTCCTTAGAGCGTTCAAAGATGTAGTTAATGAGATTTGGAACGCTAGACTAATAGTCTTTGGTGTTCCTACTGGAGATTACGGCTTATTACAAGATATAATAGATAGGTCTGCAGAAATTAGGGACAACGTTCGCTTGTTAATTTCTCATGGAATTAATCCAGAAATTTATAAAGTAGCACATTACGTGGCGTCAGTATTTGTAGTTCCTTCTAGATGGGAACCTTTTGGTATTAATGCTATTGAGGCAATGGCTGTAGGAACTCCAGTAATAGCTTATTCTGTGGGCGGTCTGACTGAATCAATCCTAGATTTAAGATGGAATAAGGACGGAACAGGATTTTTAGTTGAACCAGAGAGTATATCATCCTTATCCACTGCAATCAAAACCGCTATTTATTTATCCTTGGCAGATGAAAACGACGATAGGAGTTATCTTAACAAGAGCTATATTTACAAGACAGATAATGTCCATATATGGTCTGTAGTCAGAGAAAATGCAGTAAAAAGAGTTGAGGAAAACTTTAGGTGGAATAAAGTAGCAAATTCCGTACTTAACTGCTATGAAAAGGGATTAATTATGGCAAAATATAGAGCTTTGGCGTATATGTGATGTTAGTCTGTAGACAAGGATTGAAAGATGGTAATGATTCTCTTTATGATTACGGGAATTTCCAAGTTATTAAGAACGAGAAAGGGCGTTATTTTTACTCTGAAGGAATAATTTTAAAGGTAAGCGATATTTCTTCTAACGTTTTAGATAAACTAATTTATGCAATTAACAAAGGGATAAGATATTTCTTCCTTGAAGGATATTTATTACAGTATATTCCTAGTTTTGGATATGGAAATTATTTTATATTTAAAACGGAAATCAAAGACGAAGAACTAAATAATAAATCTTTACAACTTTTAGAAGGCAAAGTAAGTGAGGATGAATACATTGGTTATTTAATGAAATATCAAGGAGCTAAAGGGGAGACTATTGGCGTCATAGATGAATTTTATACGCTCACTAATGAGTTAAGGTTACCTAAATACGAACCCATGGAATTGACTCAATGTAAAGAATTAGAAGTTAAATTTGAAGATAAATATGTAGAGATATTTAATGTTAGATTTAGAATTTTAGATATTCCATATTTTAATTTTTTATCTAAATATATTTCTGTTTTGCAAATTATTAAAGGAAGTTATAAAGGCGAAATAAAGACTAGCTCAGGAGAAGGAATAATTTATCACGAAATAAATAAAATTAAAAATCTTACTTTTTCTTTTACTAAAATTTGCGGTAAGTATAGGTTAGACACTCCAGAGAATTGTATAATAGGTGATGGAATATCTTTTCATACAAAAAATAAGGATGAAATAAGCCAACTAATGTATTGTTTGGAAAATTTAAAAACACTAAGAGATAGCTTAAACTTATGAAAGTTGAGGTAAATTTGGCAAGAGAAAATGTTACTAAATCCCTCGAGGTTCCAGACTATTACAGAGTGAGAGATTTACTAAAACATTTAGGCTATACAATACAAGGTACAGTAGTTCTTAGAAACGGTATACCTATTATAGAAGATGAGAAAATTAAAGATGGAGACAAACTAACTATAGTACTTACTGCATCTGGTGGATAAATTGAAACTTAAAGATCTTAAAAGTCCAAAGCAAGAGATTAGGAAGAAAGCTTGGGAGGAAGTAATAAATATCATTAAATCTGGATATTATTCAAATTTGCTAGAAAATAGAGGGTTTTTTAGATCTCTCTTATGGTTTCCTTTACAAGGAGTTAGAGATGACGCCTGGAATCACCTCGAAGTTTATAAAATGCTTACAATAGAAGGAATTGAAAAAACTTTGGTTGCAAACTCTGATAAAATAAAGATATCCGCATGGGAACACGTTGAAGAGTTATTAAAATACGAGTTAGTACCAAAGGAGATAATAGTTTCCTCTAGGTATTCTTTCTGGAGGCTATTAAGGAGTTATTATCCAACAATTAGGAAGAAAGCTTGGAAACTTTTTCCTAAACTAGTGGAGTTAGGTATTATTCAACCTTCCGATAAAGATAGGTATTACGAATTTTTAAGTCATAAGAAACCTTCAGTAAGGATTTATGCTTGGAAATATTCATTAGACTTAATAAAACAAGGTTTTATAACTAAAGAAAACATATTAAACCAAATAAAATATTTAGAGGAACTTTCAACTAAAGAAAGTAATATTAAGAAATTGGCAGTAAAAATATTGAGCGAATTGAAATGAAAGTGGCTATAGTAGGTGGCGGAATAGTTGGATTATTTACTGCATATTTTTTAAAGAAAGAAGGTGTAGAAGTTACAATTTTTGAAAAAGCTGACTTGGGCAGTTATTCTATTCATGCCGCAGGATTAATAGAGCCTTACAGATTTGATAAAATAAATTCTACTAATATGATAATAAAAATGCTAAAATATAGTCTTAGGGGTGCTACGTATATAAGGAACGTTAATAAGTTCTGGTTAAAAGAACTTCTCAGAAATCTAAATAAAAATCCTCCAGAGGACGCTTGGAAAACCATGAGGGAGATGGCAGAATTTTCACTGAAGGCATATAAGGAAATGGCAGAAGAAAGGAACGATTTTGATTATAAGGATGATGGATTATATGAAGTTTATCTTAATGAAGAAGATCTGGAAAAAGGATTAGAGGAAGAGAAGAAGAGTCCTTTTAATCCTAAGTTTGAAAAAGTGGACTTTGAAGGATTTGCTGGCGCAATATTTTTCCCGGAGCTTTCAAGAATTTCTACTGAGAAATTTATAGATAGGATGAGAAATGAACTTAAAGGAGTAAAAATTGTAAATAAAGATATTCAAAACTTAGGGGAGTTGAAAGATTTTGACGAAATAGTCCTAGCATCAGGTGTTTGGACTACTAAATTTATTAGCAATCTACCGGTTACAGCATTCAAAGGTTACGGTTATAGAGTTAAGGGAATTCCTAAATATAATAAGCCTTTAGTCTTAGTAGATGATGGAATAGCCATCTCACCTTTTGAGGATTATATAAAAATAACCGGCGGATTTGACGCAGACAGCTCTTATGATTCCAGTAGGGCACAACTAGTTCTTGATAAATCTTCTAGGATTGTAGATATATCATATATTTACGAAATGAATATGGGCTTCAGACCTTGCTCTCCTGACGGTTTTCCTATAATAGGAAAAAGTGGTAATGTTACAGTAGCCACGGGTGCCTGCAGATTAGGCTGGAGCTATGCTCCCGCAATGGGTAAATATACTACAGATTTAGTCCTAGGTAGATTGAAAGATTTAGGTTACATTTCACGCTATGTTAAATTTTAAATAGACTCACTGTAAATCGAAACTAAAACATATTTAAGCTTCGATTACAATATATACACAATGGTAACCGATACTTATGAGCTAATAAAATCCTTGACTGAAGCCAAGGAACGAATAATAGATGGTTATGTAAAACAAGGTATAGAATTAATTGAGAAAACAGTCTCATCAAATAATATTTCCCAAGCTAATTGGGTTATTTGTAATATAATAGATGCTGCAAAATGCGAATACTTAGTTGAAGTGCTCGATTCAATAGGTAAAATCTTTGATATTTCAGTTTGCGGTAACGTAAAAAGAGTTATTTCATGTTATGCTAAGGTTGGGAGATATAGTGAATTCGTTGATATAGCAATTAATTCCATAGTGAACAGAGGTAAGAAAGATCAATTAGATAAAGTACTGAACGATGTAGGAAATAATGGAGAATTTCTATACAAGCTATCTTTAGCTTATGAAAAACTTCATGACCTTAAGAAGGCTCAAGAGTTAAGGAAGAAAGCTTGTGATAGTGGCATTCCTGAAGCATGCGAAAATATTAACCAAGTATCACCAAGTTATTCATAAATGCGAAAAACAAAGATTATTGCTACATTAGGTCCTTCAAGTATAGATAAAGTAAAAGAACTTTCACAGTATGTTGATATTTTTAGGATAAACTTTGCACATGGGGATACAGAAAGTCATAAAGAGTATTTTGAGAAAATAAAGGAATATTCTGAAGCTTCAATTTTAGTAGATCTTCCTGGACCTAAAATTAGAGTAGGAGATATAAAGGGAAAAATAGTTTTAAAACCTGGAGATAAGGTTGTTTTTTCTCCTTATGAGGGAATTCCAGTTGAAGACCCATTATTTTATTCTGGAGTTAAAGAAAATTCTTATGTATTAATTGCTGATGGTAGTATAAAAATTAACGTAACAAAAGTAGAAAAAGATAGAGTAGAAGGAGTCGTTATTGAAGGCGGAACTGTAACTTCTAGGAAGGGAATAAATATTCCAGACATTAAAATTCCGTCTGGAGTTACAGATAACGATTTACAACTTCTTAAAGAAGCTTTAGACTTAGGAGCCGACTTTATCGGTTTATCCTTTGTCCTTAGCAAGGACGATGTATTGAAAGTAAAAAGCATATCAAAAGATAGAGCTTGGATAATAGCTAAAATTGAAAAGAAAAATGCTGTTGAAAACCTCAAGGATATTATTAAAGCAGCAGACGGTGTAATGGTAGCTAGGGGAGATCTAGGAGTAGAAATAGGTTTAGAAAATCTCCCTTTTATTCAGAAAAAGATAATAAGGCTTTCAAAGCTTTACGGAAAACCAGTAATTCTTGCCACTCAAGTGTTAGAATCAATGGTAAATAATCCTATTCCAACTAGGGCTGAAGTTATCGATATTTCTAATTCTGTATCAGAAGGAGTAGACGCTATAATGTTAAGTGATGAAACTGCGGCAGGCAACTATCCAGTAGAGGCCGTAAAGACTCTTCACGATATAATTTTAGCTGTAGAGAAAAGAGTGAAAACAGTAAGACCTCCTCCACTTACTGGAGATGACGCAATTGCGGTAGCATCAGTAAATGTGGCTGAAATTTCTAAGGCAAAGCTTTTAGTAGTGCATAGTAGAAGTGGAACTTCGATTATAAGAATATCAAGGCTCAGGCCAAAAGTACCAATAATTGGACTATCTCCCAATAAAGAATTAATTAGAAAATTAAAGATGTGTTGGGGTGTATATCCTTTTCTTACTGAGAAGACGTTAATCACACTTAATGATATAATAACATATGCGGAAGAAATTTCCAAAAAATTTGTTAAGTGTAACGATAACATAGTTATAACTGGTGGAGATCCTACATTGGAAGAAGGTAGGACGGATTTTATAAAGCTTCATCAAATAGTATGTTAGTTTTTTAAATATAAGTTGTAAAATATAAATATGATAAATGCTTTGCAAATAAGGAAAGCTAACTTCTCTGACGTGGAGGAGATTTATAACCTCTATAATTCTCTTTCACCAGACGACCTTTATATGAGGTTCTTCTCCTTTAAAAGGCTCAGTGAACAAGATGTAGCAAATTTGACGAAATCGTCAAAAGTTACTTTGATAGCGGTAATTGATAGCGAGATTGTTGGTGAAATTTCATTATATGAGGACGGTGAGTTTTCCCTAGTCGTAAAGCCAGAACACAGAAGAAAAGGAATTGGAACCATGCTTGTAAAGAGTATTATAGAGGAAGCTAAAAAGCTAGGAATGTCTAAAGTAAAATTTTATACATTACCTGATAATATTCCAATGATAAAAATTGGTAAGAAATTAGGCTTCACTTTAAGGTTTTCTTCAGACGAGGTCTTTGGTATACTCAGTTTACAATAATTGGAAAGAGATACGAAATAATGTATGGTAAAAAATGTAGAAATCGTTAAATACTGTTAAAGATAAAATATAGCAGATTAACTTGAATAGAAAAGTAATAGCTCCATGCGAGGTTGCAGTAAGAGATATAATTCCAGTAATAAAAGCAATTTTAGTTGAGCGACTTTATGCGCAGGGATTATCCCAATTGCAAATATCTACATTGATGGGCATAAGCCCTGCAGAAGTAAACTATTATTTAAAAGGCAAAAGGGGCAATGAAGATGTTAAAAAGAAACTTGAAGCTGATGAAGAAATTATGGATCTAGTAAATTCTGTAGTTAGAAGGCTAGTAAACTCTACTAACGGAGAAGTTATAAATATTTGCCCGTTGTGTAGCTTAGCTAGAAAAAAATTGAATAAAAATGATTATTCTTGTCCATACGACATTTAATCAGCTCTTGCAACCATTTGCTCATTGCTCGCTAAGCCTGGAAGCTCATCATTTTAATTCCTTCTCTGTTTCCCTCTTTTTTGCAACCCTATCATAGGCTATCCAGTTTCTATACCAAGTTTCATTTTCTGCCTTCAAGTAATTAAGTATTAACGATGTTAACTCTTTTGCAGTTACACTCTCTTTATTATCCATATATATCTTACCTATTGTCATGAAAGCTATTTTTCTTGCTATGTCAATAGGAGCTCCAGTTTTTAATACACTAACTACTATCTTCTCATAAATTAGTTCTTCTTCGCTTCCATCTCTTTTTATAACTTTTACCATGAGTATCTATTCTCTTTAAAGAATATAAATATTAATAATGGGCAAGAAAAAAGAAGTTATATTAAAAGAGGAAAAGGGCTTCCTTATTTCTTCTCTAATTTCTCTAGTAGTTCTTTTGGTGCGTCTTTTTCGCTAACTGCTCCCCTACCAGTCTTACCGTTGTCGTCGTAGGTGAACGATATCATTTTGCCAACTCTCCAAACCTTCTTTATCTTCGAAATATCTACTTCCTTCTCCTCTCCCTTATACTTGAACTTTACTTTAGTAGCCATCAAGATAAAGAGCGAATATAATATATAAAAACGTTACGATACTACCATAAGTATGACTTACGTAGTTTTCGCAACGGTAATATCAAAAGCGAAAAATATTTTGGAAACTCTTAGTCTTTAATCAATGATAATATTGGGCATTACTCCTATTTTCAATTTAACGAAGATCTTTATCTCAATTGGAAGTTTTTTGAAGAAATATTTATTTTAGATAGCTCGAAATGACTCTTATGACCTATCAGATAATACTATCTTCTGATAGGGGATCCTTCACCGATTATGGGGGATCTAGCGTTTTAGGCTATGTCGCATGCATGCCATCTAGATTAGTTCCAAGGTTCTTCATGGATAAGTTCTTTACTCCTAAGGTACCATTAAAGGGAGATAATGCAGCTTACGCTCCATATGCATTAAGAAAAGTAGAGGCTATCTTGTCTAATTCTGGTTTTAATGTAACAGTAATTCCTCCAGAGAAAATTGAGAAGTATGTTAAAGATGCTAAAATTCTTGGAATAACAGTTCATGATCCTTTTGGTTTAAATCCAGTTAGTGCAAAGCTCAGCTTTATCTTTGGTGGAGGACCAACTTGGACTGCTCAATTCTTCTCTGAATTTGGCGAGAAAGTTTCGAAACTTAAAGAAAAATATAATTTTAAAGTGATAGCTGGAGGTCCCGGATCTTGGGAGTTGAGTTTAAGAAAACCGGACTGGGTCGATGTAGTATTTCTAGGCGAGGCAGAAGTTGATTTACCTATTATAGCCAAGAAAATTATTGACGGTGAAGATGTTCCACCCATAGTTAAAGGTAGGAACGCAAAAATCGAGGAAATTCCTACCATAAAGAATCCTGCAAGGCTTGGAGAAGTCCAGATAACTAGAGGATGTCCTAGAGGATGTAAATTCTGTTCTGTAACGCCAGAAACTTTCCGTTCTATTCCTTTAGATCAGATTAAGAAAGAAGTAGAAGTTAATCTAAAAGGAGGATGGAGAAGAGTAGAATTTATAACAGATGATGTAATGCTTTATGGTTCCTCAAAATTAAGGACTAACCATGACGCAATAGTTAAGCTGTTCACTGAGGTGATGAACATGGGTGTTGATGGAATATGGTTTCCGCATATTTCTGCTCCTGCAGTTAGAGAAAGCCCTAAGACCGTGAAGGCAATAGCTGAGATTGCTAGATATGATGTAGATAGGGCTGCAGCTCCAGTAGTAGGGCTTGAAACTGGAAGTTTAAAAATTCTTGAAAAGTACATGACTGCAAAGGCTTTTCCATGGACTCCTAGGGAGTGGAAGGATGTAATCTTGGATGCTACAGCTATAATGAATGATAATTATATTTACCCTTGTTATACCATGACAATAGGATATCCAGAGGAGGACGAGAAGGACGTAGAAGATAGCATAAACCTTGTTCAGAGTATTATAGATCATAAGTTCACCGCGTGGATATTTCCGTTACCGGTAATACCAATTTCAACAACGTATATAAGTAAGAATCCTTATCCAAAGCCAGAAACATTACCACAAAATTATTGGGACTTACTTTATATTTCCTGGCATTACGATCTTAAAGTCACAAGGGACTTAATACCAATATTAACTGGCGGTATAAAGAATAAATTAGTAAGAAAGTTTGTGCAAATAATGATAGATAAGATATTCTCAAATATAGATTATATATTCCTTCAACTAAAGAACACTAAAGGTGAGTTCTCTAAGACTTTCTCGCAAATAAACCTTAATAATACGCTAGGCGTGATAAAGTCAATATATTGGTTAATAAGAATTGCAGCAAAACCTTAATTATTTATTATGCAACATAAAGTTTCAATCACTTTTGCATTATATTTTCTCATTGCCTCATCATAATCTATTTTTAAGTCTCCTTTAACTAAGTAAATTTCTCTTATTCCAGAATTATAGTAAGCTATAACGTCTTGTAAAGTATCTCCTACACCAAATACGTTTCTAGGATCTTCTCCTAGAAGTGATAAAGCTTTTAATACTGGTTCAGGGTCTGGCTTGCCTTTTTTGACATCGTCTCCTGCAATAAGTATATCTGGTTCAAAATTTAATATTTTCAAAGACTCTATTGCAGATCTTCTTAAAGATGAAGTAACTACTGCGGTCTTAATTTTCTCTTTCTTCAGTTTGTTAACAAGGTCTATGGCACAAGGAGTTGGTTTTGCGTAAATTTTAACTAGGTTATCAAAATACGTGTTTTTTCTCTCATATAATTCTTTCCATCTATCTTTAGCTAATAATTTAGCAATTTCCTCCGTTTTTCTTCCCATCAATTTATCAAGGTCTACGGATATTTTTATTCCTAGATCTTTTAATGACAATTCCCAAGCCATTCTATGAACTTTTACTGTAGTTACTAAAGTACCGTCAAGGTCAAGTATTACAGCATTCATTTTTTAACGACAGCATCAGTTATGCCTAGCCATTTAAATTTATATCCTAAATATTCTAAAACCTCTGTAATATAATCACCATATATCTTTATTAATTCGCTAAGCTTTTTGTTCTCAAAGTTCTCTTCTTTAAGCTTTTCCAAAAAGTCTTTTCTAACAAAATAATTTCCAGTAAGTATGTATTTGTCATCATGTATATTCTTCTTGATTATTTCCTCGCTCACGTTAAGTTTCCTTGATAAATCCTTTACAGAGATTACGTCTCCTTCAAGGTTATAACTTATGTTAATACTCTCTGCGTTCTTCCTCTCATATTCCTTTAGCCATTTATAAACTAGGCCGATGTCTACTCTATTCTTATATTTTATAACGTTAAAATCTGAGAAGTCTTCTTTACTTAGCTCTTGATTTAAAAGAACTAAAATTTCTCCCTCTTTAAAATTTCTTAATTTTTCTAGTTTTTCTCTAATATATTCTTTTGTCCAGAAGCCTACTATTTCCACATAGATTTTAAATGAATTCTTTTCGACTAAGAAATCTGGAATGAACAATCTCCCATTAATTACTAAGGCTTCTGGCTCTCTGTAAATTTTCCAGTCCTTTATTACTTTTTGGAAATCATTAAAAAACCTTTCTTCGACGCTACTATCAAACCTTTTCTCATCTTCTTCTCTCACTTTAGAATCAATTAAATCGAATTTTTCCACGGTTAAAAGAAAAGTTCTTTTTATTTTCTTACCAAGTACTAGTTCAGCGTTAATCTTCCAATACTTTGATGAAACAATGTAAGGTAGTATTACTGCCATATTCCTTCCGTATTTTTCAGTCATTTTGACTAACGTTGCAGGGCCTATGATATCTATTCTTATAGGATTAGGATAAGCATAATACATTAAACCTAACCATTTTATCCTTTTGATAATTTCCTTCCAATTACCTTCTATTTGTACAGCCATCTTATAACTCTTGAAAAGCAAAGTTTGAAGTAAAGATAAATTATACATTTTTATGAGAGAAATTGGAGAAACTCTGTTTACACTACTTACCGTCTTTTCTTCTTCCATGTCAGAAAACATGTACTTTTCTGCGTCTACCTTAAGTTTCTCTCCAACTTCCTTTAGTATTTTCTCCCTTTCCTGTCTAGATGTTATAGGTCCATACGAAAATACTTCTCTTCTAATAATTCTTGGATCTATAGGGGAATCTTCACTGAGAGTACATAGTCTTAACATTTCTTTATAGAAACCTCTAATCAATTTAACTTTACAAGGGGTATCGTAAGCTTTTTCTAAGATTTTTATTTCATCTAGTATATCACCTAGTTTTCTACCTTCCTTGAACATTTCGATTATATTTCTAGCTAATGGTTCGTCTTCTTCAGTAGCAAATAAAGGTATAACCTTATTTCCTTGAATTTTATATCTAGCTAATTCAGACGGTAGCACGATGCCTCCTCTTGCTCAAGTTATAATCAGAGGTGCCTTTGGTTATTATTTCAATAAGTAAAGCCTTATTCTTTTCTCCTTCTTTTTTCCTCAGTATCCTACCTAACCTCTGTAACATTTGCCTAGAAGTTCCGTAACCTCCTAAAACAATTCCAATATTAGCGTCAGGTATATCGACTCCTTCATCAAATACGCTAGAAGCTACTATAACCTTATATTTGCCTTCTTTAAACTTCCTTAATATTTCACTTCTTTCATCTTTTGGTGTCTTGTAAGTTACTACTGGTATTAGAAATTCTCTGGAAACATTATAAGCCATTTCAACGTCTCTAGTGAAAATAATAATCTTATTTTCCTTATTGTTGTATTCATTCAGTAATTCTCTTAATTTCTCAATTTTAGCTTTAGAATTGACAGAAATTCTTAAAGCAGTATGCCATGCTAAAAGCGCTTCTCTAGCCTCTGGATCTCTTCCAGCTAATTTTACTAATTTATGAAAAGACTCTAAGCTATCTAATTGCATGTTTCTAGAAGATAAGAATTGCTTTAGTTTTTTCCTTAACTCTTCATATTTCTTTTTCTCGTCATCAGTTAGTGAAACGTAAATTTTCTTTATCTCAAATTCTGCGAGATATTTTCCGGCAAGTTCTGAAGCTCTTAGTCTAAAAACCACAGGGCCCACTAAGTCTGGTAATAATCTATGTCTGCTGTCTTCTCTTTCGGGAGTTGCAGTTAATCCTAATCTATAAGGTGAAGCCAGCATTTGAGCTACTTGAGAATATCCTTCTGAAGGTAAATGGTGCACTTCATCAAATATTACGAAAGCAAATTTGTTTCCTATTTCTTCTACTCTTGTGTAAGCCGAGTCGTATGTAATTACTGTTATAGCTTTTAATTCGTCATATCCTCCTCCTATTCTTCCTGGAGAGTAATTTAATGCATCTTTTATTTTTTCATACCATTGGTCTAGCAAATCAATTGTTGGAACTAGTATCAGTGTTGATGCTTTTACTTTTGTTATTGCTTTTATTCCAACTGCAGTCTTTCCTGCTCCAGTAGGTAAGACAATTATCCCTCTTTTTCCTGCTCTATTCCAGAAAAATAATGCCTTAGCTTGGTAATCTCTTAGTGTTATTTTATCCTCTATCATAGGAAAAGGTAAAGTGTCCAAAACATTATCTTCAATTTTAATTTCTTCTCTTTTAAAATACTCTAGAACATCCCTGTATTTATATGCAAATCCTATATATTTTTTGAATTCATCACTCCACTTTAAACCTGGGGCATAATAATCTGAAAGTAGTAATCCTTTATAGTACGATAATCTTACCACAATATTATGTTAAAAATTGAAATATTTAACTCTTATTAGGTTAAGTATATATTAGTTAGAAAAACAATATAAATTCATGGAAATCAAGCCTTTAGCATTTGAGAGCTTAGGAGTAAGGTCACAAGCTACTTTTATAGAAACTAAGGACGTTAGAATATTAGTAGATCCAGCAGTATCTTTAGCTCCAAGACGTTATGGCTTACCCCCACATCAAAGAGAGGTTGACAGACTTACGGAGCTGGCTAAGGTAATAACTGAAAAAGCTAGAGAGGCAGATATAATTATAGTAACTCATTATCATTATGATCATCACGATCCGGGTTTCATAATTCCCAAGGATATTTATAAAAATAAGAAGGTCTTCATTAAAGATCCAAAAGAGAATATAAATATGAGTCAGAAAAGAGTTAGGGCTCCAAGGTTTCTTAATTCTATTCACGGTTTACCAGAGAGTATAGAAACTGCTGAAGGAAAGGAAATACAAATAGGCTCTACAAAGATAATATTTTCTCAAGCAGTTCCTCATGGTGCAGATGAAAGATTAGGTTATGTTGTTCAAGTTGCAATAAAAGACGGTGATCAGACAGTATTAATAACTTCAGATATAGAAGGTGCGCCAAAAGATCAGCACTTAGAGTTTACATTGAAAGTAAAGCCTAACGTTATAATAATAGATGGTCCTTTAAGTTATCTTTTAGGTTATGCACTAAAGCAGGAGGATTTAGATAATTCAATAAAGAATCTTGAAAGGGTAGTAAAAGAAGGAGCTGAAACAATGATAGTCGATCATCACGTTTTAAGGGATTTAAATTATAAGGCAGTATTATCAAACGTTTATGAAGTAGCAAGAAGCGTAAATGCCAAAGTTATTACTGCTGCAGAGTTCTTAAATACTGAACCACTTATTTTAGAGGCTAGAAGAAGAGAATTATTCAAAGAAGAAAATAAACCTGCTAGAATTCCAAGAAATTTAGCTCAATTATTAACAGCTGGCGGTCAATAACCTAATCCTGGAGGTATTGTAATAAAGTGGGCTAGTAATAATCCTGCAACATAGCTTCCTATTAATGCTATTAATCCTGTTCCTATTTGTTCTAGTGCGCCTCTAGGTTTGCTTAATCCAGTATATTTTGTCGCCATACTGCCGAAAATTCCTAAAGAAGCCAACATTATACCCATTGATGACAAAAGTGATGCATAAAATGGGATTCTTACGAATAATGAAATTATAAATGGTATCAGTGGTAAAAGTCCTCCGATTATTAAGTAAAGGCTCATAAGGAATCCCAATTTCACTGGGCTCTCAAATTCTTCTGGTGTAATTTTTAGTTCATTAAGCATCATTTCTCTTAATACAGTTTCTTTATCCTTCATGAAAATGTCAGCTATTTTTTCTGAGTCTTCTCTACTTAGACCTTTTTTAATGTAGAAATCTATTAATTCTTCTCTTTCTTTCTCTGGAAAATTATCTATTTCATATTTCTCTTTCTTTATTTCGTTTTGTATTACCTGCATCCTTACTCTAGTTGATATATATTCTCCTATTCCCATGGAGAATGCTTGGCCTATCGTAGCTATTAATCCTGTTATTACTACTAAGAGAGGCTCTTGTGAAAAGCCTGCAGCACCTATTGCAATGCTACCTATTCCTATTAATCCGTCTTGTATTCCAAAGACTTTAGTTCTAAATGTGTCCGCCTCATTAGTGTAATGTTTGACAGGTTCCTTTATTTCTTTTTCCATAAATTCATATTTTATCTTCATCTTATAAACTTATGTTCTAATACGATTTATCGTAATAAGTATTCTACAATTACGCCTTTTCGTAATTTACCTTGTACATATTATCATCGTATCTTGATATTAATCCAGAGTAAACTCCCCATTCTGTTAAAGTCATCTGAAGATCATAATCTCCTTCTGGCGTGTTATAAACAAAAATTCCCTTTTTCTCTAAGGCTTCTTTCAATGACTCTAGGGAAAACGTTTTTAACTCGATTGCTGTAATAAAAGGCTCAACTTTAACTAGACTCTCTCTTAAAATTTCTTTACGTTTTCTAATATTAGCATTAAGAAATTCCATTCCTTTATCAGTTATTATTATATCTCCTTCTCCTACCGTTACGAAGCCTAAATAACTTGCAGTATACACAATCGGCATTAAATCGTCTAGGTCAACTTCCATTTCCTTTTCTAACATATATAAGTCAGTTTTTCCACCGAAGGTTCCTTGTAATGTTGATAATAAACCTATTAAATCTGCTACTCTAGCTGCGGGATCTATGACATACATAAGCTAAAATATTACATTAGGTATATTAAGTTATTGTTTTTCTTCTTATAATGGTAAAAACCCAAAAATAAATATATATAATAGGAAAAACATAAAAACCTAAAACCATTAAAAGGTCTAGTGTAGTAATGTAAAGCGATTTTCCAAAATTTAATAGTGCCTCCTCATGTGCTGGGGCAGTAGCAGAAGAAATTATTGCTAAGATTCCAAGTATTCCTCCGGCATGTATTAGATTGTTATATCTGGTAATTAGGAAAGCTAATGAGACTAAAATAACTACAATAATCATAGTACCTAAGGTTAAAATACTGGGGACTTTTCCTATAAGTAAAAGACCTCCTATAAATAACGAGATTGCAGAACCTATTAATGGAATTCTAAATTCTAAGCTTTTCATTATGGTATCTTTATTCATTTCCTTTATTTAAACTTGTATTCTCAAAAAGTAAAAACTTTTTTAATTAAATTATCTAATCATAACTTATGGAAATTTTAATACCGGCTTTAATAGGGGGATTTATAATAACTACAGCCTTCATAACATATTATTTATTAAGAAAACCAAGCTTCGCTGATACGTTAATATTTTATGCTATTTATGCAGCATATTACATGGGGTTAATACTAATTTATTTTAACATGATATCATTGGCAATAGTTACAGCGTTATTAATAATAATAGCAGTTTTGGCTTGGAAATTTCTAAAGAAGATAAACATATTTTGAAATTAAGTTTAAAATCAACATGTTAACTCTTAAGCATTGTGAACATAGATAAAAGACTTGAACCAAAAAAGGAATCAATACCTAAATATTTAGTAATTGCGCAATCCTTAAGTTCTATAGCTCCGCTAGGTTCAGTTTCAGCTTACTTGACATTTGCATTCCAATCTTCCTTAGCATCAACGTTTTATGCTGCAATTTTAGGAGTATTAATTTACTTACTCTGGGTAATGTTAGGATATAACTATTCAAAAATAGTAGCGACTACTGGAGGAATTTACGATTTTGCAAGAACAGCTTCTACTGAGACAGTAGGGAAAATAGCAGGATGGCTTTATTGGATAAGCTATGCAATTTACTTACCTTCAGTAACTACATATTTGACAGGAATAGTTTTACCATCAGTATTTAATATTTCACCTTCCTTATTAGCGGTTATAGAGGTTACAATTCCTATAATCCTTACAATACTTTTAATCTCTGGAATTAAACCTCCATTATTTTATGCATTGATAACATCTACTATAGAGGTATTTTTAATAACTGTCTTAGGGATAAAAGTAATTTCTATCACAGGGATTAAACTCCCTCAATATAATATCCCTCAATATAACTTTTGGACTGGAGCGCTAGCAGTAGCCTTTACCTTGGCCGGTGGAGGAGCGTCTTTCTTCTTGGGATATGAAGCTAAAGGTAGAGGGAAAACTGTAGGTTCTTCCTATTTAACTGCCTTTTCTATAGCCTCAATTGTAGTAATATTTGCATCATATTTCGAAACTGCCGCCGCAGGATTTAGTAATTCTGGGATATCTAACTTATTGTCTGTTACACAATATCCTGGATTTTATATTTCTCAAGAGTATCTTGGAAGTACATTTTCCATAATTTTCTTTGTATTTACTATAAATAGCTTGTTAGGATCCGCAATAGCAGCATATGTGGCATTATCTAGGTTAACATATTCATTAACTTCAAGGAAAATGTTAACATCAATTATCATTGTTGCTATATTCTTTATTTCATTTAATTTAATAGCTTCAATTACTGGACAATATTGTTTAGTTTATCAATACACAACTGAAGCTTCTTTAGTTACATTATTCTCTTCCCACGCTATAGTTTCAGCAGTTTATCCTTTATTCGTGAAGAAGTTTTACAAGCTAAATCTACCTAGCGTTTTATTAGGGCTCTCGTCTACGATACTAATGGCCTACGGTCTTTACTCTAATCTAATTCCCTATGAATACCCTAATACTCTTATAGGAATAGTTTCACTGATTTCCGGAGTAATTCTTGGAATAGTTAGTAATATTCTAAAGCCCATCTTATATAGGAAAAACTAAGAATATTATAAACGTGAAAGTCGTAGAAGCAATTTCTGAAATAGGTAGAAATCTTTTTCCAAGTGAAACAGTTGACGCGTTACAAGGAAAGGTTGATAAAAATGAATTAATAAAGCTTAGATTGGATAACGCAAAATTTTACTTGTCACAAGCTAAGGAAATTAACTCCCCGGTTATTGTTAGTGAACTTTTACACAAGAGCTTAACAGAAGGCTTTAAGGCTTTAAAGGATTATTTTGGTATTCAGAAGGAGCTTAAGGATTCAATTCCAATACTTTCTGATATTTTAGGAAATTGGATAGATGAATTTTGGGATTTGTCATTAAAATTACATTATGATGGATATATAATGGAGATAATTGATATGGAGGATCTAAAAGTATATGAAAATAAAGTTAGTGAATTCATACAGAACTGTGAAATAGTTGTCAGCTATTAGGAGATTTTTATACTTACATACTTAGAAATACAGTTTTGTGAAATAGGTTTTGAGGAGCAACCGGTTATGAAATATACTACCTTATATAACCCTGGATGAAGCCTTATATGCGCGGTAGAATTTTGACTAGTTAAAGTTATAACATTTTTGCTTAATACTATATTTATACCTACTGGATATATTATTACGATGGCATAAGCATAAGTTATTATCGAATTGTTAAACTCTAGTTTAACACAATGCTCAACAGGGAAGGTAACATATAGGTAATCTGTTCCATTAACTACGAACGAGTAATATGTAGGCCTCTGACTGTAATTCTGAACAGTTATTGAGTTAATAACCTTATCTATTGAATATATTGATAGAGAAATAAATATAAGTAGAATAACTACAAGTAAACTACTTACCTTTTTCATTTTTATCACCTTTTATTTCATATCTAACTTTTCCATTTTCTCTTATTTCATTTACTATTCCAAGGCTAACTAACTTTTTTACTCTTCTATATACTGTAGTCCTTGGTAAGGAACTTAATTCTGCTATTTTAGTTAAATTATCAGCTCCCGATTTAATCGCCTCAATTATTTTCTTATCTCTCTCATCAATTTCTTGAGTCTGCACTTCTATTTTACTTCTTCCTTTCATAATTTTATATGTTATTATAATACTTCCGGCAGTGCTTATTATGCCTAAATAAAGAAACGGATTATAAAGAATATTATTCCTATTTTGTACATTTATATAATACAAAATAGTAATATTATCAGAATAAAATGTTATAAAGATTTTTCCATTAGATATATTAAAGGAAATAGGAGGAGTATTAATGTATTCTATTTTAGTACAACATGGTAACTCTATTATTATCTTAGAATCAAAAGGTTCTGAAAATTTTATAACACCTTGAGGATGGTAAATGAAAGATATGTTTGCAGGTAATCTAGTTAAAATTATTTTACAACTCCCATTACTTATATAACTTACATTAGCCACAATATGCGCAGCACATTTAGGTATAAAAACTACCTTTGAAGAGCAGTCAAGAATTACAACGTTTCCAGGATATTTAAAGTATATAACGTTAGTTGATGCTAAAGACGTTAGAGATGGTATGAGTATAAATGCTAGCAGTGAAAATAGCAGTAAAGTCTTCATTCCTTTATCACTTTATTAGTGATAATAATATTAACAATAAAGATAAAAATATGGTAAACATGATAAATAGAAATACTAATGAAATTGAAAGCTCCGAGTAAATCCCCCTAATGTAACCTAAAAAAGCTACAATTATGTTTGGAATCATAACAAAAAATGGGATAATGAATATTTATTTCTTACCTCTTCTTGCAACAGCTATAACTATGAGAATTATGATTATTACAACAATTATTGCAATATAGATTAATGGAATTGATACTACATCATAACTGGTAATTTGGCTTAGTAATGAAGGAGATATATAAATTGTAGATTCATCTGTTTGCACTAGAGGATAGATAGATCCAGTTTGATTCCACACTAAAATTATAGAAATTGGATAATAGCCTGGCGATGCGCCGCTACTTATATCTACTATGTAAGTAACATTTATCTCCTCCCCTGGTTTTAGATCTCCTATCTCTTGTTCAGATGCAGTTAATGCTTCAAGAGGATTTGAAGTACTTACGTGCGGGGTTATTACGTTTGAAGAGCCTAGAATCACTTTAACATTGCAAGCAGTAGCGTTACCAACGTTCTTTAAAACAATTGTTATTGGTACTGCTGAGCTTCCAGAATTTATAGTAGGGTAAATTATTTTTTCTATTACTATGTTAGCTTTATTATATACGGTAACATTAATTGTTTTTTCTATCTCTCCACCATCATATTTTATTATGAAGGTTAAATTATATTCTCCGGGCTTCGTGGAATTTGGTACATTTATCAGAAATGTTGCATTTATTGGAATTCCCGGAGGAATTGCTCCTAAGCTAATGTTATTTTGTGATATTACCTCAAATGGCGATTTTAAATATACATAAGCATTTTGTGCAGTTCCGCTACCGTGGTTAAGTATTATTGCCTCTACTCTCACATCGAAATACCCTGGAAATATTTGAGGCGGAATGGTAATTGCATTTAATGAAAGTTGAGGAGCAGATATTAGGACTGGAATATATTCAGTACTAGAAGTGTCAAAATAGTGAACCACGGCTTTTATATAATAAATTCCTGGAGTAGCATTAGGGTAAACGCTTGCCGTTATTGTGTTTAGGTTATACTCTCCAGCAGGTACTATTCCTATATAAATTATATTTTGAGATAAAATTAATGGATATGATCTGACTATTTGTATACTTACGTTAGTTGCAGTTACATCTCCAAGGTTTCTGACTATGAAAGTTAATGGTAATTGAACACTTCCAGGAGAGGCAGTTATTGGCGAAGACGTTGTACCCCAAATGGTTGATATAGAAAAGTTTTCATAACCACTTATTATAACTGGCAAGTTAACTATGCAGCACGATGATATGAAATATTTAACCTTTATGGGGACATAGAAAACTCCAGTAGTAGCATTATTAAATATTGATGCATAAACTGTTACAGGAATCTCTTCTCCAACTGGTAAATAGCCTACTTTAACGTTCTTCTCTAAGAAATCTACGGGATATGTCGATGGAAGGCATAAGCTAACGTTAGTTGCTATTACGTTTCCCTGATTTATTAAAATGATTGTTAGTGGAACATCTCTTTCTCCCGCAGTCACTATTATAGGAGAGGAAGGAGTACCCCATGTACTCTGTGCAGAAATTTGAACGTATCCTAAAATTGGTACTGTAAAGGAAATAGTTTTGTTTAATTCTGCAGAATTGATTTTTAACTGAATTTTATATATTCCATCTTTTGCGGATTGTGCAATATTATAAAGAAATGTAACATTTATTTCTTGACCCGTTTGTAATTCTGGAATATTAACTATACTTGTTGAGTTATAATATCCAGAGTATACCTCAAATGGATATATAGAGATAGGCGTTATATTTACGTTATAAAGAGTTCCTCCAGTATTAATAAGCGTAAATGTGATAGGTACTTCGCTTTCTCCAGGGGCTATTAATCCTTCCACTTTAGCGTAACCAGTGATATTGTAAGAAACTTCTGAATTACCCATTAACGGAATAAATGAAATTAGTAGTATCATTACGATCATTATAGTAGTGACGTACTTCATATGATAAAAAGATATATCTAAATATTTAAAATTAGCCGAAGTACTCATGTTTACTAATTTTTATTTATGTAAATTGAAATAAACACATTATCCAGTATCTTTAAGTTCTACTTTACTTGAGTTCAACGTAAGATAAATTTTTATTTTTAGTTAAAACTTACGATTATATGGAATTTATTATTAATTTATATGGTAACTCTGAAAATCCCTTAGTCGAAATTAATGGCAAAAAATATACAGCAGACCGCTTATATAAAGAAGGCCCACTTTATGCATTTCTATTATCTATTCCTCATTGTATAATTACAATGTTTGAACATTTAGCCAAAAAGGAGGGTATACAAGTAAAAGTATGTAAAGTAAGGAGTACTTATTACTTAGATGACTCTCTTCTATTATTAGGAAAGTATGTAATAAAAAATATAAAAATAGAGATTTATGGCGATTGCAGCAAAGAGGAACTTAACGAGTTAGTAGAGAAGGTTAAACAAAATTGTCCTATATATCTTAGCCTAAGCGATAGGATTCAACTTTTACCATTAATTGACTAGGTTTTGCTTACTTCATTTTTAGTATCCCAATATGCCTTATCAAATGCATTATTAACTACGCTTAATAAGGAATTTAACATATTTAAATTATCGAAGTGTAATATTACAGTGAAGACGTTAGTTCCACCTGTCTTGCTTGTAAAATAAATTTCTGGATAAGGAATCTTTTGTTTACTTAGTTCGTCTTTAATATAATTTTTAGCTTTATCCATCACTTTATCTGCAGGTACGTCTGCATTAACGGTAATTTGTAAAGGATAAATGAGGGAATTTTCCCCTTCTAGTTTCGTGAATACTGTATTACCTAGAAATGCAGAATTAGGAACTTTAACAAGGTTTCCATTAATAGTTTTGACTTCAGTAAATAAGACGCCAACTTTAATAGTTTCTCCAATTATTGGAGAACCCCAAATCCACGAAATTAGTAATACTGCATCGCCAGCCTTTAAAGTTTTGCTTCCAGTAACCAAAGCTCCAGATAATATATTCGAAAGTACAGTTTGAGCAGCTAAACCTATTGCTATACCTCCAATAGCGCCACCTATTGCTGCTCCAGTTAGATTTACTCCTAATGCGGCCAATATTACTAAGATTAAAATTGAATAAAGTGCTATATCTATAAAAAATGAGATCGTTCTAGCAGTACTAGCTTCCATTTTACCTAAGAAGTATACGTTAATGACTTTCTTTAATACACCTATTATAAAATATCCTCCTATACCTACTATTGCAGCATCTGTCGCTAAATATATATAATCCAAATAAGGTACAATTACAGGAAAATGTATTGATGCAAATTTTATCGCGAAATGAATTAAAACTGCGATAATTGCTAAAACCACTATTATTGAAAGTAACTTCACTACTTGTCTTTTCCAGCTTATTTGCAAATTGAGCATGTTAAACATTTATAAATAGGGAATTTAAAGTTCGCTTTCAGTCATGTATTAATAACTATCTATGAAACCATGTATTAGCTTAATTTAAATATATTTAGTATTGCATAGCTTGATGAAGTTCTTTAAGCCGGTAAAGTCTTTCAAAGATGTTAACGTGGCTATAGAGATCTTTGCTGAATTATCTGCGTCGAGACTCTCTAAAATTATGGGTTTTCCTCTCTTAGACTTAAAAATTACAGAAAAAGAAGGTAAAATTGGATTGCTAATGGATCATTTGCCAGAGAAAGCTAATGAAAGCGTTATAAATATCGACAAAATTAGATCCGCTTTGGCTTTTGAGGAGGTTATATTAAATATTGACCTTAAGGAAGAGCATGTACTATCTAAAGAAAGGATTGCATATATAATTGATCATGGGCACTCATTTAATGCTTGGAAACCATTGTATTACATCCAGGAAATTATAGATAAAAAGGTCTCAAGATTTAATCTTTGGTCTAATAGAGAAAAATTCATGGAAGGAGTAGAAATAATAAACTCGGTAGACGATAAAAATATCCTTGAGATACTTAGGGATACTGCAGAGGAAGTTTATCAATATAATTTTTGTAAGCTATTTGATAGAAAGGCTATGGAAGAAACTATTGACTTAAGCTTTAGAATCTTTAGATATAGAAAGAGAATTCTTCCTAGTCTCTTCTAAAATTACCTTATCTACATATCCTACATATCTATTTAGTAAAGCTAATAAAATTAATATAACAGGAATTAACGTTCCAAATAAGTATTTTATCCCTATTAGTTCTGCTACAAATCCTGATATCGTAGGAGTTATAATTCCTATAATCATCATTATGGCAAAGAAGATACTATTGGCAGCATTTCTTTCATAAGGTTTGAATGTTCTACTTATAGAAATCACTGAAAGTGGATAAGTTAACCCGTGGGGAAAACCTAAGATAAGTAAGGCTATGCTAAATATTATTAAATTATTTGAGAATAAAATAGCTAATAATCCTATTGTTGTCATTGAAATTGCAGCTATTGCATGGAGTCTTACACTTTGTGGAGGTCTTATGGATAAGTATATTCTAGCTAAGAACGACGTGGTAAAGAATAATGAGAATAAAGCGGTAACTTCTGCAAAACTTACATGTAAATAATCTACAGCGTATATTCCTCCAAATGTTAAAATTACTGAAAATGGTATATTATAAGTTAAAATATTTATTACTGCAGTCTTGAACCCTGGATTATTAAATACGCTAACTCTTGCTGAATTACTATTTTCTTCTGGGAACTTTATAAAGAAAGATAATATAGCTGAAAGTATTGCGAATGGCTCGAAAAATAGGAAAACATACGGTATTGCAAAATGAGTTAAAACAGCCGTCTCAATTGCAGGTCCGGCTACAAGACTTGCACTTAGGGCTAATGTATAAATTGATAATAATCTTTCTCTAGCTTTTCTATCATCTAGTAATCCTGCGTAAGTAATTATATTTGGCATAATTGATCCTAACGATAATCCTGCTAGCAGGGACACTATCCATATTGTTAAGGAATTTGCAAAATAAAATATCGGTAAGATTACTGCATATGCGACAGAAGAGATGATAAAGAACTTTCTCCTAGTATTAGACTGCAGTCTAGAGTTTATTATACCACTAGTTATGAATGTACCAAGAGATAATAGTGCAGATAAAATTCCTACTTCACTCTGCGTAAAATGGAAATAGTATTTTGAAAATAAAGGTAAAGTCGTTGCTATCATGTTATTTGAAGCTCTTATTGCAAAAGTCATAGAAACTATGACTGTTAACATTTGAATGAACATTAGCTTGTTTCTATCCATGAGATATAGGTAACAAAGTTACCTATTTAAATGTTTCATAATAAGGTTTATCTAAGAAAGAAATAAATTTGTTGGGTATCAAATTAACCTATGCAAATAATAGCTGCACCCGGACCTGTATCATATCCTATAATAGCAGCCTCTACCAAAAATAAAGATATAAAAATAATTTTTTCGAAAGAAGGTAAAGCAGATGTGATTCTAGATTCTACAGTATCACTAGTTAAGAGAGGCTTGAGAATAAATTATATAACTATCAAGGAGTTGCTAAGCGTGTATCCTAATGTAGGGAAAAAGATAGGAGTGTGGAGAAAAGGTAGTGCAGCTGACGTTTTGATAAGAGCTTTACTTGCTACAAAAGGGATAAACGCGGAATTAGTATATGCAGATGATATGAGAAAAATTTTGGAGATGTTTAAAAATAAGGAAATAGATAGTGCAGTAGTAGCTTCGGCTTTTGGGAAAGGGATAACTTTCGAAAGTTCTTTAGGAATTCCAGGAAATTGTGGTGCACATGTAATTTCTAATGAAGATGAATTCGTATCTGCATATAATGAAGGAATCGATATGTTTAAGAGCGATCCAGAAGGATTTGCCAATGCAGTATCTAGCACGTTAAAGGTTGATAAGGAATTTGTTATAAATACAATGAAAAACTCAGTATTAAAAGTAGAAAAACTAAATGACGATAAAGATTTTGCTGAATTAGTAAAGAAATTTATTAATTAATGTTGGCTATCCATTTAAATCCGTATTTTTCATAAATTTGTTTAACTTCTGGTGAAATAAGTAAGTTGAATACTTCTTCTGCTTTTTCTGAAGCGTTATCTAATAATGCAAATGCTAATTTTCCCTTTTTATTGTGTTGCGGTACGGTGTATTTAAATGTCCAATATATTGCTTCAGTTCTCCACATTATTCCGGCATCTATGTCTCCTAACTTTAACATATGCGGGATCTCTCTATGGTGAACTTTAGTTATGTAAACTCCACCATAATTAATTAGCTCTTCATAATCTCCGCACTCTTCCTCGTATAATTCCTTAAATAATTGACCTATTCCTTCAATGCTAGGGTTAGGTATTGCTACTCTTCTTCCTTTTAATTCGCATAAATTATTTATTTCGGCTCCTCTATAAACTATTACAATATCGTTTTCTGCATACTCTACTTTTTTCCTTATTTTTAATCCTTCAAGTAGCGAAGGAGGCAATGAGACTATTTCTGGAATGAACGATATGTATAAGTTTCCAACTTTTAGAGATTCTCCCTCAGCCCTTTTCCTAACCATTCCTGGAGGAATAGTTTCTAAATAGACTTTGTATCCTTTACTTTTAAGTAATTCTAGGACATCTTTCGCTGCAAACCATTGATTTCCTGCAAACGACATTTTTACCCCTGAAGTATCTCCCCAAATATCTTCTAGAACGTCAAATAACTGGAGTGTAAGATCCATAAATCATCTTTACGTGTAGTCACTTTAAATTCTTTAGTGAAATTTTTAGCAATAAAGTTTTTTTATTTCTCCGAACATGTGTTCGTATGATATATATTTTTGGTAACGGAATAGCAGGACTTTCTGCAGCGGTTTCTTTAACTAAATCAGGATATAAAGTGACTGTAATAACAAAGAAAATAACTGGAGGGTCAACGTATATAGCCAAAGGAGGGATTGCCGCAGCAGTAGGCAGTGACGACTCTCCTGAAATCCATGCAAAAGACACTTTAAGAGTTGGGGATGGGTTATCTGATGAAAAGGCAGTAAATTATGTTACTTCTGAGGCTCCGAAAGCTGTTAAAACATTAGAAGAATGGGGTTTTGAATTTGCAACAGATTTAAGATTAGAAGGAGGTCACTCTAGAAGGAGAGTTTTACACAAAACGGACGAAACTGGAAGAGATATATACGACTTCTTAATGAAGAAAGCTAAAGAGCTAAATATTCCAGTCGTGGAGGATGAATTATTAGCAATAAAAACGGAAAATAATGAAGTTAAGGGCTTTATAACAAGGAATAGGGGTGAAGTCGAAGCTGATAAAATAGTTTTAGCAACAGGAGGTTATGCCTATCTTTGGAAATATACTTCAAATCAATCTACAAATACTGGAGATGGAATTGCAATAGCTTTTAGGTCTGGTGCGTTAGTTGCTGATATGGAGTTTGTTCAATTTCATCCTACTGTAACTAATTTAGATGGTGAAACTTTCCTCTTAACTGAGACTTTAAGAGGAGAAGGAGCAATTTTATTAAATGACAAAGGAGAGAGGTTTGCATTTAAATACCATGAAAAGGGAGAACTAGCACCTAGAGATGTGCTATCTAGAGCAATATATACTGAGTATTTAAAAGGAAGAAAAGTATTCATGGATCTAACTAAGATAGAGGACTTTGAGAATAAGTTTCCAGTCTTGACTGCATATCTAAAAAGGCACGGAAAGGATAAGAGTTTCAAAATCCCAGTATTTCCAGGAGCACATTTTGTAGACGGAGGAATTAGAGTTAATCTCAGAGGAGAGAGCAACATTAAAGGCTTATATGCTATAGGAGAAGT
The DNA here is from genome assembly GCF_009729545.1 of Acidianus infernus. Taxonomy (NCBI): domain Archaea; kingdom Thermoproteati; phylum Thermoproteota; class Thermoprotei; order Sulfolobales; family Sulfolobaceae; genus Acidianus; species Acidianus infernus. The sequence continues at coordinate 1,593,082 of NZ_WFIY01000004.1, forward strand.
TAGTGATACAGGCCTTCATGGGGCTAATAGATTAGCAAGTAATTCCTTAGCTGAAGGTCTGGTTTATGGAGTTAACCTCTCACTATATATAGATAAGTGGGAGGGTCTGTACGTTGATGATGGGGAAATAGAAAATGTAAAACTACATGCAGGAAATAATTTATCTTTAGATGAAATTAGGGAAATAAATTGGGAAAATGTAGGAATAGTAAGAAATGCTGAAAAATTAAATAAGGCGATTTCAATTTACTCCTCAATAGATATGCTAAGTGCAAATGAAAAATCAAATTCCGCTTTAGTGTCGTATTTAACTGCACTTGCAGCTTACAAGAGAACTGAAAGTAGAGGTAATCATTATAGGGAAGATTATCCTTATAAGGATGATAAATGGAAGAAGAGAATATATTTTCAGATCTCAAAATAAAATAATATGACATGTGATGCTGCCGTAGTTTTATTACTTAATTGTGAAAACAAATTTTTATTGATAAAAAGATCTACTAATCCTAAAGATCCTTGGAGCGGAAATATGGCATTACCCGGCGGGCATAGAGAAGGAAATGAAGACTGTGAGACGACAGCTAAAAGAGAATGTAAAGAAGAAACTGGAATTGAGCCAGAAATAATAGCTTTTCTCGGTTATTATTCACCTCATAATGCTAACATCACTGTTGCAGCTTTTTTAGGTAGAACGTGTTTTTCAAAAATTAAGAGAGATAAAAAGGAAGTTGCAAAGTATTTTTGGGTAAGTTTCTCAGATCTAAAGAAAGGCGAGGAATGCTTTTATTACAAAAAGTATAGGATATGGGGAATGACTTATAGGATTATTAGAGATTATATGGAAAAATTCAGTCCGGCAACTGATACTTCATCCTTCCGTTCCGTCGACCATTCATCACTTTAATAATAAATTCTCGTACTCCTTTACATAATTTACGCTCCTCTTAACGTCAGCGAAATATCTATAGACTTCCTTAATATCCTCTGGTTTTATCACGTTTCTTCCGTTCCTAATTGCTATCAAATTAGCAGGTTCAAGTAGTTGTACAGCATACCTTAAACTCTCCTGACTTCCTATTTTAGCTAACTCGTCCAGGGCTTGCGGATCTAGTTCTATATTCAGTTCTTCTGCTCTAATAGATATTATTTCTCTTATTTCTTTTTCATTATAAGGTTTAGTTGGTATAATTAAGAGCCTATCAAGTAAGTCTAATGGAATTCCGTGAGGAGATTCTATATCTGTTCCTCTTATTTTTGTCATACCTCTATTAGTGGCAAGTATGAGTATTGGTGATAATTCTGATTCGAGTGCTTTTGTTAAGAAGGAGAAAGCTTCTATGTCCAACATATGTGCATCGTCTATGAAAAGTACTCCAGGGATTAGCTCTGCGTTTCCCTTATTTATCATATCTTTCACTAGTTTATCTACTTCTTTTCTTATATCATCGCTTATTTCTCTCTCTGAGAATAATGAAAATATAGCAGTAAACGAAATTTGACGTGCGGCTAAGTTTAGATCTAGGTCATGAAGCGTGAAAGTACTGGTTAATTCTTTTTCTTTTTTAACTGGTCCTGAGGGAACTTCAACTCCTCCGCCTCCTATGTCATATTTCGCAACTTCCTTAGATCTTCCAGTTTTTACCACCTGCCCAGTTTCTGCGTCTATCCATATTACATCACCTTTTCTAACTCCCAATCTTACTAGCTGTTCAGCTATGGATTCTCCAGCAGTTAATTTCATTTCGTCGTCTTTGGTTTTTAAGGTAATTTCAGCTTCTCTAGGCACTTGAACATATGGATTTAACCTACTTTTAGCCACTTTTATTCTAAGTTCTTTTACTTCCCCTTCGTAGACAAGCCTCTTCTCTCTTACTCTTACGCCTATAGATTTTCTTATAGCCTGCATTAGTACTTCAGTCTTTTTTAATTCTGTAGAATAGAGTTCTGAAGCGTTTATTGCAGTAAAAGGAGTATCTTCTCCTAGCTCTTTCGCTATTGCTACCGCTAGTGCGGTTTTTCCAGTTCCAGAAGGCCCTACTAGAAGAATTCCTTTTCCAGCCATCTTACCTTGTTTTACTAGTTGCACAACTAAACCTGCAGCTTCTCTAGCTTCCTCTTGACCAACCATTCCATCAGCTTTAAATATGGCTTTTCCGTGTTCATCCAAACCTAAGCCGGTTATGTGACTATGAATGCTGGCTTTCTCTATTTCTGGAGCCTTTTTAATCTCTTTAATCTCTACCATAAGTCAAAATTTCTCTAATAACCTTTTGAAATTAACTAACATAGTACTAAGTAAAAATAATAGTTACTACGCGTTAGAAAAATATATAGATGATGAAGACTTTTGGGTCGGATTTATGAAGACGTGGCGGCTAACTGATTTTAACTTGTGTAAAGTATTCTAATACACCATGAGACCAATTCACCTAGCAGTTGGCAAGTTTAACATTGATATTATAGTAAAGCTTAATGCTCTTCCGCTAGTAGATAGTAAGGTAAATACTGACGTCATGGAAATCATGCCAGGAGGCTCTGCAACAAATTACTCAGTAGCAGTAAATAGGTTAGGACATAGCGCAAAATTATTAGCAAAAATAGGTAAAAGTCCTTTAGTTTCAGCTTTACTTACTCCTTTAGCCGAAGAAGGATTAGGATTGGATTTTTTGATTGAATGCGAGAAGAAACCTAATATGGCTTTAATACTTTTAAGAGATGATGGGTCCATCTCAATAGTAAGAAGAACTGATCCCTCATTATTACCTAGTTTAGATGATATAAAAAAATACTCTGGAATGTTTGACGTAATACACTACGCTTCTATCTCTCATGATGTCATATATAAAGATCCGTCAGCTAAGATTGTAAGTTACGACCCGGGCCCTTATGCCTCGGAATATGAAGGTGAGGAAGTAGATATTCTCTATGTTAATGAAAAAGAATATGAAAGTTTAAAGACTAAAGCTAACGCAAAAATTGTCGTAATTAAGAAAGGCAAAGAAGGAGCAGAATTAATAGGTAGTGAAGAATGCAGAGTAGAGGCTTTAAAAGTTAATGTAGTTGACACTACTGGTGCTGGTGATGTATTTGACGCTGCTTTTAACGTCTCTTATATTAATACTGGATCAATAGAAGATTCTTTACGGTTTGCTACTGTTGCGGCAGGGCTGAAAGTTACTAAGCTTGGGGGAGTCAGCTCTCCAAAGCTAGAGGAAGTGGTAAAAATGTTAAAAGATGTTAATATTAATGTTAAATGTAGATGATTGTACTTTTCGTTGATTTTGATTACTTCTTTGCTCAAGTTGAGGAAGTCCTTAACCCAGAACTTAAAGGTAAGCCTGTAGCTGTTTGCGTATTTTCTGGTAGGTTTAAAGATAGTGGTGCAATAGCTACAGCTAATTATGAGGCAAGAAAACTAGGAATAAAATCTGGCATGCCAATTCCTAAGGCAAAGGAAATCGCTCCTAACGCGATATATTTACCTATTAGAAAGGATTTATATAAACAAGTGTCAGATAGAATAATGTACGGAATACTCTCTAAATATTCAAGTAAAATTGAAATTGCAAGTATAGATGAAGCTTACCTTGATATTACTGATAGAGTGAAAGATTATTACGAGGCTTACCAACTAGGTAAAAAAATAAAGGACGAAATTTATCAGAAAGAAAAAATTACAGTTACTATTGGAATTGCTCCAAATAAGGTTTTTGCTAAGATAATAGCCGAAATGAATAAACCCAACGGTTTAGGAATTTTAAAGCCAGAGGAAGTGGAAGGATTTATAAGATCATTACCGATAGAGGAAGTGCCAGGTGTAGGAGATTCTATTTATTCTAAGCTAAAGGAAATGGAGATCAAATATTTATATGATGTTCTAAAAGTGGATTTTGAAAAATTAAAAAAAGAAATAGGAAAATCTAAAGCTAGTTACTTGTATTCTTTAGCAAACAATACCTATGCTGAACCGGTAAAGGAAAAAGTAAGGAAGCATATTGGAAGATATGTTACAATGAAAAAGAACTCAAGAGATATTAAAGAGATACTTCCATACTTGAAGAGGGCAATAGACGAAGCTTATTCTAAGACCAACGGAGGTATACCAAAGACCTTAGCGGTTGTTGCGATAATGGAAGATCTTGATATTGTAAGTAGGGAAAAAACTTTTAACTTTGGCATAAGTAAGGACAGGGCGTATTTAGAAGCTGAAAAACTCTTGGAAGAAATCATAAAATCTGATAAAAGAAGATTAAGAAGAGTGGGCGTAAGATTGGGTAAGATATACAAATCGACTACACTAGACAACTTCTTCAATAACGTCTAGCTTTATTATCCCTTTTAGCTTTGAAGGATCTATCTCACCGTACCTTTTAATATAATTTTCATATCCCCTTATTCCTCTATCTTGGGTTTCAGGAGAGCTCTTAACTTTAATATTTATAAAAAGCGGGATTCTGTTCGTAACCATCTTTCTGTCAATCTTAATTACTTTAGATATTGCGTCCATGTCATCTCTGACGCCTTCTGCAATTACTATTCCCTTATCTCCTTCGACAACTTTAATTGAATTAATTTCACCGTATCTATCCATTATTAACACAAACCTTGCAACTCTTCCACCTTCTACATCTTCAAAAAAATTTAGACCAAGGACGTATTTTCCATTGCATGCTATTGGTATGACGTAAAGCTCTTCGTGTCCTATAACGTTAAGTATCGATTTTATTTTAACCTTCATATAATTAGGAATTATGATTGAAATAGATGGATCTTTCGGTGAAGGCGGAGGAGAAATATTGAGAACTTCACTAACGTTATCTGCACTTACTGGTAAACCTTTTAGAATATACAATATAAGAGCTAAGAGGAAAAATCCTGGCTTGCAAAGACAACATTTATCTGCAGTAAAACTTGTAAAAGAACTATGTAACGCAGAAAGTAAAGGGGACTATTTAGGTTCTCAAGAATTAGTTTTTATTCCTCACGAGATAAAGAATGAGGGAGACTTTACATTAGACGTAACAACTGCTGGAAGTGTTACTCTAATAGCTGTAGCAGTAATTCCGCTTATTATTAATAGAAATATAAAAATACGTTTAATAGGAGGAACAGACGTTCCGAAAAGTCCTACAATAGATTATATGAGATTAGTTTACCTTGAGATTTTAAAGAAAATAGGCATACAGGGCGAGATTAAATTAATAAAAAGGGGCCATTATCCTAGAGGAGGAGGAATAATAGAGCTTAGTAACTTCAAGGGAAAAGGAGATGAATTTGAAATAGTTGAAATGGGAAAAATTGAAGAAATTAAGGGTATATCTCACGTGTCGTCTCTGCCTTCTCATATAGCTGAAAGGCAAGCAAAGTCTGCAGAGGAGTTTATAAAAAAGTTTCTTAGTGTAAACGTTAGTATATCTTTGGATATTAGACAAGGAGAAAGTGAAGGCACTGGAATTACTTTAGCAGCATACGGTAAAAGTGTGATGGGTTCCGATTCTTTAGGCGAGAAAGGAAAAAGGGCTGAAAAAGTAGGAGAAGAAGCTGCAAGTAAGTTAATAGAAGATTTAAAGACAAATGCTGGAGTTGATAGGCATATGTCAGATATGCTTATGCTTTATGCTTCGCTTTATAAAGGTAAATTCACTGGAGCAATGCTAACTATGCATGCTAGAACTAATGCTGAAATTATAAGAAAGTTCATACAGGATAGGAAAATAGAGGTTATAGAAGGTAAGCCTTTCACTTTTAAGGTATTATGACTGCTCTTCCTATTATTCTTCCGCTCATTAAATCGTCTATTGCTTGATTTATTTCTTCTAATTTATAAGGGACAGCCAGCGTTTTTATTTTTCCTTCATTATATAATTTTACTACATTTATCATATCTTCCTTACTCCCATATAAAATTCCTCTTATTCTTAATCCCCTAAGAACAAGGAGTTGCTCCCATATTTCCATTCTTCCTCCAAATTCCCCTACTATTCTCAATTCTCCCATTCTATCTAGAGCCCAGACGATGTCCCTTAAAGTCTCATCACTTCCTATATAATCAATTATGTAATCAAATTTTTCTCTCCCTATTCTAGCTGAAAAATCTTCAGAATAAGATTGTTTTACTTGAATTATTCTATCTGCTCCAAGTTCTAATGCCTTATTTAATTTTATTTGATTTCTTCCAACTACTGTTACTTTAATTCCTCTTGATTTCAAAATTTGTAGAGCTATTAAGCTTACTGCTCCAGTTCCTATTAATGCTACGTTACTATCTTCCTCAATTCCTTTTACAGAATTATATGCGGTAACTCCGGCATCAGCAAGAGGCGCAATTTTAATTGGATTTTCGTTATTATCGATTTTTATTAAATTATCTTCTGAAGGTACTTTAACGTATTCTGCAAATCCTCCATCTTCTTGAACTCCTAAAATTTTTACTTTTTCACAAAATTGGGGGTATCCCCTTTTACAGTATTTGCAAGTACCGCAACCAAAGGCATTGTAGACAAGTACTTTATCACCTTCCTTAAAATGCTCAGTATCTTCAGTTATTTCGCCTACAATCTCATGACCTAAAATTCTGGGAGGACTAACCGGTATATCGTCTTTCCATTCGCCGAAAATTATGTGTAAATCTCCATGACATAAGCCTGTTGCCAATACTTTTAAAAGAACCTCTTTACCTTTAACTTCAGGTTTTTTGACATCCTCTATGCTTAAAGGCCTACCTATTTCTGTAAACACTGCTGCTCTCATTACCAACCTGCCTTCAGATATGCCTTAACTTCCCAATCTGTTATATAATTATTATAACTCTCTATTTCTCTATTTTTAAGTTCAATATATGATGAAATAAGTTCTGCTCCAATTGAATATTTAATATAATTATCATTATTAAGTTTGCGTAAGGCGTCTTCTAAATTACTAGGTAAAGATCCCAATTCTATATTAGGCTCAACGTCCAATTTTCTTTCTATTCCATCTAATCCTGCATATATGATAGCAGATAATAAGAGGTAAGAGTTTGCTAAAGGATCTGCTAATCGAAATTCTACTGACTTTGAATCTCTGAAATTACTTGGCATCCTAATTATGAAATGTCTTTCTGTTCCTAAACCTAGTAAACTTGGAGTCACTGTTTCTCTAAATCTTTTATAAGAATTTATCGTTGGCGAAGCGAAGGCCATTATGCTTCCAATATGCTCTATTATTCCTGCTAAGAAATTATACGCTATATCACTTAATCCCAAACCCTTGGGATCATTTACATTACTCATGATATCTTTTCCATCGTTTGATATAAGTTTAATATATACGTCCATACTACTACTCGGGTAATTTGAGAAAGGCTTAGGCATAAATGTAGAGAACAATTTGTATATTCTTGCCGAATCTCTTATTACTTCTCTCGCAGTAACTAATGAGTCTGCAGCAGATAAAGCGTCTTTTTCCGCAAATCTTATTTCATATTGTGCAGGACCATAGTGTTTATTTATTGTTTCAACTTGAACTCCTACACTTTCTAAATATTTGATAACATCTCTAAGAAAAGATTGTTCTTCCATTAATCCTTCCGGAGAAAATGCTTTAGCTTCATCTGCAGGTGAGATGCCATTACCATTTTCCTTTACTAAATAAAAAGTAGGTTCGAATGAGACCTGAATTGAAAGCCCTTTTTCTTCCAATTTATCTATCGCTCTCTTTAATAGCCCTCTGCTACAAAACGGTGAAGGAGTCAAATCTGGTAAAGTAATGTATGAGAGAACTCTTGCCGTTCTCTCTAGATAAGGCAAAATAATAAAGGTTGACGGATCCGGTAGTGCCAGAACGTCTCCGTAGCGTGATTTTATTGGAGTATCTGTATAGTCTAACATAAGTAAGCTTTCTGGATATGGTAAGCCAGAGTCTTTTAATATTAAATTTTCAAACTCAGCTCTTCTTAAAGATCTTCCCCTGACGTTACCTAATAAGTCAATGAATTCTACTCTTACGTAATCAACTCTTCCCGATTTTAAAATTTCAAGCAATTCGTCCTTAATCAAATCCTATCGACTGAAAAAAGGATTTGTAAAATATAAATATTAAAGTAAAGCGTACATTATTTTCCCTGCATACATTACGGCATTTTGATATTCTGTGAAAAAACCTCTATGTTTTAATTCTCCTCTAAAATAAACTTCAATAGAGTACATATAATCCTTTTCCTTAACCTTCCTTCTATGAAATTTTATTATATAATTCCCTATCTCTATTTTTTTCTTTTGGGACGCTATATAACCTAATCTCATTATTTCTAAATCAATCATTAAAAAATAAGTTATATTTAGACTATTTTAAGCTTTGATGTCCAATATAACATGGTACTTAAAAGGCTTTACACTTCTTACTATTCTACCGAAAAATGCTTTAGGGTAAAGTTTCATGGCTTCTTTAACTGGATTTTCTTTAGTTTCTATTTCTACAAATAGGTGAATTATCCCTCCAGGTTTAATTTTTTGTAATGCAACTTCATAAGCTTCTTTTGCCTTCTCTGGTAATGGAGATATAATTCTATCAGCGTTCTCTAGGTAATATATTTTTTTAAAAGCATCACCATATATCGGTATTACATTATAAGTTTTGTTTAAATCGATATTAGCCATCATGTAATAATATGCATAAGGATTTATATCTATAGAATAAACTAATTTGGGCTTACCTAGTTTAGCTGATAGAATAGAAAAAGGCCCATATCCTGCAAACATGTTTATTATTATTTCTCCCTTTTTTACTTCTTTCGCAATTCTTAGGTGCTCAAATGAGAGTTTAGAAGAGAAAAATACTTTAGTAAAATCTAGATAGTACCTACATCCATGTTCTTTATAAACGGTCTCACTTCTCTCTTCTCCTAATATATGATAGTAAGTAGGCAACCTAAAGTCTCCTTTAGTATCCCTATATCTTCCCCACACCGATTTTATGTAAGGATGTTTACTCATAATTTCCTTTGCATAATCCTTCAAGTCTTCAGGTTTTTTATCAAATGGAATTCCTATTATTGCTATATCTCCTACAATCTCAATTCTTTTCCACTTTTCCAATTTCTTCTACCTTTCTATTTGCCTCCTCAATATCTTTAGTTCCAACGTTTAGTGGAACTCCTCCATCTAATACTGCTTCTCCATTAATTATAACGGTCTCTAAAGAGTATGAAGAATAGATCAAACTTTCATACGGCGCTTCTTTATCTATAGGATATGAAGGAGGCTCGTTAACTTCAAAGATAATAATGTCAGTAGTGTTTCCTACTGAGATCCCTCCGTTCATTTTTAATTGAGAATAACCCCAATCTGTTACTGCTTTAAAAGCTTCTTCTGCAGTCAATAACAAGCGTGATGCAGCAATACCCATCTCATTCCTAATATCAAATTTAGGCGTTAAATCAATTGATATAGAAGGCTTATAAGCGCCTAGAGTGAATTTACAAACTTCTAAGCTCGGAGTAAATGCCAAATTTAGATTATTCTTCCTTATTTTTTCTAGATCCTTCCTACTTCCGCCTCCTAGCGCTATTGTGTAAGGTGAGATGTTATTAATTTTTTCTAGATTAACATTTCTATCAACTAATATAGGTAGTTTATATTCATTGGAAATAGCCATCGCTTCTTCAGCCTCATCTTCATCGCAGAGTTTTAATACTATCCCGCTCTCATCTTTAGATATCCATTTACTATATAAACTCTCAAAGTTCTTTTTCCAGTCCCCTTTTATCCAGTTGCAACCTATTTCTGCAGAAACTATTGGCCTCAATCCCACAGTCTTTACAGCTCTAGCTGCTTGTTCTACAAACGGCTCAGTTACTACAACTGTTGTTATTCCAGACCTTAGCAAGTGATATGCTCCTAAGAGTGAAAAATAGTAAGCATCCTTGCTAGTCATAGTTGAGATTAAATCGTTTGGGTTCGTCTTTCCAGAAAATATTCTATATCTAAATGGGTATAATTGTATGAAACTCTGAGTTGTTACAAACCCTGGAGAAACGAGTCTATCAAAGCCTCCTACTATTAGTTCTGCATCATCATATTCTTCTAATTCTCTTTTTGATATTGCCTCTATTTTACCGTCATTTACACCTATGTACGCATTAGTAACTGGAGCAGAGTCTTTTAGAAAAGCTATTCCAGCTTTTATAAGGATCTTCAACTCATGTAAATTATCAGTTAAATATAATTTATAACTGTCTATTATTCGAAGATAAAATGGGAATCATAGAAGATATTGAAGAAGAGATTAAACAGAATTACAAGATAAATTCTGGCATAAAATTAGATGAAGCATATGTTACTGGAGCAGGAGACTCGTTTGCTGCGTCTTTAGTTATAGAAGGCAAGACAAATGGAAGATTTAGAGCGATTGACCCTTATGATGCTTTATGCATGAATATGGATAAGCCATTGATTATAGTTTCAGTCTCCGGCAAACCTAAGTCCAATATTAACCTTGCAAGGAAATTTAAAGGTAAAACTAAAATTTACGTAATAACTGCAAATCCAGAATCGGAATTGGCAAAACTAGCAGATGAAATAGTTTACTTGCCTTATAAGACTAAGCGTGTTTTGCCTGGAACTCTATCTTTTATGATGTCGTTAAGTGCATTATACGATATTGCTAACGTGGAAGAAGATAAAGGGTGTGGAAAAGAAATTCCAATTGAAGACAGAGCCTTCTTTATCGGTAAAGGAGAGAATTATGGTATTGCGTATTTTGCATACTTAAAACTTGCTGAAATATTCGGTTGGAGTTCAAATTTTGAAAGGCTAGAACAATTCTTTCATTCTCCAATATTTTCGTCAAGGACAAGGCAAGTAATTATCTTCTCTTCTGGCGATGAAAGAGAAAAGGAAGCTAGGAAGTTAATGAATGTTAATTTAACTGAATGCAGAGGCGCGTTTTGTAATTTACGAACATTCTTAAAGTCGTTAATCTTTACAATGAGAATCAAAAATTGGAATAAAATATACTTCCTTGAGGACAAGGAAATATTAAATATCAGTTCTGCAATGATATATTAAGATGAAGGAGTTAGATTTAACAAAACAATCTGGGGGTTGCGGAGCAAATACTCCTTCTGTATCATTAATGAAATTCTGGCTAGAAACTGGAGGCAATCAAGAAGTCAAGATAATTGCACTGCAAGGAGTTCAAGCAGATCAAGTTGAAATGTGGGCTATGGCAATGCAAGAGAAAGGAGTTAAAATACTAAATAAAGAATTCAGTGAAGATAAGGTTATATATACTGTTTACTTACCATAACTTATGGATAAATTAGATTTAACAAAGTATCTTGCTATCATTTTTGCAGGAATCTCTGGAATTATTTATGTTATTGGAGATCCCTTAGATAAATTACTCTCGTATCAAGGTCCAGTATTTTCCGGTGCATTATTAGGATGGTACGTAATAAATAAATATACTCCTAAAGATAAATTTGTAGAATTTGAGGACTCTCTAGTTCCAGTAACTTCAATTTTAATAAGGAATAAATCATGGATAGGTTTCACAATATCTGCATTCCTAATAGCTTTTTGGCTAACTCCTTTTATATTTAAGATTGCACAAGAATATCCAGAATTATATTTTGCTGCATTTATTTCAGATTTTATTGGAGGTTTTATAGCAGGCTATCTAATTCCCTCGTTGAAATTTATGGAGAAAGTAATAATTTATAGTTTGGGTTTTGCAGCAGACATATTTTATGTAATGCTTCTATATATTTATTCGGTAATGTATAATATTTCACAAAATAGTCTCTTAGATCATGTACTGGGCTTCGTTTATATTGTAAAATTTTCTGAAGGAATTTTATTCGCTGTGTACATTATTAAAAAGGTAAACGCTATTTAGTTCCTTATCTCAATTTTTTAAAATGATAGGTAAAGTTTACCTAGTTGGTGCAGGTCCTGGAGATCCTGACTTAATAACTCTCAAAGCTTTAAAAATACTTAAACAGGCAGACGTTGTAATATATGATAGGCTAGTCTCTAAAGAGCTCTTAAAAGAATGCAAACCCAATTCGGAATTGATTTACTTAGGTAAAAGTTTAGGGGAGGCCGAACTACAAGATAAAATAAATTCTACATTAGTTGAGAAGGCAAAAGAGGGTAAGATAGTAGTAAGGTTGAAAGGAGGAGATCCATACGTATTTGGCAGAGGAGAGGAAGAATGCGCGTTTGTGATGGAACAAGGTATTCCATGTGAAGTTATACCGGGAATTAGTAGCGCTATAGGAGTTCCTGCCTACGCCGGAATTCCAGTAACTAGTAGATGGTATTCTTCAGGCTTTACAGTAATTACTGGAACTAGAGCAGGTGATAAAATTATTGACTTAGATTATATTCCAAAAAAAGGAACTATAGTAATACTAATGGGAATAAATAAAATCGATGAGTTACAAGAAAGCCTAGAAAAGGTGAGAAGTCCAGAATGCCCAGTGGCTATAATACAAAATGGGACTCTTCCTTCACAGAGAGTAGTTATAACTTCCTTAAGTAAGTTGAAGGAGGCAGTAAGAAAAGAGAATATTTCGTCTCCAGCAATCATAATAGTAGGAGAAGTAGTGAAATTAAGAAATAAATTATGGAAGCTCTCATGATTTAATTATGAAAGACCCTGTATGCGGAGAGGAGGTTAAAAATACTAGTTATAAATATGTTTACAAAGGTATAACATATTACTTCTGCAGTCCTATGTGCATGGCCGAGTTTAAAAAGAATCCTGAAAAGTTCGTAAAGAATAAGTAAAAGATAAATAATAACTTGGAGAAAAGATGATATGTATCCTCCAAAAATAGGCTACGTGATTCCTGACAATATAAATGAGGCAATAGACTTTCTAAAGACTCATGACGACGCAAAGGTTCTTGCTGGTGGACATAGCCTAATTCCAATGTTAAAACTTAGGATAATTAGACCTTCCTATTTGATTGATATAACTAAACTTAAAGAGCTTCATTATCTGAATAAAGAAGAAAAGGAATACAAATTAGGAGCAACAATTACCCATTATGAGATATCAAAGGCGCAAATTCCTTTGTTAAGCGAAGTAGCATCTAAAATTGGAGATCCTCAAGTTAGAAATATGGGAACAATTGGTGGTAGTATTTCTCACTTGGATCCATCAGCAGATTATCCAGCAGCTCTTTTAGTTTTAGATGCTAAAGTAAAGATTAAAGGACCTTCTGGAGAAAGATTAGAGGAATTCTCTTCATTTGATAAAGACATGTTTACTCCAGATTTATCCCAAGGAGAAATAGTTACTGAGATTTCCATTCCTACCGTATCTGGATATAAATATTCTTATCAGAAGTTAGAGAGAAAAGCAGGAGATTTTGCTATAGTAGGTGTAGCAGTCTTAATAAAAACCAATGGTGACGAAATAGAAGATTTTAGGATAGGAGTTACTGGAGTCAATAATAAAGCTTACAGATCTCAAATAGCTGAGGATATGATTAAGGGTAAGAAAATTAATGATGAGATAATTGATAAAGTTGCTCAAGAAGTAGCTAATGAATCCAACCCTACATCAGATATTAGAGGAAGTGCAGAATATAAAAGGAAAGCCACTAAAATTATGGCAAAAAGGGCAATTTTAGATGCTTTAAAGAGGTGATTGGAATGAAAATAATAGAGAAGGACGAAAAAGTAAAAATTCACCTTAAAATTAATGGAAAAGATTACGAAACTGAAGTAGAGCCAAGGAAATTGTTAGTTCACGTTCTCAGAGATTTAGGATTTACCAGCGTTCACGTAGGTTGTGATACAAGCAATTGCGGAGCATGCACTGTTATAATTAATGGCAAATCAGTAAAATCGTGTACAGTTTTGGCTGTACAAGCGGATGGTAGTGAAATTCTTACTGTTGAAGGATTATCAAAAGATGGTAAATTGCATCCTATTCAAGAAGCCTTCTGGGATAAGCATGCTCTTCAGTGTGGTTACTGTACTCCAGGGATGATAATGCAGAGTTATTGGTTACTGTCCGAGAATCCATCTCCTTCAGAAGACGAAATTAGAGAAGGCTTAGCTGGGAATTTGTGTAGATGTACTGGATATCAAAATATCATAGAAGCAGTTAAGGAAGCTTCTCAAAAGTTAAAAGGTCATTAACTGTATCTATATCTACAATAACTCCGTAGTCACATTCGACGAAGCATAAGTTTTCTGTAGTTTTTAAGATTTTTTTAGCACCCTCGTCTCCAGTTATTTCCATAACTTTGTCGAAAATTTTTCTATTTAATAATACCGGGTTCCCCCAATTTCCCTTATAAGTAGGAATTACAGCATTGCAGTCTAGATTAAATGTGTTTATTATTTTATGTATATCCTCTCTCTTTACAAAGGGCATGTCTCCCAAAACTATAAGTACTCCATCATAATTTTGGAAAAATCTGAGTCCTAGTTTTATACTGCTTGAGATACCTTCCTTCCATTTAGGATTATATATTACTATCTCATTTTTTAAATATGGTAGTAACTCTTCTGCATATTTTCCTACAACAATAACTCTTTCTATGTCAACATTTTCCAAGACATTCTCTATAATACTCTTTCCGTTGATTTTCTCAAGTAATTTATTTTTACCGAATCTCTTACTTTCGCCAGCAGCTAGAATTACTGCACCGATTTTCATTAAAGATATATAACTTATTAACAGTAAAGTAGTTTATGCGCTATCAAGGAAGTATTGAAGTTAATGCCAAAAAGGAAGTTATTTTAAATTTTCTAGGGAATATAGAATTAGTAGCTTCTTGTTTCCCTGGAATTAAAGATGTAAAGAAAGATGGGGATGCGTATATTGTAAAAGGTACTGCTGGAATAGGATTTATAAAAGGAGACTATACGGCAAAGGTAAAAATGCAGAGAACTAACGAGGGATTTGATCTTGAGGCTCAAGGCACTGGGATGAATAGTAATGTTAATATAAATGCAAAAATTGTAGTTGAAGATGGTAGAATTAATTATACAGCAGATGTGAACGTTAGTGGAATATTAGCTTCTGCAGGAGCTAGGCTAATGGAACCTGCATTAAATAAGATACTGAATCAACTTTTTGATTGTATTAAGAAAAAGGTAGAGATCTCATGAGTATTATAACTGGGGAAGAAAAAATAATTAATAAAGATAAAGCTATACAATTTCTTAGTAATTATGAGAATCTTTTGAAGTGCACTCCTGGAATAAGTAAGATTAACGATAAAGAATTTTCTGCATCGGTAAAAGTAGGTCCGCTCACTGTTGAAGTCCAAGGGACTATAGTTGAGCACAAAGTTGAGGACAATAAGGTCTTTGATAAAATAGAAGTCAAAGGTCCTGGAATAATAGTTACTATAATTACTGTGGTTACAATAGAAGATCACAAATTATCTTGGGAAGCCGAATATGAGTTATCAGGAAGTCTTGCAAAAGCTTTAGGGAATACAATAGCAAAACAAGCTAAAGAATTAACAAAGCAAATAATTTCTTGTTCAGTCTCAGCTATTAATTCCAGTAACAATTCCTAATCCTCTTGTTCTACCTTCTCTAAATATGAAAATTTGTCCTTTTTCGATATATTCTGGTCTGTAAAGGAATTTTAGCTCAACTTCAGATGATTCGCCAGTTCTTAACAATCCTCTAGCTATTTTTTCAAATTTTACCGCTTGCCTTATTGTGTATAAGTGTAAAGTTGCAACGTAGCCTTCTTTTATTGTGGTAGGATGATGAAGTACTATGACTTTTGCTGTAAAACTTTGTGTAGCTTTTGGCTTATTATTCTCAGCTAATATCATACCCTTCCTTAAGATTTCCCTATTTACACCTTGTATGGCAAAAGTTGCTATGCTACCTTGACTGGCTTCGTCTACGAATACTCTATTGATTTGAATACTCTTTACTTTAGCTTGTAAGAATTCTCCGCCATCTACTGGCCCAATATATACGGTATCGTTAGGATGAACTTTCCCTCTTACTACTGAACCTAGAACTACTGGTCCTACTCCAGATACATTATATATCTCATCAATATAAACTAATGTATCGTTAGATTGTGTTATTATCTTTCTTGGCGGTAACAAGTAAAGGAACCTTGTGAGCAATCCTATTCCTTCTCCGCTTACATTAGAAACTTTAAATATTGGGACAACTCTTCCAGTTTTTACACCTATTATCGCGTTTAATAAATCATCCTCGTCATTAACTTCCATGACAAACCTATTTATACCCGGAATCCTAAGCACATTCCTTATATCATTTATTATTTGGTTTACTCTCTCTTTAGGGAATTTATCTATTTTAGTTATTACAATAAATACAGGATATTTAAGTACAGAAGCAACTGCTAGGTGTTCTTTTCCCATTATGCTTAAGCCATCATCACTACCAACCACTAGCATTACGTAATCTGTTTCGTAACCCATTAGTCCTTTTAATGTGGTTCTCAAGTATCTTTCATGACCACCAAGATCTATTAGTCTTACTATTTTAGAACTTTTAATGGTAACTTCTGCCTCATCTAGCGGATCTCTACAACTGTGATTTACAATACTTCCTTCGTCATCAAAACCTAAGATCCTTAAAGTTATTGATGAAGTTCTTCCACTTATAACTTCATGAAGGTATCTAGCTATCATTGCACGTAATGCTCCATTACCGTCATCAAGCTTCCCTAGAATTAGAGTACCCGTTATAGTACTTTTTCCTGCATTTACATGGCCCATTACTGCAACATTAACTTGGATAGGCAAATCGCTTTTATGTAATCTTATTAGTAATTCCGCTACATATTTATCTTTTCTTATTTCTACAATTCTTTTATGTACTATCTTAGAATTTATCATTTTTGCTATTTTTTCCAATACATCTATTGTGCGTTCTAAATCCTCCTTATTTAATCCTATTACATCTCCATCATCGCTTACTCCTATAACATAAATTGCTTCTCCTCCGCCTTCTTCAATTCTATATTTCATTTGTGTAGCTAATTCTTGCAGTCGCTCTTCTGATACGTCTGATAGAATAAGTTTATATTCTATTTTTCCTATATCATTTTCTCGTGGAAGCTTCATTTCACCACTTTACTCAGTATAATATATGTAAATACTACCAAATAAGCTTTGGTTGAGATTATGGAACCTAAGTTAATATTTGAGGCAAAACTTAAGTGCCCAGTTTGTGGGAACGAAACGCTGATTGCTAGAGATTATCTTTACGATGCAGGAGAAGTAGGTAAGTTAGTTTTATCAAATTGGGAATGCACCAGTTGCAACTATAAATTTAGAGACGTTAAACCTTACGAAACTAGGGGACCTAAGACTTTGGAATTTGTGGTAGAAAAAGAAGAGGATTTAAACGTAATGGTTTATAGATCGCCTTTTGCTATAGTTAAAATTCCAGAATTAGGAATAGAAATTTATCCCGCAGATGCTTCACAAGGAATTTTATCTACAGTTGAAGGAATATTAGAAGACTTCTTAGAGAACCTAGGATCTTTATGTCAAGAAAACGACTGTCATGACGTTTATGAGGCAAAAGAAGGTAAAAGAAAGTTTACCTTAATTATAGAAGACTCATCTGGTTTAAGCTTTATAAAAAGTGAGAAAGTAAAAATTACTCGATCTTTATCTCTTTCCCAGACTCAACCTTAGCTTTCTTAAATACAACTTCTAAGACTCCATTCTTATAGGTAGCCTTTACAGAATTTTCGTCTACCTCTGTTGGTAATTCTATTTCTTTATAGTACTTCTTATCTCCTTCTTGTGCTGATAATATCAAAGTCTTGCCATTAAGTCTTACCTTAATATTGTTTTTATCTACTCCTGGAACTTCTGCTACTACTCTAATTTCATCGCCTTTTTCTATAACATCAACTAAAGGCTCTCTTTCTTCACTTAATATCGGTTTACTTCCTAGTCTCTTTACATTACCGAATTCTTCTATTATTGGCTTTCCGTCTGGTCCTATTGTCATACTAAAACCGTAAACGTAAGGACCGAAAGTCTTTACTTCTCCTTTACCTGCTGCTTTAAAGAACTCCTTCTCTAATTCTTCAAATTCCTCTTCCATCTGCCTTATTATTTCGTCAAAATAATCAAATATGTCACCTTTTTTCTTTGAGGGCATTTTTGATCCAAATATATATTCTCCACGTGAAGATTTAAAATTTACTAGGTAAATCTGAGATTTTAATTGAGTAAAAGAATTCGAAATAATTTGACTAGACAGTGCTCTTAACTTAATGCTTCTCTTGCACTAGTTCAAGCAATACCCCCATTACGCTTTTAGGATGGATAAACGCCACTAAGTGACCTCTTGCACCAGGTCTAGGTTGCTTATCCACTAGCTGTAAACCTTTTGCAGATAAATCTTCTAATGCTTTATTTATATCTTCGACTCTTATTGCTAAATGGTGTAATCCAGGGCCTTTTGTTTTTAGAAATTTTGCTACAGTATTATTCATATCATCGTGGTTTATTGGCTCTAAAAGCTCTACTGCAGATTCTCCAATTTTACCAACCATAAAAGCTACCTTTATTCCTCTATCTTTCAATTCTTCCTTATCTATTAATCTCATTCCTAAATTTTTCTCATAAAAATCTATTGCTTTATCTATGTTTTCAACCACTATGCCTATATGGTCTATAGTTTGAGTTTCCATGCTCTATTATACTCATTTTAATTTATAAATTTGATTAAAAAGCAAAGGTTTTATAGTGTTTAAACAATTAGATATTGGGTATTATCATGGATATAGACGAGAAAATTAAGGAATGGAACAATCTTTATACTAGCTGGATAGCAAAAAGAAAGGAAAGAAAGCAAAAATTTATAACACCTTCTGGAATAGAAGTAAAGCCTCTTTATACACCCCTAGATTTAAAAGGTAATTACGTGGACAAGATAGGCTTCCCGGGAATGTATCCTTTCACTAGGGGAATTTATCCTAATATGTACAGAGGAAGAATATGGACTATACGACAATATGCTGGTTTTGGTTCTGCAGAAGACACTAATTTAAGGTTTAGGAAACTTTTGGAAGCTGGGCAAACAGGACTTAGCATGGCTTTCGATTTACCTACTCAATTAGGCTTGGATCCAGATCAAGAATTAGCCTTCACGGAAGTAGGTGTAGTAGGTGTTTCAATGTTTCATTGGAAGGAAATGGATTTAGTAATGAACCAAATTCCTATGGATAAAGTAACTACTTCAATGACAATAAACGCTACTGCAATGGAATTAATGTCCATGTATATAGCAACAGCAGAAAGTAGGGGAATCGATAAAAAAGTCCTAGACGGAACAGTACAGAATGATATATTGAAAGAGTACATAGCCAGAAAGAATTTCATTTATCCGCCAGAGCCTTCCTTAAGGTATGCTATAGACTTAATTGAGTATTCTTATAAAAATATTCCAAAATGGCATCCAATTAGTATTAGTGGGTATCACATTAGAGAAGCTGGAGCGGACGCGATACTAGAAGTAGCATTTACTTTAGCTGATGGAATTGAGTATGTTAGAAAAACTTTAGAGAGAGGAATAAATGTAGATGACTTTGCTCCTACTTTGTCTTTCTTCTTTGCAGGTTATACTAACATTTTTGAAGAAGTTGCAAAATTTAGAGCTGCCAGAAGAATGTGGGCTAAAATTATGAAAGAATGGTTCAATGCCAAAAAACCAGATTCTATGACATTAAAGTTTCATACACAAACAGGAGGTGCAGAGCTAACAGCACAACAGCCAGAAATTAATATTATTAGAACTACTCTTCAAGCTTTAGCAGCAGTTTTAGGTGGTACTCAAAGTCTGCACGTGAATTCATACGATGAAGCTTTAGCTTTACCGAGTGAGAAGGCAGCTAAGATAGCAATTAGGGTTCAACAAATAATAGCTTACGAGAGTGGAGCTACGGAAACTGTAGATCCGTTAGCTGGATCCTATTATATTGAATGGCTAACAGATGAGATAGAAGAAAGAGCTTGGAAAGTTATTGATAATATTGAAAAGATGGGCGGAATGCTTAAGGCTATTGAAAAAGGATATCCTCAAGCTGAAATAGCTGAAAGTTCTTACAGACTTCAGAAGAGGATAGAAGAAGGAGATATAATAAAAGTTGGGGTTAACTTTGCTTATGAGCCAGATTGGATAGGAACTACTGAAATATTTAGAGTAAATCCTGCCGTTAGAGAGAGAGTAATTACTAGATTAAAGCAATACAGGGAAAATAGAGACAATATTAAATGGAAGGATAGGCTAGAGAAGCTAAGGAAAGCTGCCGAAGGAAATGGTAACTTGTTCCCATATGTTTTAGATGCGATAAAAGCCGGAGCTACTGTAGGCGAGATAAGTTCTGTGCTTAGAGAAGTATGGGGAGAATATAAAGAGCCAATTATTTTCTAATAAAGCTCTTGAGAAATCTATCCTTATTTTTTACTGGAATCTCATTATGCTCTCTTACAGCTTCCCATTTATCCCAAGGAAATACAATCCATTTGTCTACTACCTTATCGTAATAATCTGGATATTTTCTAGACCAAGGTTTAACGTAAATAGTTGCAGACTTTATATTTTGTGGGTTAAATAGTTCTATAACTCTAGATACAGCAGACAGAGTTTCTCCAGTATCCGAAACATCGTCTACTATTAGGACATTTTTATTCTCTAGATTATCAACGTAAATTGCTTTTAAAGTAGGTTTAGGTTGAGTTTTTCCTACTTCTTTGTAAAATTTTATTTCTATATATTTTATATTTTTTATTCCAATTATATCTGAAATTAGCTTTGCTGGAATTACTCCTCCAGTTAATATAGCTATAATAACATCAGGATTGTAATCTTTGATAATTTTTTCACTCACATTAAATATACTATCTTCTATATCATCCCAAGATGGAATAAAATACTCAACCATTAATCATCACCAGAGGAATTTCAAATTCTTCTTGTAGAAGACCCCCGTGATGCCCCTTTAATTTGCCATATTCTCCGTTCTCCTTATAGTCAAAAATATAAGCAGTATTATCAAGAGGAACTGCAATATAATCTGGTAGCTCTACATTGCCTATTCTTCCTAAGAGAGTTGGAAACTCATCTTTAGTAAATACTCTAAGATTAAACCTATGGTATAAGTATGTTTTCATGTCATATCTACTTTTTAAGAATAGTGCTCTAGAATCTCCATAAGGAGGAATTTCTAGCATACTAAGGAATTCTTTATCATCGTTAACATTAACGTTATTTGTAACTTCAACATGCCCATGATCTGCGGTTATTACTATAGTATAATTTCCTACGTTAGCTAATTTTGTTGAAACATTATAAACGCTTTCAAATATTTCTTTTGCGGCATTTAAGGTCGGTTCTGCATAGGGCCCATATTTATGCGCTAAAGTATCTACGTCTGGAATGTAAAGGTAAATAAAATCATAAGAGTTCTGTTGGAGAACTTGAGTGAAAGTGTATACAGCATCCCATATGTCCGCATATTCTTTTGTTTCAGAAGTTTTGCCGTGAGTAGCATTACTAAATTGAGTATTACTTATTCCCTTGGGTACTATTTCTATGGTCTTTCTATCTTTAACTTCACCTAAATAGCTTTTTACTTCAGGAAAAGCTTTCTCAAAGGGCACAGCTTCTTGAATGGAATCTCTTTCATCTATTGATGGATGCGTATATTTTAGCGTATTTATTATTCCTCCAAGCCTTTTAACGAAAGTATTATACCCTAAAATTCCGTGCTCTCCAGGAGTTAATGCAGTAAATAGTGTAGTTAAAACAGTTGAAGTTGTTGAAGGAAAAACTGTTTGGATTTTTTCAGCCTCTTTCTTTACTACTCCTGCTCTGTTCATTATATTCCATCCGAATCCGTCAAGAAGAACCAAAGCTAACCTTTTTCCAGTGATATTAAGCTTGTTTAGGCAGTTCCTCTTTACTCCCAGAAAGTCGGCTATTCCGCAAGCTAGCGAATAAATGTTCTTCTCATAGTTTGGTAGTTCTAAACTCATATGCATAATCTTAATAATATCCTTATAAAATAACTGGTAAATGGAAGAGATTCTATTATATGGGGCTATAATTGCAATAATATTGGCAGGCATTGGAGCGGGATTATCAATATTAACCTGGTTTATAAGAAGAAAGTATCATGTATGATGTTATAATAGTTGGTGGAGGACATAACGGTTTAGTAACAGCAAATTACCTAGCTAGAGAAGGATTAAAAGTAGCCGTGTTTGAAAGAAGAGAAATAGTAGGCGGTGCATCGGTAACTGAAGAACTGTGGCCAGGAATAAAGGTATCTACTGGAGCTTATGTTCTTAGTCTACTTAGGCCCAAAATTATTGAAGATTTACAGTTAAAAAAATTTGGACTAAAAGTTTATACTAAAGATCCAGGATTATTCGTGCCTTTTGAGAATGGTAAAAAACTATATATATGGTCTGATATAAAAAAGACGCAGAAGGAAATAGAAAAATTCTCTAAAAATGATGCAAAAAATTATGAAAAATGGGTAAAATTTTGGGATCCACTTTACGATCTAGCTGATTTACTTATGCTTTCTCCACCGGTGAATTTATCAAATATTGATGAGCTTTTAAGCCTTTTAAAGAGCGTTAAGATAGATGAAGATACAGCATTATCTATTGCTAGAACATTTGTAACTGATGGCAAAAGTCTGCTTTCAGAATTTTTCGAATCAGATGAAGTAATTTCTGCTTTAATAGAAGACGCAGTAGTTGGAACTTATGCATCACCTTCTATGCCTGGAACTGCGTACGTACTAGCTCATCATGTTATAGGCGAAGTTAATGGAATAAAAGGCGCATGGGGATACGTTGAGGGGGGAATGGGCGGAGTTACTCAAGCTTTGAAAAAATCTGCAGAAAGTGTTGGAGTAGATATTTTTGAATCTTCTCCAGTGGATGAAATACTAGTCGAGAAGGGAGAAGTTAAAGGCGTAAAATTAAGCTCTGGAAAAGTAATTGAATCTAAAATTGTTGTTTCGAATGCAGATCCTAAGACTACGTTCCTTAAATTGCTTAAGAATGCTGAAGTTGATGATGAATTAATTAGAAGAATAAGGTCTTTGAAAACTACTGGAGTTTCTTTTAAAATAGTTGGCTATTCCGAGGAATTACCTGACTTTGGAAATGGAAAATCCTTATCGCCAGAGCATATAGCTTCAGAATTAATAATGCCTAGTACTGAATATATAGAGAAAAGTTACTTAGATGCTAAAGTATTAGGGTACTCCAGAGAACCATGGCTTTCAATAAATATACAATCTTCTGTAGATCCTACTGTCGCCCCTCCGGGAAAGTTTTCTATTTCAATTTTCGGGCAATATCTTCCATATAATAAAAAATTGGATGAAATTAAAGATAAAATAGCTGAGATAACTTTTGATAAAATTAGGGAATTCGCTCCTAACTTTAAACTAGTTAAGTATGAGGTTCTAACTCCTTTAGATATTGAAAGGAGATTTGGAATATGGGAAGGTAATATATTTCATTTAGACATGACTCCAGACCAGCTTTATGTATTTAGACCAACAATAGGCTTAAGTAATTATTCTACTCCTATCAATGGATTGTATTTGTGCGGTTCGGGAACCCATCCTGGTGGAGGTGTTACTGGCGCTCCAGGATATAATGCTGCCATGAAAATTTTGTCAGACCTAAAGAAAAGAAAGTAAAATTAATCTAATGTAATCTTAAATAGATGCGAAGAGAAGTATTTTATTGATAGCTCATGAACTTAAGCTACACTTATGACATCATCATACTTTTTATATTACTTTCTATAATTGGTATCATACTTATGGGGATATTTAAAAGATTTACTACTAACTTCATGACAAGCGAGAAAGCTACGCAGTTACAACTTAAAGGTAAGAAGAAAGGGGAAGATGAAGAAAGGAAAATTAGTTGGGATGATATTGGAGGATATGAAGACGTTAAGAAAGAGATAATAGAATATGTAGAATTTCCATTGAAAAATAAAGAATTAGCTTTGAAATATGGATTAAGACCTCCAAAAGGTATATTATTATTTGGACCTCCTGGCTGTGGAAAAACTTTAATGATGAGAGCTTTGGCCAGCGATGCAAAGTTAAATTTCATATATGTTAATGTCAGCGATATAATGAGCAAGTGGTACGGCGAAAGCGAAGCCAGATTAAGGGAGTTATTTGCAAATGCAAGAAAGAATGCTCCCTGTTTACTCTTCTTTGATGAGATAGATACAATAGGAACTAAAAGAGAAAGCCATACCGGAGATTCTGTTACGCCTAGATTACTTTCATTAATGCTCTCAGAAATTGATGGGCTGAATAGTGAAGATGGAGTAATAATTGTTGGATCAACTAACGTTCCTCAACTTCTAGATAAGGCGTTATTGAGGGCTGGAAGATTTGACAAATTAATCTACGTTGGTCCTCCAAATAAAGAAGCTAGAAAAGAAATTTTGAAGATACATTGCAAGAATAAGCCGCTAGCAGAGGACGTGGATTTAGATAAGATAGCGGATATGACAGAAAGATACAGCGGTGCCGACTTAGCAAACATATGTCAAGAAGCAGCTAGGAAGGCAGCTATAGAAGCAATGCAAACTGGTAAAGATGTTAAAATAACCATGAAAGATTTCATGGAAATAATTCAGAGGTACAAGCCAAGTATAACATTACAAATGATTGAAGATTTTGAAAAGTTTAGATTAGATTTTGAGAGAAGATCTAGAAAAGGAGAAGATTTAGAGTCTGAAATAGAAGATAAGATAACCTTAGACGATATTGGAGGATATACAAAAGTTAAAACTGAACTGAAGG
This sequence comes from Acidianus infernus, assembly GCF_009729545.1. Classification (NCBI taxonomy): domain Archaea; kingdom Thermoproteati; phylum Thermoproteota; class Thermoprotei; order Sulfolobales; family Sulfolobaceae; genus Acidianus; species Acidianus infernus. The sequence goes on from NZ_WFIY01000004.1 coordinate 1,617,913, forward strand.
AATTACTAGAATTACAATTAAAATATTCAAAATTAATGGAGCAAATGAGAGTACCGCCAATAAGAGGAATCTTACTTTATGGCCCCCCTGGAGTAGGAAAAACAATGATGGCAAAGGCATTAGCTAAGACGCTAGATGTTAAATTAATTTCTGTTAGTGTTGCAGAAATCATGTATAAGGGATATGAAGGCGCCGTATCAATATTAAAGGAGGTATTTAATAGAGCTAGAGAAAATAAGCCTTCTATTATATTATTGGATGAATTGGACGCAATAGCTTCAAAAAGGTCTCAAAAAGACGGTAATGATTCCTCAAAGATCGTTAATCAATTGTTAACTGAAATGGACGGAATAAGGAATTTGAAAGAAGTAGTAGTTATAGGAACTACTAATAGAGTAAAAACTATAGATCCGGCTTTACTTAGGCCAGGAAGATTTGATATAATAGTTCACATGGATTTGCCAAATGAGGAAGAAAGGCTAGACATCTTACAAAAATATCTTGGAAAAGACGTTTGCGACAGAGTTGATTGCAGAGAAATTGCAAAACGTACTGAGGGATATACTGGAGCAGATTTAGCAGCAGTGGCTAGAGAAGCTAAGATAAGGGTTTTGAAGGACATTATAAGAGGAAATAAGGATAGAGTAATAACCAAAGAGGATATAGAAATTGCATTAAATAAAATAAAGCCTTCAATTAAGAATAGGAAGAAAAAGAGTTCTGGAACTCAGAATCAGAAGTAACTATTATTTCTGGAATGACGTCGACGTATTTTAAACTAAATGTTACTTCTCTTCCTTTTAAATCTAGAGATCTTATTCCAAGTTTTTCGCAAAATCCTTTTGACGAAGCAATATCAACGTTTCTTAGTTTGCCCCTTATATCAAAATAGAGATACGCTCTTCCAGTACAGACAAGTATCATATCGAGTGAAGCAGAGCCTAATGTCCTTATTTTTATTCCGTTACCTACTTTTGAAATGATCGAATATGCCTCATTTATTTTGTCTTTATTATAATAGGGTAGTACTATCTTGTCAGTAGGTTTTCTCTTATCTACCTTCACATTGTTTATATATGCTCCGTTTTCATCATATGAGTAAATATTGTTACCAAAAACTTCTGCAACTATTCCAGCATAAGGTAAAAATTTTCCTTCTTCAATTTTTTTATATACAGCTATTGAAACTGATGACCAAGGTATTCCAGTTATGTAGTTAGTGCTTCCATCTAATGGGTCAATTATCGCTATATATTCATAGTTTTCCCTAAATATACTCCCAGATTCTTCGGAAACAAAGGAGAATTTATAGCCAGAATGATCTAGAAGATCAAAAATGTACTGCTCTGAAAATTTATCAACTCTCCTAGTAGTATCTCCTTGATGGTATCCTATTATTTCGTCAATACCTTTCTTTTCGTGTAATTCTCTCAAGTATTTTGTAGCTTCCTCTCCAATTTTTCTTAATGTGTTAATCAATTCACTTTTTCCCCTTCTTTTCGTTTAGGTAAGTGAACACGCTATGAGCAGCTACTGCTCCTTGTGCGGTAGCAGTAACTACTTGTCTAAAACCTAGCCACATTCCAGTGCAATCTCCCGCTGCAAATACTCCAGGCAGGTTGGTTCTCATCCATTCATCAACCTTTATATAGCCATGACTATCCACTTCTAGATTATTAGCTCTTGCAAAATCGGTTGGAGGCTCAAACCCTATTTCAACGAAAACGCCATTAACTGGAATCTCTTTTACCTCCTTTGTGACAAGGTTTTCAACAACAATGCTCTTTACTATTTTTTCTCCCTTTATTTCTTTCACTACAGAGTTTAAGATAAATTCTACATTTTGCTTTTGCTTTACTAATTCTACATAATATGGTTGTGCTCTGAATTGGTCTCTCCTATGTATTAAATATACTTTAGTGGCATATCTTGATAATAATTCTGCTCCTTCTAAAGCAGAGTCTCCTCCACCTACTACTGCAACAACCTTTTTCTTAAATAATGGCGCGTCACAAATTGAACAATAAGATACTCCTCTACCAGTGAACTCTGCCTCTCCAGGGACATTTAATTTCCTTCTTTTTACTCCTACAGCAACAATTAATGTGGTTGCTCTAAATTCTCCTTTTCTTTTAGTTTTTACAACGTATTCATCTCCTTCTCTTCTAAAACTTTCTACAGTATCTAAAATTACTGGAATATTATATTTTTCGATATGTGCATTAAAAGTTTTTATCATATCCTGGGCTTGTATTCCTATTAACCCTAGATAATCATCAACTTCACCCGCTTCAGTTAATTGGCCTCCTGGAGTTTCTCCTATCACTAGCGTTTTTAGCATGTATCTTCCTGCATATAAGGCTGCACCGTAGGCTGCTGGTCCCATTCCAATTATTATTACGTCAAATTTTTCGCCAGGTTTTATATCCGCAGTTTTGGGAAGTAGGCTCATTAATTGTATTTAGAATATATAGATTTAAAGGTTAATTACTCTTGGAATAATGTGAAGGCATTACTTATTACTGGCAAGTTAGCTTATCCTATAGTCGAGGAAGTGGCAAAGAAGATTAAGAACGTTAAAGCTGAGGTTAAAGCTTTAAACTATCCGGTGGCCTCTTTGATGAGCGTACAATATATTCTTGAAAATATAAAAAATGAAAATCTAAAAGATTTTGATATAATTATTCTGCCTGGTTTAGTTTTTGGCGACGCTAGGATAATAGAAGAAGAAACTGGAATTAAAACGGTAAAAGGGACTGAAAACGCGTGGGATCTTCCGCTAGTTTTTGAGGCATTAAACCAAGGTATAGAATTATCTACAGTTTATCCTGCAGACAAAATTTTAGGTAAAATAAGGGCAGAAAAAGTATTGAAAACATTAGAAGAGATTGAAGAAAAACAGGAAGTAGCGTTTGAGCAAGGCATAAAAATTCCATTGAGACCACCTCCTTTTAGAGTATTTTTAGAACTAGACCCTACATGGTCTATTGAGAGAATTTTGGAAGAAATTGAGAGAACTAGGGAATTTGTTGATGTATATGTTATAGGATTTCCGGTAGGTCACAATGACCTAGACGATGTAAGAAATAAGATTAGAAAAGCTAAGGATACGGGAGTTATAGTAGGAATAGACAGTGATTCACCAAGGGAAATGATAGAAGGAATAAAAGAAGGTGCAGATTTTGTTTTTAATATAAATGAAGTAAACTATGAGAAACTTGAGGAAGTTAAGAACAATGCAGCCTTTGTTATAGCTCCTTTTAATGTTGAGAATAAATCTGAAATAGTAATTAAACTTACTAAAATACTTTCAAGTAAAGGTTTTACTAAGCTAATTTTGGACGCAGTTTTATCTCCACCTCTTCAAGGTATGGTTGATAGCTTCATAGAATATAAAAGAATAAGGGAAGCTTTACCTCAATACCCAATATTAATGGGTACCTTAAATGTTACTGAGCTATTTGACGCTGATAGCCATGGCATGAATGCGTTACTTACAGCTATTGCTGGAGAATTGGGCATTTCTTGTCTTTTAACTATGGAAAAAGGTAAAACTAAGTGGAGTTCTTGGGAAATAAAAGAGGCATCTAAGATGGTTAGTATTTCTCTAATCCAAAAAAGAGTACCTAAGGATTTAGGAATAGATTTGCTTATTTTAAAGGATAAAGTTAGATATAAGGAAGAGGAAGAAGAGCTAAAGGACTTTATTACTGTAGAGCATAACGAACCAGAAATGGATAGCGCAGGTTTTGCAAAAATTTCCTTAGTTAACGGTAAGATAGCTTTAACCTTTTATGGTAAGGACAAAATTACTCTGGTGGGAGACGAAGCCTTATCCATAGGGAGAGAATTAGTAAAGAGAGTAAATATAAGTAAACAGCACGCTGTTTATATAGGATACGAATTAGCTAAAGCTGAAATAGCTAGAAATCTAGATAAAAATTATATTCAAGATATTCCCTTATTTAAGAAGATTCATTAATGATCATTTCGGTTCCAGACGTAATTTATTTGCACAGTGGTGAATATACTATCTCGATATCAGTTTTACCTACAAAGACTGAAGGAGAAGTCATAGAAATTTTAAAATCTAGCATGAAAATTAGCGAGTGTAAAGATAAGCTTTTATGTTACCCACGTATTTTTGGCGGAATTTTCATATTCTTGAGAAAGTCAATCTTATCTAGAATTGAATTTGACGGATATTTATGTCAAGGGAAAGAGGGAGAGCTATTCGATGTGAATAAATTTCATGAAAGTCTAAAGAATGAGTTCTCTTGTTTTAAGTTTGATAATGGTAAGATTTACTGTTTTTCTAAAGTGAGAAAAGATAAAGGATGTAAACCAATAGATAATATAGGCTTAAGATTCATTGTATATTAAGGATATTCTATTATTGCATAAGAATCTTTTCCTTCATATATTTTTATTTTTATTGGCATATTTATTCTATTATATATTTCTTTAGCTAATTCAAAGCCTATATATTCTGCTGTTGGATAATCTTCTTCAATAATTTTAATCTCATTCCTGAAAGGACCAGATATTGAGATTTTTTCCAAATCCTTCTTTGGTACTATCAATTTATGATCCCATTCCTTAATGATTTTTCCTATTTCATCTTTTAATTTATTAAAATCTATTACAAATCCATTAGCTGGATTTATGTTTCCTTCAACTTCAACATTTATTATATATGTGTGTCCATGTAATTGGGAATCTCCTGGAGAAGATAAAGTGTAATGAGCGGAATCTATTGTAAATCCTTCAATCCCAATCTTAACTTTCATTTAAGGCCCTCCTGAGGTTTTTATTGAAATGCTCCCATAATGAATCTGCTAGATATTTAATTTCATCGCACAGAGATCTTATATTCTCATCATTTTTAATCTCGTCTATTAATTTAGCTATCTCATAAAGCGAGTTGAATTCATCACCTTTAGCTATCACTTTATCTTCAAAGATTATACTATTATTGCCTACTATAACGTTACCTCCTTCTTCTACAATTTTATATATAGTATAGGCAAGATTTTCCAAATTAATACGATATTTGGAGAACCTAAATTCTAGTTCTTGAAGTAATGTATTTATATTATCGTCTATTAAATTTTCTAAACTATCCAGGATTTCTAACTGTTCCTTGAAATTTTCATTATTTAATAGTTCCTTAAAATTTGAATTCCTTAAACACTCAGTATCGCATGGTATTTCAATATCTAAAATCTTAATTTTTTTACTAGGTTTAAGATTGAGGTATTCTTTTACAACATCCACAACTTTATTTATATTTGCTTAGTATTAAACTGGTATGCTAAAGTTAGTTGAGAATATTTCCTTAGATATCCTTAACTGGTACGGCGATAAGTTAAAGGGCATAATTTATGAACCTAACTATAATGCGATTTTGGTAATATTGGAAGATGTGGATAAAATTTCTCTATTTGCCAGAGGAGAGATATATAATTTCTTTTATAACAGACTTAGAAAATTGGATGAATTCAAAAAATTTGTATTAGAAAATCATAAATCGCCTAGATTATATGGTATAATCCTTTCACCTAAGGAATTATCTTATAATATACCGAAGTTGATTTACATTATTCATAAAGGTTATATTCTTTATGATCCTAAGGGATTAATTTCTAATATTCGTAAAGCTAATGTAAAAATTGTAGAAGATTATGATAAGAAAATTTTAGATTTTGGTAAAGTAAAGAAAGGTGAAGTGATAGAAATATGAACTCTAGTGCATTAGCTTCAGAGTTTTTATTACGCGGTACTAGGACGTTAAAAGAAGCTACTGAAGCTTATAATGAAGGCGATCTGTACTATACTTTAGTTAGATTAGATGAAACCCTTAATAATTTGGCCAGTGTAATTTTATCCTTATATGGAGTATATTCAGTGGATGGAGACTCCGTTAATGCTCTATCATATTTAGAAGAGACCAGAGATTTAGACCCATCATTAAAATCTTTAATTAAAGAGATTCAAGATCTAGATAGGCAACTTAGTATTACTAACTTTATTGACGAATCCTCGTTAAAATCTCCAAGTGTAGTAGTAAGAAATGCAGAAGTGAAGACAACTTTAGATAGGATAACTAAAATATTTGATAAAGTACAAGAAGTTTTTGATGAATTCCATAGTTGATTTAGACTCAGATCAATGTTCATTTGATCCTTTAGAAGCGATAGAGTATCTTAAAGATAAGAAAGAATATGTTATTTTCAAGATTTCTATGAATAATCCTTTTCTCCGAGATATAAAGAGAAAATATGTTCTACAAATAATAAAGGTTGATGGTGAGATAATATACTTCAAGATTCAATGAAGTGGATATCCTTTTATTCTAAAATTAGGGAATGGTTAAGGTTTTCATATGCTAAGGATTATTATTCGGCATCTTTACTTAATCAATTAATAGTAGAAGACTATACTTATTTACTAGAGGAAATAAAAGGTAAGGAAGTCGCAATAGTAGGCGCAGGCCCTAGCTTAACTTCTATTAAGGAAATAGACGCAGATATAATAATCTCAGCCGATGGGGCAACTAACTATTTGGTTAAAAAAGGTATAATTCCAGATATTGTAGTTACAGACCTGGATGGGATTGAAATATTTCCTGAGAAAAGTGTTTATGTAGTTTTAGCACATGGTGACAATATTGATAAAATACAAAAAGTTAAGAAAATGAAGTATGTGATAGGTACATGTCAAGTTATGCCTTTTGGTAGGTTAAAGATGTTTGGCGGATTTACTGACGGAGATAGAGCAGTTATTTTAGCAAAAATATATGGTGCTAAAAAAATTTTACTTTATGCTATGGATTTTGACTCTAACTATATCGGAAAATTTTCTAAACCTTGGTACGATACAGATGTACCCATTTCATGGATAAAGAGAGAGAAATTAAAAATCGCAAAAAATATTGTAAAAGAGGCTTTACAGCAAAGTTTATAAAATTTAAGTAGATTTATAGAGTGGTGCAAGGGATGCGTATTCTCGAATAAGGTAAGGATACTAGATACTACGTTAAGAGATGGTGAGCAAGCTCCAGGAATAGATTTCACTGTTGAACAAAAGGTAAGAATAGCAAATCAATTAGTTAAACTGGGTGTAGATGTAATAGAAGCCGGATTTCCTGCTTCTTCTGAAGGAGATTTTATTGCAACTAAGAAAATTTTGGAAGAAGTAGGAGATAAAACTGAGGTTATTGGTCTAGCTAGGGCGAATAGAAATGATATAGATAAGGTAATAGAAGCAGGACTCTCTAGTATTCATGTATTCATAGCCACTTCAGAGATACATATGAAGTATAAATTAAAAATGACAAGAGAAGAAGTTTTAGATAGAATTTATGAAAGTGTAAGCTATGCAAAATCTCACGGCCTAATTGTAGAATTTAGCCCAGAAGACGCTACCAGGTCTGATGAGGATTTCTTACTAACTGCAATAAAGACTGCCATACAAGCAGGAGCTGACAGAATAAATATTCCAGACACAGTAGGCGTAATGACGCCTTTCACTTTTTATGATTTAATTAAAAAAGTTGTTAACGTAGTTGGGGATAAGATTGTTAGTGTTCATTGTCATAACGACTTTGGTCTTGCTACAGCAAACTCTATAGCTGGTGTGGCAGCTGGCGCAAGACAAGTGCACGTTACTGTGAATGGTATAGGCGAAAGGGCAGGAAATGCTTCATTAGAAGAAGTAGTCATGGCATTAAAGAAGTTAATGCATTATGATTTAAATATAAAAACTTGGCTATTATATGAAACTAGCAAACTGGTCTCAGAATTAAGTGGAATTCCTATACCTTACTTTAAAGCTATAGTAGGTGAAAATGCATTTGGTCATGAGGCAGGGATTCACGTGCATGGAGTTATAGAAAATCCCGCAACTTATGAGCCAATATCTCCAGAAGAAGTTGGTAATTTTAGAAGATTAGCATTAGGAAAACACAGCGGAATTCACGGATTAAAGAAAATCTTAGAAGATCAAGGAATTCACCTAGATGATAATAAATTAAGAATAGTTTTAATGGAGATTAAAAAGAAGGCCGAATCTGGAGAGAAAATAAGTGCAGAAGATGCAAGGAACATAGCAATTAAGCTTTTGAACTCGTAAAATAATTTCTTTTTATGATTGAATATTTTGGTCATTCAATGTTTCTCATTGATAGAAAAATTGTCATAGATCCTCATGATGGGGGTAGTATAGGCTTACCTAAACCTAGTATTGACAAAGTTGATCTAGTTTTAATTACTCACGATCATTACGATCATAATGCTTACGAGATATTATCCTATAATGATATGAAAATGAAATATTATGGTTACATAAGCTATCAAAATTATAAGATAACCAGCTATAAGGCTTATCATGATAAAGAAAAAGGAAGAAGAAGAGGAGAGACTGCAATTTATAAGATAGAAGATTCTGAAGGCAATGTAATTGTACACTTAGGCGATTTAGGTGAATATCCTCTTAAAGAAGATCTTATTAAAGAGATTTCATCTCCTACAGTTTTAATGATTCCAGTAGGCGGTTTAATAACTATTGATTATAAAGAAGCAGCATCTCTAGTAAAGGATCTTAAGCCACAAGTAGTAATTCCAATGCATTATTGGGTTAGGGGCCATTTGATGCCATTGGATCCTGTAGATAATTTTATAAAGGAATTAGGATGGAAGGTAGTAGAAGGTAAAAAAGGTATTGAGAAAATAGAAGATAAAGAAGCAATTTATCTTCTTACAGTCTAATCTTCTCTACTCTAGCCACGGGAACTGTCTCTTTATTTACTTCGTCTTTAACTAGATTTTCTATTGCTTTCCTTATTGCTTCACTTCTATTTAATCCATATTTTATAGCATATCTGTCTAGTAGTTCTAACAAGTCTTCTTCTGCCTTAAATGTTACAACTCTCATCGTATATCCAATATATATCTTCTTAGTACTATGGTTTAAGTATTTTCTGGAGCGATAAGACTCTCTTAATATTTCAAGAGGAGTATTTCATGAGGAAGATTAATATATAAGTTTGTCATATATTTTTATTGAGTGAAAAGTACAGTGCCAACTATACATTTATCGATTCCAGAAGGAATGTACGAAGAGCTTAGAAAGAGAGCTGAAGATATGGGAATACAGATAACTGATTTAGTAAAGTTTTACATTAGACAAGGTATGGAGAAGGAGGAAGAAGGAGAAAATGTAGAGAAAAATACTGAGTGCGAGGAAAATATAGCATTTCTTGAAGCTAAAGTGGCACAGCTTGATGCAATAGTTGGAGAACTTGTGAGAAAATTAAAGAACATAGAAGACGAAGATATTGGAGAAGAGGAAGTTGAACTTAAGGAAAGAGAGGAAAATAATTAAAGCTTATCTTACATTTATCATATTGAGAAGGGTCCATGGGATAATGTCCTCGTGTACCGGGGACTTATGAACATGGATGGGTCCCCCTTTATACTTATTTTGTGATGTAGCAGGGACGAACTGAAGAATGAAGAAAAACTAAAAAACTGAAAATTACATCGAAATTAACGTTACTGTTCTAATTATGGAAGAATTTCTTCGTATTTGGTTAATTGTCTTATTTAATTCATTTAAGTCAGGTGCTTCTACTTCTACTACAACATCATATTCTCCATATACTGGCGTAGCATCTTTTACTCCGTTTAGTTTTTTAACGTCATTTACTACATCCAATTCTTTTCCTATACTTGTTATTAATAAAATATATGCTTTTACATTTCCCATAATATATATTTAGTAAGCGATAATAAAAAATCTTATTTTAATAATAGCCTTTCAGAGTCAAGAAATCTGGATGCTAGTAATAATAAGAATATTGATGCTAGCAATGTTATTGATATAGAGAATATGGATTCTTCTATCAAACCAAATACATAGAACATTATTGAGGCAACTAATTGAACGTAAGGAATTCCAAGAATTAATGATAAAGGATAAGATAAGTCTCCAAAGTTTAAGAATAATGAAGAGAACGAGGCTATCATTCCAAAGCTAGTTATTATAAAGTTTATAATTTGGACGTTCCTACTCGACCCGCCTAGTAATAAAAGCACTATAATGCTCATTGAAGCTGTAAGTAATATCATAGTAAGATAGACTATTATCACTAGGATAGCAAAAGTTGCACTAAAAGTTATACTTTCCCCTATTATATAGGGAGCAAATAGAGAGAATACAACTAAACCTATTAAATCCCCTATAGACGATATTAAGCCTAATATTATTGAGATTATTAGTTTTGAGAAAATAAAGGCTCTAGAAGAAATGGGTGATGCAAGAAGAGACTCTAGAGTTTTTCTCTCTTTTTCGCCCATAATACTATCGCTAACAAAGAATATTACCGGTGTAGCAGCAGGGAATAAAATAATTGCAACTATTCTTGCTAGTTGAGAGAATTGACTTTGTTGGTAAGATGCCTGCTCGCCAGTAGGCAATTTATAAAGTAGTGCAACTTCTAAAGGATCTCTAATTATTGAAGGGGATACTTCAGTATGAGATATATTCTCTAGGTACTTTATTCTCTGAATTGAAGTATTATATAGAATATTATATAACCCATTCTCAACAAGTTGTAAGGCAGATGACCTCGAAGATATTACGTACGATATATAAACTATGGCTGTTCTATTTATGTTTGATATATTTTCATAAAAGCAGGATGGAAATATAACTTCTACATCTGCAGGTTGCGTAGAATTTATGTAGACTATTCCACCATTACTTTGGATATAACTACATAATTCCTTTACATATTTTATATTATCGTAATTATCGTTTATTATATCTATAATAGGCGGTTGGGAAACTATTGCTGCAAATAGAATTACTCCAATTAAAGGTAATAATATTAAGGGCAATAGTATAGAGCCAAGTAGAAGTTTCCTATCTCTCTTTACATCAGTCCATTCCTTTTTTATTAAATCTTTCATCAAATTTTACCACCCGTTGCTACAAGGAAAGCTTCCTCTAGATTTTTTACTCCAAGTTTATTTACAATCTCCTTTGGAGTTCCACTGGCTATTATTTCCCCATGATTAAGCAATACTATCTCGTCGCAAAGGTACTCTACTTCTAGCATATTATGTGACGAAAGTATTATAGTTGTTTCCCCTTTCATTTCTCTTATTAATTTTCTAATCTTTACTGACGATTCTACGTCTAAGGCTGAAGTTGGTTCATCTAAAATAGCTACTTTTGGCATGACCATTAATGTTCTGGCTATCATTAGTCTCCTTTTCATTCCTCTACTATACTCCTGAGTTTTATCATAAATTCTATCTCCTAAATCAGCAATTTGTATTCCTTTTTCTAGGAATTCTTCAAATTCATCTTTATTTTTGGCATAAATCTTAGCATAAAATTCTAGATTCTCTAAGCCTGTTAATCTATCATAAGGAAATGCGTCTTCTGGCATATATGAAATGTAACCTTTTTCTCTAGCTTTTGTTGGGGGCAATCCTAATATATTAACTTCTCCTTGGTAATGCCTTATTATTCCTGCTAATACTCTTAATGTTGTAGTTTTTCCTGCACCATTCGGTCCAATTATCCCAAATATAATATTTTTAGGCACTCTGAACGTTAATCCTTTAAGAATCTCTTTATTGCCAAAACTCTTCCTAAGGTTAGTAACACTTACTGCTATTTCTTCCATCGTCATACTGTTTACATTCTTCTAAACTGATAATATATTTCTTTACCGAATATCAATGAATGATTGGAGGAGTAAGAGACAGAACTACTGAAGCTTTATTGAGGTTCGGAGAGAGATGCAAACTCATTCTAAAGGCTGCTATATCTATTGCCGAAAGTAATGATAAAAAAGAGCTTGGGGATTTTGATTATAAAACTCTTGTAGAGAAGTTGCAAGAAGTAGGATTAGATAAAGATCCTAAAATGATATTACGAGCTTTAGAAAGAGATTATGGTATAATTGAAACTACCTATAAATCAGCAAATCAGCATTGGTGGAGGTTTATTAACATTGAGGAAGTGAAAGAAGCTATAGGAGACGAAATAGAGGACCCAGAGATTCAGTTAATCAAAATTCAAGCAAATAGCTTAAATTTGGCAGAGTTAGAAAGAAAATTAAGATTTATGCTTAATAAACCAGTTTTATCTGAAGTTGATAGGGCATTATTTAAAAAAATTGCCTTTGATGAATTAAATTACGTTATGGAAGTATATAGGAAAGCTTCAATGTATGAGGAAACTTACGATATTGCAGAAAAGATTAAGACTATATTGGCTTTAGCTACTAAAGTATCAATGAAAATTGGTAAAAACTATGTACAAAATAGGGTTAATGACCTAGTAGATCCTCAGAAAGAGCCTCAAGCCTACTTGAAATGAATTTAATTGCCTCTGCTAAGTTCTTCTTATTATCGAAATTCTTAACAATCTCTTCTAATTCTACCTTATCTTTAGACCTAAGTTCCTTTACTTTCTTTACTAAAAGTGGAATAGCTCTAGTAATATTATCAACAATAGTAATAGAAGCGGCCATTGAAGTTCTTGATAAAGGATTTAGATCTATTGCTATAACCTTCTTATTCATTCTTACTAATGCTTCAGTTCTATCTCCATCCTCTAAACCCAAGAGTACTACGTCTGCTATATAAATTCCTTTCTTGCTGACTTTTCTTCTCTCACTAAAAAGCTCTGGAATAGTCGTTAAATCGTCATCTCCTAATACTTCTTTAGCTCCAGCATTCTCTAGAGCTTTCTTTATCGCCTTTACTCTTTTTTCATCTCTATAAAACAAATTTATCTCAATTTTACAATTTATCTCATTTGACAGATCTACAATATCCTTAGCTACGAGAGCTGCCATATTTCCATTAACTGAAATAACTGGGTATTTAGCTAGTAAAAGAGTAGCCGCTGCGGCGTTTATCGCGTTTTCAGCGAAAACTTGTGTTTTCTCCCCTATTAGGTAATCGAAGCATTCTCCTCTCCCATGAGCAATTAATCCTTGAGGTACAAGTATGTCATTTTCAAGTGCTTCCACTAATTTTTCCCTAACTAGAAGAGATTCTCTTCTTGGATGATTAAGGGGTATTAAATTACGTATGCCCCTTTCATTGCGGGCTTGTGTATTGTCCATCCTTCTTCACACTCGTCAAGTCTAACTATTATACCTTTCTTTCTAAATGATTTTTTATAAGGAGAATGAAACCCTAATTCTTCAGTAAATTTTCTTGCTACTTCAAAGAACTTGTCTATTGTTCTCTCTTTAAGGAATTGTTGAATATAAAATAGCGCACTTTCTGAATTTTTAAGTAATGAGGTAGTAGGTAATTTTTCTAGAGGCTTGCTGCACACTGGTCTCCAATCTATTTTTATTGTTTCAACTTCACCATAAATACCAGGAGTCTTTCTGTAAACTAAACCTCCTCCAACATATTGTGAAATTACGTCTCCTAGGCCGTTTTTATTTATTACTTCGCTTTCATGAGCTATTTTTATTGCTTCTCTTTCTATAATGCCAAAAATTTCTGAGGCTCCTAAAGCATAAGCTAGACTTATGCTTCCACTTAATCCATATCCAAAGCCTAAAGGAACCTCTGATTTGATTTCTAAATGTAAATTTCCTAGATTATTCTTAAGAAAATCTAAGTTCGGGAAGTCAATCTTTTTCCCATTAAGTATAATTTCTGCATTCCCTCTCTTTATTTCTACTCTAGAATAAGGTTCGAGTACCATGGTTAAGCCTATAGATCCAGATTTATCTGGATTATTTGAAAAAACTGGATACCATACTCCAGAAATACTTAATGGAACCATAACTTCTAGCATATTGGACTTTTTTGGAATAAGTAATATATATCTTTGATTAGTAAGTATAGGTGATAAAATTGCTATTAGATTCATCAATATTTAGTCGAGCAATTATTACATTTGATATCTCATCATTGAAAAAATTTATGACTACAGATGAAAAAGAAGTTGTAGTTGGTAATTTGACTTCAATGTCTGGAGAGATTTTGAGCTACCTAAATCCAAAACCAATAAAAGCTGCAACTAAATTACCTGATGGATCTTATTATAAGATAATAGGAAAAAAATACGGGATGACTTATGCTGAAGTTCCAGCTGGACTCACCTTTGAAGAATTAATAGAAAGATTGAAGTTAGAAAATTTATTTCCAGCTATATTTCCCCTTTATTTGAAAGGGACTATAGGCGGATTTATATCTACTAATGGGTCTGGATTTGGAAGTTATAAATATGGTTTTGTAAAGTATAAAATTCCAGTTTATGAGCTAAAAGATAAGGATACTGCAGTAGTTGGTTTAGTTAATTATTCTGAGTTAATAGAATTAGATCAAGAAAGTCCTTTTGCCTGGTCAGCTGTAATTTTTCCAACAGAAAATATTGTCAAATATTACGTTCCATCTTTTTATTCTTCTGTCACGGGAAAAGGTAAAGTAGTATCTTTAGAAAAGGTAATTAATGATATATATAGCGGTGTTAAATCTATCTTAAAAAGAGACTATATTCCAGTCTGCTTAAGGGCCTCTGAGTATTCTATATTGATCCAATCTCCCATTGAAAGCAAGTTAGGGTATATAATTAATTATAATTCTCCTTCAAAATTTTATGTAATATGTGGTAATATAAAGAGAGATAATTTAGATAAATTATTTGATTTTTTGAAGAAGAATCCTTCCGTATACCCTTTTCCTTCGTTACAAGAATATAAGGAGATTCATAAGTTTATCTTATCAAAATATAAAAAAGAGATAAAAGTTCCAAAAAACTTGGAAAAAATCAAGTCGCAATATTTGGATGCCGTACAATGCGTTAATTGCGGGCTATGTCTTGATAAATGCCTAGCATATAACACTACTAAAAATATTATTTACTCACCAGTAGGAAAAATAAATAGACTATTAACAGGAGTTACGGATTTTGAATATTGCTTTGGATGTAAGAACGAAGATGATTATTGTCCTGTAGGAATTAAGATTTCTGAACTAACTGAGGTTTTACCACAATTAAGCAGGTATAAAGATAAGATTTCTATACCTATAGATAGAGTACCGAGTAGATTAAAGGAGTTAGAGGCTCGACTTGATTCCAAATATAAGAGTTATCCAGTATACTTATTGTTTGTAGGCTGTGCAGCAAAATATGATCCTTTAGGTTTAGAAGGCTTTATGAATTTTCTTTTAGAGAAAGGAGAGGAATTGAAAGATTTCTCTCCTAGAGTAAAGCTTCTTGATAATGAATGCTGCGGTTTTGACAAATATATAACAGGCGATATAGAAGGAGCTAAGAGTGACGTTTCTAAAATTGTTGACATAAAAAATAAGCTAGGTGCACAAAAGGTGTATTTTCTTTGCCCGGAAGGTTTGTATGTTTATAATTCTTTATCTGGTGAGAAAGGAATTTTGGCATATGAGGTCATTAAGCCTTACGTTAAAGAGAAAGTGTATCTAGGTTGTTGGGCAAAGAAATTAGGTTTTGAAGGTGAAGAACATGAATGCGCTGGCTTATTATTTACGTCGTATAAGGGTGCTCAACTACCTTTATTTAAAAAGAATATAATAACAATTTGTCCATTCTCAACGTGGAAATTTTCTACCCAATCCGTATATTCTCTATTTAAAAAAGGGGAGAATTTAAAGGCGGAGGATAAAACCATCTTCGAATTTTCCGATCAATTATTTACTGATTATGTAATTTCATCTTTGAAGAATGGCGTTTTAGCGTCTGTTGACGATATCGCTGATAAGACAATAAATTGGATTATGGGTGGTAAGAATTACTTTATACTTCTGATAATACCTATAATTAGAAAAAGGTTTTCTTCTCTTTTAGTCTCATCATTATCAGAAAATAAGGAACTTGTAAATTCTTTGAAAACTTTATCTGAAAATAAATTACTAATGGAGGATAAAATTAGGAAAGTTGTAGATATAGTTAATTCATATAATTTTACTGAGCTTGTTAGCGATTTAATAGTAAAGATATCTAATTCTCCTAGACTGGAATACGAAGCTAAGAAAATCATAGAGTCGGAAGATTATAAAAAAGCGTTAGAAGAAGTGATAAAGAAAGTAATTGTAGATAGAGTACTAGAAGATATTATACAAGAAGTCATCTATAGTTAGTTGTCAGCTTATATTTTTTGTCTTTCCAGTCAAAATATATTAGTCCAGATCTTTTAAGAAGAATAAATAGAGGTACTAATCTTTTAGGAATTTTATCTTCTATATTTTCTTCTTCCTTATATATAGAAAATAATGATAATAGCAGCTCAATTGTATCCTTAAATGTTACTATAGATCTTTCGTCATCAAAAGGTATCTTTACTAAATTGGGATGTGCATTAATTGAAATATTTTGATTATTCATTATTACGTATCCTTTATCTAGAATTTCATCAGTTAATGATTTCTTAAATTGTTCCTTTACATTATAAGTTAACGTATGTAAGTTTTCATTATTGTTATTACGATCCTCATAATACGAATCCCCATTTATTATTTTGAGCATAAAATCCTCAACTTCTTTAATATCATCGTCTGTTATTTCGAACTTTCCTGGCCATTTATCCTCTTGAAGTTCTCTTGACGACATTTATAATTTTTAAGAGAAATATGAATGTTAGAGAGGTAAATAAAAATGATAAAAATAAAGTACTTTGCGTTTATTAAAGATATAACGGGGAAAGATGAGGAAACTCTAGATCTTAATTGTAATACAGTAGATTGCGTCATTAAATTTTTATCTGAGAAATATGGTAGAAAAATGGAAGAAATACTAAAGAATGGAATAAATGGTGTTAAGGTCACAATTTTGGTTAATGGAAAAATTTCAAATATAATAGCGGATGGAGACGAAGTAGCAATATTTCCACCACCTGCAGGCGGAGAGTTGGTTAAAAACAAATTTGATCTATTAGAAGAAATTAGGAAGTTTAGGGAAAATGCTCCTCCTGAAGCGGGTTCGCTAGTAGTATATCTGGGTTTTGTTAAAGGCTTGGTTGATGGCCATAGAGTTTATGAATTAAGATATGAAGCGTATGAAGATTACACAATTAGACGATTAAAGGAAATAGAAGATGAACTTATGAAAAAATATCATGATATAGTAAAAATTAAGATTATTCATGTTATATCAAATATGAAACCTGGAGACGATGTTTTACTAATTATGTGCATGGGACGTGGTAGAAAAGATACAATAAGGGCGGTAGAAGAAGCAGTAGAACTCGTAAAAAATACTACTGGTATCTGGAAATTAGAGATAAGAGATGATGGAGAATTTTGGGTAGTTGCCGGAAATACTAGGGTGAAGAGAATAAATGATTAAGAATGTAGCTTTAACAGTAGCTGGTATAGACACTGGAAATGGAGCTGGAGCAGAAACTGATATAAGAGTCTTTGAAATGCTTGGCGTTCATGGAGTCATGGCAATAACTGCCATAACTGCACAGAATACAAAAGGAATTTCGGACATAGAAGTTATGAAACCCGATTTCTTAAGAAAGCAAATAAAAGTCATTAAGAATGATTTTGATATCAAGTCAGTAAAAATAGGAATGATTTATAATAAGGATCAATTTAAGGTGGTAAACGAGGAATTATCTGGATATAAAATTATTACCGATCCAGTAATTTATGCAAAGGACGGAACTCAACTAATTAATGATGTTGATGAGTATAAGAAATTGATTTTGAAAATATCGACAATTATAACTCCTAATGCAGTAGAAGCATCGATACTTTCTGGAATTAAAATAGATACAATAAAGGACGCCGAAGAAGCTATAAAAAAACTTTACGAAGAATACGGAGTTCCTTTTGTAATAATAAAAGGAGGTCATATGAAAGGCGAATATAGTTTTGATATATTATTTGATGGTAAAGAATTTTATGAGATAGGCTATCCTAGGTTAAACAAGAAGGACACTCATGGAACAGGAAGCGTTTTTGCATCAGTAATAGCTGGTAAAATTGCTAAAGGAGAAGAAGTAATTAATGCTTTTAGAGAAGCCAGAAAAATTTTGCAAGATGCAATTGATTATGGCCTAGAAATAGGACATGGCATAGGTCCTATTGATCCGCTAGTATATAACGAGAAAAAATCGCAGAAATATCAAGTTATTGAAGATATGACGAAAATTGGTGATTTTATAGAAAACGAAGAAAAATTCTGGAAATTAATACCAGAAGTTCAATCTAATGTCGCACATAGTATTTCGCCTCAATATGTAGAAGATTTAAATGATATAGCCACATTTAGAGGGAGAATAATTAGACGATGGGATAGAAAAGTCATAGTAGGATATCCTGCAGTTTTCGGTAATCCGACTCATACTGCAAGACTTTTATTAGCTATAATACTCAATTACAGAATTGGAAACACTTTGATAAATATTAGATATGATGAGAAAATTTTGTCTGCATTTAAATCCTTGGGATACGAGATTATTGAGATTAACAGAGAATTAGAACCTCAGCTCGGAGAAGGCAAAACCATGCAATGGATAATAGAATATATAAAAACACAATACGGAATAAAGAATAATCTGCCTAATGTTATCTTCGATAAAGGCATGAAAGGAAAAGAGGCTATGATAAGATTTTGGACAAATAGTGCTGATGAAATGATAGAATCTTTAAGGTTAGTATGCAAAAGTCTTTAGCATGGATTTAGAAAGAATGATTGTCGCGTCAAAAAATCTTGTAAGAACTGGATGGATGCAAAAAGGTATTCCTCCAGCTATAGGTGAAACTGTTGCTGACCATAGTTTTGAGGCAGCAGTAATAGCATATTATTTAGCGAGAAAATTGAATGAAAAAGGTATAAATATAAATCCTGATCATGCAGCAGTATTGGCTTTATTTCACGACGCTGGAGAGAGTATATTAGGAGATTTGCCTAAATGGACAACTGAAAGAATAAATAAGAAGGATGCAGAAAAGGAAGCTTTTGATGAATTTGGATTTGGTAAGGAACTATTTGTAGAATTTAAAGAGCAGAAAACAATAGAGTCAAAAATTGCTAAAATTTCCGATAGACTGTCAACTTACTTACAGAGCGAAAGATATATGAAGCAAGGCTATGAAGTTAAAGAAATAGCGGAAAGCTATCTACCAGAAATAGAGAATATGATTTCTGCCTATCCCATCTCGCTAATAAAGGATTTTATAGAGAATGTTATAAGAAGTAAAGCATTTAAAGAATGAGTATTTAACATACTTATGAAAGTAACTCCAGGTTCTAAAGCTCCAGAATTAGTAAATGCTTTTATAGAAATACCTATGGGTTCTAATATAAAATATGAGTATGATGAGGAAGAGGAAGTGCTAAAGGTCGATAGAATATTATACACTTCAATGTTCTATCCATTTAATTACGGATTTATACCTGGAACAATGAGTGAAGACGGAGACCCACTTGATATATTGGTTATAAGTAATTATCCATTCAACCCAGGGACAGTAGTGGAAGCTAGGCCAGTTGGTTTAATTTATATGACTGATGAAGAAGGTGTTGATAAAAAGATAATCGCCGTTCCAAAGGACAAAGTAGATCCTACTTTTTCTAACATAAAAGATGTTACAGATATTCCGGATGCAATAAAAAATAAACTAGTCCACTTCTTTGAGCATTATAAAGAGTTAGAACCAGGTAAATGGGTTAAGATTTCGGGTTGGGGTACTGCACAAGAAGCTAAGGAGGAAATTAAGAAGGCAATAGAGAGGAATCATAAATAATGCAAGTATCGATTTTTTTAGGGTTTCTTCTTGTTTTTTCGAGCTTACTCTCGTCGTCGTGGTTATTTCTACAAGTGTATTATATTAAATCCATTAAGGGAGAAGGAATAGAAAATAGAATTGATCTTCAATCTCAAAATAAACATAAAATCTCAATTATTATAGCAATAAGGAATGAAGAAGCTGATA
This sequence comes from Acidianus infernus, assembly GCF_009729545.1. Lineage (NCBI taxonomy): Archaea > Thermoproteati > Thermoproteota > Thermoprotei > Sulfolobales > Sulfolobaceae > Acidianus > Acidianus infernus. The sequence continues at coordinate 1,637,880 of NZ_WFIY01000004.1, forward strand.
CAATTAACGAATTAATACAAAATTTGCGAAATATAGATTATGATAACTATGAAGTTATAATAATATCGGACGATCCACCAGAGAAGTTTAGAGAAATATTATCTAATATAAGCAAAATACCAGAAAATGTAAAAATTATTAGAAGAAGTGAGAATAAAGGAAGAAAAGCCGGTGCATTGAATTACGGAGTAAATATAAGTTCCGGAGAATATTTAGTATTTTTAGACGTTGAAGCAAGAGTCGAAAATGACTTTCTTATTAGGATTTCAAAATATTTAACTCAATTTGATGCAATAGCAATGAGATTAAGAGTAAGGAATAAGGGAAATTGCGTAGAAAACGCTTATTATCAAATGACAGAGCATTCCATGAATGCACTATTTCTTGCACGGGATAGAAAGAACTTTATAATATTTCCTAATGGTTCAGCCTTTGCTATAAAAAGACGAATATTTGAAAGAATAGGAGGGTGGAAAGATGGAGCTATCACTGAAGACTTAGAAATGGGGATTAGACTTGCACTATCTAATGTAAAAGTGAAATTTATAAACAATATAGTGGTATATACTCTTTCTCCATTTACTTTATCTGATCTTTATTTTCAAATAAAGAGGTGGGCCTATGGCTCTGGAGAATTATTTTTTGAAGGTTTATTACTATTGAGAAAAGGGTTAAGAGGATTAGAGGGATTTTTATATGTTATTCAGTGGGGAATTTATTCTGTATTCATATTTTTCCTAATGTTGATCTCAGCCTTGGGATTTATAGTTAGTATTTCACCTTACTTTTATTTCATTTCTATACTAATTTATTTCATTTCTATACTAGTCTATTCAATAAATTTTAAGGTAAATTCTTACAATCTGCATAAGATCTCTTCAGTAGTTTTATGGTCTTCACTACTCGGATTTATACAAGGTTTTTTGCATATAGGAACTAAATGGAGAGTTACTCCAAAAACGAATAAAAGCAAAGACGAATTACCTATATGCATTAGAATCTTCGGAATTCTGTTATTTATCATATCATTCTTAGAGTTATCAAAAGGATTAATATTTGAGTCTCTAATTCTATTTTCTCTATTCTTAAGTATAGCTATTGTACAGTAGGCTTAACAGACGCAATTCTACTAACTTCTGCTAATGCCTCTTCTGGCCTTATGCTATATTTAATTATATATTTCTTTACTAATTTATAACTCTCTGGATCTTGAACTATATCCCTAGCAGAAGCTAGCATTTTCAAGTAGAGAGCTCTTCTCTCTAATTCTTCTTTTAATTCTTGTAGTGTTCTTCCGGACTCCTCTAATCTACTCCTCATAACCTTTGCATTTTCTATATCTAAAATATGAGTATCTGATTTAGCATCCCAGTTTACTACTCTCCTAAAGTCGTTCCAGTTTACTATTTCGTCAACTCCAACAACTCTTCTCTTAAGTAAAATTTTATCTCCTACATAAACAGGTAATCTCCTAACGTTAATAACTATATTCATCATTGGTATCCATTCTTGTGGAATATTTAATGGAGCATTCATTAACCTCTTTATTGCTGAATCTGTGTCATATGCGTGAAATGTTGTTGCACCTCCATGTCCGGTGGATAAAGCTTGAAATAACACGTAAGCTTCTGCTCCTCTGATTTCTCCTACAACTATAATATCCGGCCTATACCTTAAAGAAAGTTTTAACAAGTCCATTAATGAGATTTCTTTTCCGCTTCCTCCGTATGCTGCTCTTGCATATAATTGTACCCAGTTATCTTGAGCTAGCCTGATTTCTGGTATATCTTCTATTGATACAATTTTCATCGAGTCTTTAGCTAGATTTAATATAGAAGACATTACTGTAGTTTTTCCTGCACCGGTAACTCCTATTACCATGAATGACATTCTCATGTCTATTGCATACCATAAATATGCTGCTACATCTGGTGAAATAACTCCAGAATTTATTAAATCAAGAATTGTAATAGGTCTCTCGCTAAATCTTCTTATTACGAATGAGGAACCTCTAGCACTAACTTCTGATCTAAAAGTTGCGGCAATTCTGTCTCCTTTAGGTAAAATGCCGTCTGAAATTGGATCGGCAATCGAAATGGTTTTCCCTGATATAGAAACTAGTCTTAATACCATTTCGTCTAATAATTCTTTTCCATCAACTTCCATATCCAGAACTTTCATTTTTTCCTGGAAAGTTATGTTAGTTGGAATATATTCAAATTCTCTATGATAAACGAAAACAGGTAAATCTAATCCACTACAAGATATGTCTTCTATTCTAAAATCTCCAAGGAGCGGAGTTAAAACATTATAACCGAACATATTTCTAAGCAAGTAATATAATGCAACCTTAGCTCTAGTACTAAGTAATTTTAAACCCGCTCTCTCACCTTGAATTATTTTTAGATCCGGTCTTTTTGCTGCAGAAGCTAATAATATTCCTCCTAAATCGATAGTAGAAGATTCTTCTACTAATCTTCTTTCTATTTCTGAAATTAAAAATGTATAAATATCAAATGCAGGGTAATCCATCGGAGGCTCTAAAAGCACATACTTGTATATTCCTTTTTCTTGGTCATATGTTATAAAAACGTGTGGATTAGCAATACTAAGTTCAATATTTGCATCATTTATTGTCTTTTTTATGTCATTAGGAATAATATTAAGTAGATTAATTTCATAATCTGATATAATTTCCGTTAACTCCTCTGGTTGAGCAGAAATAGGCATCAAAGGAGCAGGTAAGTCAATTTTCTTTATAACCGTAATTTTATTCTGATTATTCTTAAAAGATAGTTTGGGAAAACTAAACTTCATTAAAAAAACATATTGTATTTTCCATATTTAAATTTTTATATAGTAGGGGTTGAAGGTTTATAGAAGGCAAAGTGCACATGTAATAAAACTAACAGCATTACTGCAGTAATAATAACTAGTATTGCAGAATGAATTAAACCAGTGGCTATTTTTCCAGATCCAAGTTTTCCTACCAATAAGCCCGCCATAAAAGAATTAAATATGCTAGAAATTGCTGTTATGTATATTGCTCTTGGTAGTAAGACTGACGCTTCAATAAGAGGCCCTACTGCATAACTGATTTTTTGTCCTAATAAGAGACTAAGAATTGCTGATCCTAAAAGTACTGAAGCTATAAGAGAAAGTATAACCCCCATATATGGAGTTACTAGTAAAATTTTCACTTTGCTTTCGTAATCTCTTTTAATTTTTATTTGCGACTCTATTTGTCTTGCTATACTTTCTATAGTTTCTGGAGTCATGCTACCAATTTCCATCATATCTGCCAGCGAAACTAAAGATATCTTAGAAGTGAAATCCATTATTCTTTCTGCTCCTTTTCTAAATGCATCTTTTAATGGATAACCTAAAGTAATATAAGCATAAATTTCATTCAAGACTTTCCCAAATTTTCCCATTTCTTTCGAATCCTTGATATTTTTGATAATTGTCTCTGGAGGTAAACCTGCTCTCAATCCTTCAGCTATGGCTCTCATAAAACCTACAACGTAAGGATCATAGCCAGTACCCTCTTTTAGTTCCTTAGTTAGAATTATTGCAGGAGGAACGGAGGCTATTAATAAACCTATGGTCATTGCGATTACTGTTGGAGTAATATTATCTGTTCCGCCAGATAGTGTAAGGAAGTAAAATATTTGTTTTTCTAAAACTAATAATACAAACATTACTATCATTCCTATTGTTAGAAATATAACGAATAGATTATAATTCAGCTTCTTTTCTGGAAATCTTAACTGAGTTTGTTCTACACCGTAGATAAATATAATATTAACTAAAGGTATTACAGTAACAGCTATTGCACCTAGTATTGGTATTATCGAAGTTCCTCCTACTGGAAAAATAGCTTCTAGAACCATCATTAGGAAGAACATTATATATCCTGAAGATAACCAAATTACATATGATTCCGCAATACCAGATAATCTATCCGCTGCTATTGATGCTCTTAATTGCAGTTGATCTAAGATGTCTTTTGCTTTTGCCTCAATTGTATTAATAACTGGAGCTCCAGTTCTTACAGCAGTTACGTATGCCAAGAAGAAATCCTTTAAAAGCTTAGAAGGAGAGATTTGTGACGCGTGTAACATTGCGTCTTCTACGCTTTCTCCTAAATATCTAATTCTTTTGCTTACATATAGAGTTATGCTATTTATATAATGAAACGCTGATGAAGAAGAAAGCTTATCAAACATTAGCCTAGGAGTTAAACCAGATCTTAAAAATATTGTGAAAACGGATGTAAAAGCAGAAAGCTCTGCATCAACCCCTATTCTTCTTGATTCTATCTTTTGAGATAATGTTGCTATATTAGCCAGATAAGTAACTGGAGGGATTATAAGACCAAAAATTATCATCATAAAAGATAATGCTAAGTATTTAGCTAATCTAAACACTAAATAAAATTTTATGATGATGAATAATCCAAATCCTATTAAAACTACAGAAAGCACTGAAGATAAGAGTAAATAAAAGAAAATTTTTGCTGCAAATAGTTGCGGATCTTCACTACTTCCAGACATTAGTAATTTTTGTTCATAAGATTTTGCCATAGATTTTACTATCCCTAGCTTTACTAATGATGCATAAATAGGTAGTTGATATTGTTTGGGCAATGTAATTGCGTCATTATTCTTCTTTTTAAGCCCAACTGCCATATTAATAAATTGAAATGTCAGAATTTAAATCTTTACATTTCCTATTTTGTGTGAATTTCTACTATATCTTTATCTTCTAAAACGTGATCTTCCCCTACCTTTTGCCCTGGAAACTTAGCAGATTTACCCCAAATTCTTGCATACTTGAAATTCTCATATAGGGACGAGTGAAGTTTTTTAGCAACATCTAGTACTGTTGAACCCCGTTTAAGAATAAGAGGATCTTTACTAGGTTCCTCTCCCGGTTCCTTAGTGTAAACTCTAATTATATCGAGACTATCAAATAAATACTTAGGAAGATTATCAATTTTAGTTATTACTGGTATTCCAGGATAATCGAATGGGTTTAACGAGACTACTACTGCAGGTTTGTAGGTTATAGTCTCAAATATTGATTTTTCCACATCATCTAGGCTAACCTCTCCTATTATTTTAACTATTGCGGACTTTAAACCAAAGTCTTGCAAATATTTCCTTATTTCGTTCTCGTCAGTGTTTACAAGTTTTCCTAGAAGTATTATTCTTATACCCTCTTTGCCACTTCTTAATTTTTCAATTATTACTTTTCCTTTAGGTTTTCCTAGAATTATATTATTACTTTCTAGGAATTCTTTAAATTTTAAGAACTCGTTTTTATCTTCTACTACAAACAAGAGACCGTCAGTGTTTCTTATTAATCCAATTATTTTGCTCACAATGAGCTTTGAGTCCAAGATTACTGGAGGTGGATTAACTAACTGAATACCTACATCTTCGTAGTAAGTCATTGCCGGGATAGGAAAATCCTTTGGATCTTGCTTTACATTTGTTATTTTCCTAACTAATGGATTCTTTAATTCTTCTCTTCCTAGGACGATAATTTGTCCAGCTCCTTCTTTTTCTACAAAAAAGGAAAAACTACCAGACTTTTTCTTTCTCTGTCTTTCAGATTCTTCTCTAAGTTCGGCTAATCTTCTTCGGGCCCAATACACTAAGTTTTCTGTACCTTTGTGCTTAGGAACAGAGCTTAGAAAGTCTTGTATAGCCTTAATCTTCTCTTCTGGCGTTTTAGCATCCATTACTTTTAGCCATTTAGCCTTAGCTTCAGCAGGAAGGTTAGTAACCATAAAGCCCACCCTTATTAATATAATAATTTGGAGCTATCTTAAGTAAAGTTTTCCACGTCCTTCTTATTATGGGAGGAGGATTATTTTTATCTTTTTCGTACATTTCAATAATCCATTTCCTAGTTTTAGGATCAGAAGGATATCCACTACCAAAATCACCATAAATCTTTTTTAATGAATCTATTATCCTATCCCTAGTTACTTTAGCGATTATACTTGCTGCGCTAGCTTCTATATATTTTACATCAGCATTGAATACCACGTTATCCTTTAGACCAAGTTCTCTAATCTTCATTATTACGATATCTTCATTACCTACTTTATCTATGGTTACTATTTTAGGACGTAATGGTAATGAAGCATAGATTATTTGAATTACTTTCGTATAAGTAAGTTCATTAAGGTTATTAGAGTCTATTTCATTAGGGTACGCTTTATTTACGATGTAGGCTTCTGCAAACTCTGATATTATATCATATAGTTTCTCCCTCTTTTCTCTACTTAACATTTTACTATCCTTAACTCCAACTTCTTTCAGTATTCCTTCAATTTTCTCGTCTATTATAACCCCTGCTATAACCATGGGACCTATTATGCAACCTCTTCCTGCTTCGTCTATACCTAGCTTTAAATTCTTACCGAAATGACAAGTTTTGCCTCCCTTTTACCATTTTTAATTGTTTCATTTTCATAGCTTTCTGTAATTTCTGCGTTAACTATGGATGTTATAGTAGAAACTAGTCTCTTTGCTGCAGTCTTATTTATGAAATAATAATCTATTCCATCCTTACTTATTTTAACGTCTGATATAGAATGCACAATTTCGTTTGTAAAAAATGATTCAAATAATGCTCTTTTCTCTTCAGAGAATTCTTTTCTTCCTCTGAGCTGGATAATAGCTTCATAATATCCAGATTTTCTTTTTAAACAATCGTCACAAATGGAGTACGTTAACCTTAACTCTACTTTTTTCTTCAATCTGAATGCTTGATTACCAACTTTTCCTTCGGCTACAATCTCAGCAAAGCTCCTTCCACCTCTCTCCTTCCATTTTTTAATCATATCTATTCTATAATCCTTTACATTTCTATCGATTATCATTTCCTTAGCTAAGTATCTTAATACTACGTCTCTTACTGCGTCATATTCAGTTTCTGCCAATCTTACCCACTTACCGTCTATCCACTCAGCATTACATATTTTACATATTTTACCTAAGATTACTGGTGGAAATTCTACTAATCTCTTAGTTTTAATATAACAAGAAGGGCACATTCTATCTATGAGCTCAACGTCTTCCCTACCACAAACTATGCAGAATTTTTTAGGCATTTTAGGTCACAAATTATAAACTTGCGCAAATTTAACTCCCGCAACTTCAAGTATAGCATTCTTATGGACATATCCTCTTCTTATTGCCTCTTCTACTAGATAATTTCCTACTATGCTAACAACAGTTGCTTCATTAAATAATGAAAAAGCGTATTCCATATCTACTTCATCTCCTCCATAGAATTCCTTGTTTACATTAAGTATAACTTTATCATTCTTAAATTCTTTTCCAAGTAATTCTTTTTCGCATACATTAACAAATACATGCTCGTTTTGTCTAATTACGTTTAGGATTACTTTCATAGTCTCACAGTGGTTTCACTGGATTCTTTGCACCGCAGGCTAGGCACTGTATATACCATATTTTACCTTCTTTAACTAGAACGGTATCCAAGCTCTTACAGGTACTACACTGAACATAAGTCTTTAAGAACCTTTCCATTAACGTATTTATTACTGATGACGAGAATTTTCCTTGAATATATAATTGTCCAGATTCATTTATTGAACCTGCTGCGGCCAACTCTTTGAGTAAATACCTCATGCAAAGTTTATCTTCTCTACGTATTCTGTCACAATATTCGCTAAAATTCTTTATGATTGTAGAATTTCCAACGTTAAAAATTATGAGAGAAGGTAATGTCTGTGTTTCACTTACTTGAGATTTCTTAGGCAACTTAGAGTAAACTCTATCTAAGAGATATTCATAATCTTCCATTTTCCCACAAAGACTATAAAAGCAATAGAGGTTTATATATGTGTTGAGATGAAGGTATACTTCGAAACTTACGGTTGTGCGTTAAATAAGGGGGATACTTACATAATGATGACTTTGCTAAAACAGAGAAACCACGAAATAGTTAATAATCCTAACGAGGCTGACGTAATAGTGCTAAATACATGTGACGTTAGGCTTGAGACTGGGGAAAGAATGAAATCTAGAATAAAAGAACTAAGAAAATTTGGTAAAAAACTTGTAGTAGCAGGTTGTTTTTCTGGTGCAGAACCTGGAGTAGTAAAAACGTTAGCTCCAGAAGCTTCAATAATAGGTCCTCAAGCTCTCACAAAAATAGTTGATGCAGTTGAAGGAGAAAAGGTATTTTCAATAAATGCTGAAAGAAGTGAGATAACTCCAAGAGTTTTCGAAGGTAAAATAGCAATAATACCAATAGCAGACGGTTGTGCAGGAGATTGCAGTTTTTGCATTACTAAACTAGCTAGGAGGACGTTAAGAAGTTATTCGATGAGAAGTATAGTTGAAGCAGTTAAAGAAGCTGTAAAGAATGGCGCAGTTGAGATAGAATTAACTGGACAAGATGCAGCAGCTTACGGATTAGATCTTGGCGGTAAAATTAAGCTTTCAGATTTACTTAACGAGGTTCTGAGCATTGAAGGTGATTTCATGATAAGAATAGGCATGATGACCCCAGAGCAATTTGCAAGGGATATCGATGGGATACTTGAAGCTATGAGAGATCCTAAGCTGTTTAAATTTTTGCATTTACCAGTTCAAAGCGGAGACGATAATGTGCTTAAGTTAATGAATAGAAAATATACAGTGGACGAATATAAGGAGCTTGTTAAGGAAGCTAGGAGTAAAATACCCAATATTAACATTACTACAGATATAATTATAGGCCATCCAGGAGAAGATGAGAATGCCTTTGAAAACACTTTAGAACTTATGAAAGAAATAAAATTTGAAAGAGTTCATTTAGCAATGTATTCCATAAGACCTAATACTAGAAGCGCATTAATGAAGCAAGTTCCAGACGCTGTTAAGAAAGAGAGAATGAAAATTGCATATAAGTTATATGAAGATATCTCTCTCTCAATACATAAAGAGTATTTAAATAAGAGAACAAAAGTAATTACTACTGAAAAAGGCAAAAAAGGGTCAATAATTGGCAGAACTCTCAATTATATACCAGTAATTTTAAATGGAGTAGAAATAGGTAAATGGTATGATGTAGAGATTACAGACTACTCGTTCTTTGACCTAAGAGGTGCCGTTGTTTAAAAAATTTAAATTGTTTTAATACTGATATAATGTTATGACAGAAGTTTATATTGCCTCAGCCGTTAGGACTCCAATAGGAAAATTTGGAGGAGTATTTAAGGATATTAGTCCAGTAGATTTAGGTGCTATAGCGATAAAAGAGGCATTAAAGAGGGCAAATGTTGATCCTAAAAGAGTTGATATAGTAATTATGGGTAATATATTAAGAGCCGCCTTTGGTCAAGACTTGGCAAGACAAGCTGCAGTTAAGGCTGGAATTCCATATGAGATTGACGGATATTCTGTTGATATGGTTTGTTCTTCTGGGATGATGAGCATAACTAATGCAGTAGAATTGATAAAGACCGGAGATGCTGATATTGTAGTAGCAGGAGGAATGGAAAGCATGAGCCAAGCCGCGTTAGCAGTAAGATCTCACGTTAGATGGGGTGTAAAAATGCTGATGGGCAAGCAGTTGGAATTCGTAGATACAATGTTAATGGATGGCTTAACTGATCCATTTAATATGAAGCTAATGGGAGAAGAAGCTGATATGGTAGCTAAAGCTCATAATTTTACTAGACAAGAGTTAGATGAAGTAGCTTATCAAAGTCATAAGAGAGCAGCTGAAGCTACGGAGAAAGGCTTGTTTGCCAGTGAAATAGTTCCAGTAGAAGTTAATGGAACGTTGATAACAAAAGATGAAGGCATAAGAGCTGATACTTCAATAGAAAAATTGGCGAAACTAAAGCCAGCCTTTAGTAAAGACGGTTTTCATACAGCAGGTAACTCTTCTCAATTATCTGATGGCGCTTCTGCGCTTGTTTTAGTGAGCGAAAAAGCAGTAAAAGAATTAGGCATTGATCCCATAGCTAAAGTTTTAGGCTTCTCTTGGGCTGGAATTGAAAGCTGGAGATTTACAGAAGCTCCTATATTTGCAGTTAAGAAACTCTTACAGAAATTAAATATGGATATATCTAAATTTGATTATTTTGAGAATAATGAAGCTTTTGCAGTTAATAGTGTTTTAGCAAATAGATATTTAGGAATTCCTTATGATAAACTTAACGTTTTTGGCGGAGCGATAGCTTTGGGTCATCCAATTGGCGCTAGCGGAGCGAGAATTGTAACCACCTTAATTAACGTTTTATCTAAAATGAAAGGAGAAAGAGGGATTGCTAGCATTTGTCATGGTACTGGAGGTTCTACTGCAATGGCTATTGAACTTTTAAGACCTCTATAATTTTTTAAGATGAATAGAAAATAGTATATAGGTGGTCAAATAGTTGCCAAAAAAAGATCCAGAAGCACCAGTTAGAGAAGTAATGAAACCGGCAGAAGGAGAAGTTATTTGCGTAGTTAAGAAAATGCTTGGGGCAGAGCATATAGTTGTTCTTTGTGTGGATGGTAAGCAAAGAACTGCAAGAATACCGGGTAGAATGAGAAAGAAAACTTGGATAAAAGAAGGGGACGTTGTATTAGTTGCTCCTTGGGATTTCCAGCCAGATAAGGCAGATATCATCCATAAGTATATGCATGATGAGATAAAGAAGTTAATTGATGAAGGAATAGTCGATAAAGAAATATTAGATCAGCTAAGAGGATAAAATTGTTTGAGAAGAAAAAAGTTGAAAAAAGAATAAAAGATGAGGATCTTTTTAAAGTAGTTGATTCTACTTTAAGTCCCAGAACTTACGTGCTATTAGAGGAAATAGCAAGTAAGCTTAATATTGATTATTATTTGGGAGCAATTTCCTCTGGAAAAGAGGCTAAAGTTTATCCAGCAAAAACGATGGATGGAAAATATTATGCGGTAAAGATTTATTATGTTTCCACTTCGGCTTCAAAAAGAGCAATTCAAAAGTATACGTTTGGTGATAAAAGGTTCGAAGATATAAAAGCTACAAATACAAGAAAGCTTATAATTACTTGGGCTAGGAAGGAATTCAAGAATTTAAGCATAATGTACGAAGCAGGAGTAAATGTACCTAAACCAATTCTAGTTGAAGAAAATATTCTAGTTATGGATTTTATTGGAGAAAACGGAAAGAGAGCCCCTCTTTTAAAAGAGCTTCCAGAAGAGGAGATAACTAAAGATCTATATGACGAAGTTATTAACCAGTTGGAAATTATGGTTAATAAAGCAAAATTGGTTCATGGAGATTTAAGCGAGTATAACATAATGGTATGGGATAAAGTTTACATAATTGATGTAAGTCAAGCAATTTCCATAGAGAGTGAAAACGCCACTGATCTACTAATTAGGGATATTGAGAACGTGAACAGGTTTTTCTCCTCCAAGGGTATTGAAGTTTACCCAACTGAAGATATTTTAAAGAGATTAAATATAACTAAATGAGTAGCAATGTTCATTAGCGTACCAGATGAGAAAATAAATATAGTAAAGTCTCTTATACCAAAATTGAAAGAGTTAAGTGGAGTAGAAATTACGTACGATGAGAACACTAAGACCTTTAACGTAGACTCCTCGCAAAACCCTTATGAGGCAATGAAAGTAATATCCGTCATAAGGGCAATAGGCTTAGGATTTTCTGTGGATGAATCGTTAAAATTACTTTCTGACGATTACATGCTTGACGTCATAGATTTAAAACAATCGGTTGGAAGTAATCCAGAAACTTTGAGGAGAATAAAAGGGAGAATAATAGGCGAAAATGGTAAGGCAAAGAAAATAATCCAGGAGTATACTGGAGTTTCAATATCGATAACTGATCATTTCGTGGCTATAATAGGAATTTATGACCAAGTACAAATTGCAAGAAAAGCTATAGAATTGCTAATAGAAGGTAAGGAGCATTCTACGGTTTACAAGTACTTAGATAAGGCAGAGGCTGAACTAGTTTACCTTTCAAAGAATAGGCCTTATAATCTCAAGTGATGTTAAATCTTTTATTTCAGGGAAGTAGTGAATTATAATTTTATTGTATGACTCTACAATTTTCCTGTTCTTATCATTTGCTAAGAATGCCTTTAACTTATCATTTTCGTTGTTAAATAACATTTTAAAGAATTCAAAGAGCACTTTCTTAGGCTCGCTTAAAATTTCTTCTGTAAGGTAAAGTCTGGGAGAGGGCAACATAACTAATGTTAAATGAATTCCGTGTAATTGGGCAATCATTGCAATTTTATATGCGCTGTATTCCTTAGTTGGAGATTTCTTGCTGGCTTTTACTTCAATATAATATTTTTCTCCATCTTTTTCTGCTTCAATGTCATGTGTAGGAAGATTTACAGATTTAATATTTGTAAAATTATAATTTTCCAAAACTTTCCTAGCCCTATACTCCATTGCGAAACCAAATATTATGCCCTTAGCTCTTTCAAGGGCAAAATTGATTTCTTCATCCGTAAATCCGTACTCGTTTATTAACTCTTCTAAACTATTCACATGCATTTTATAACGTTAAGAATTAAAAAGATTTCCAGATTTTACTCTTGAAATACCCTCTTCCCTTATTTTTTGCAATTCATCATGCGTAGCGTTTCTGGAGTTGAATCCAAATTTCTCAAATAAATCTTTTTCAAAATCATACTCTGTATATATTCCATGCCTATGAAACTTTTCGTTAGCCTCGTCTAAACTTCTTGATCCTGCAACAATTTTATAAATTCCAGATATTTGGGCTAATTTCTTAGGATCTAAGAAAAACATGACGGATGATACAGGAGTAACGTAAACTTTCCTAGTTCCATTTCTTATTTTAACTTCGCCGTATAAGCCATTAAATGCTTCAAAAGGTATTCTAGAAGCTTCAGTGTTTACTATCTTTAACGCCTCGCCCATTAAATTTGCAACATCATTGTCTATTCCTTTAGAATCCAGTAGTCCACCAATTTTTGCAACTTCAGAAATTCTTCTTAATACGTATTCGTGCTCAAGCTCTCCATCACTCCCAGCACCAATAATTCCCAGAATTGATTTTACTTTCAATGAAACTAATGACGCAAGGGAAATTGAGTCTATTAACGGACTTCCTAATCCTTTTTCGTCCCCATTAGCTAAAACGTCTCCTCCGGCATCGACTCCTATAACGAGGTCAAATTTCTCTTTATCTATAAGGTCGTTTAAGGCTTCTGACATTCCTATGTCTCCGCCTTTATTACATATTGCAAAGCCGTAATCATTGACTACTTTTAAAACTCTCATTAATTGAGGTACTACTTTTAGACCTCCCCTTATTGCATAAGAGTTAGAGCATACTTTGTAAACATAATCATTTATTTCTTCAAAATTAACCAAGTCTTCCTTACAGATTGGTCCAGGTAATGGATCTTCTACGTATCTCTCCCAAACTACTGCCCCTAATTTGACTTCATAACCTAACCTTTTGTAATACACGTAAGGCAAAAGAGCTGATAAAACATCTCCGCCTCCACCAATTCCAAAAATGAAAGCCTTCATATTACTTAAAATACTTTTTGGCACTTTATACTTTTTACAACTATATGCTAAGCTTAAATAATAAGCTCTAGACTTTTCACGTATTATTTGAGTCCTTACTTTAAACCTAAAGGTCATAATTTTACGATTGAGTGGTTGAGTTGAGCATTGAATCCAATTATAGTAATAATGTTAGCCCAACAGAGGAAATAAAAGTAGGTCACGCTTTGGCTCATATAGTTGCAGCAGCCTCAATAGTTGAAGAAATAGAAGGAGAATTGCCAGAAGTAAATGATACTGTAAGAAAATACGCAGACGCCTGGATAATGGAAATGGCGCCAATAGATTATTATCCTGGCCTAGCTGAAATGCTGGGTTGTAGGATAAAAAAGAAACTAACGCAAGTGTTTGACGAAATAACAGAAGATGAGCTGGCTACAACACTTGATGATGCGATAGAGTTAAAAAGAGCATTAGATAATGGCGAAATAGTTTATAATTATGCTGACATGGAGGTCAGAATAGAAAGGCTTTTGAGAGCGCTTGGCGTAGAAATTAACGATTTTGCTTCAGTTTTAGATACGCCAGACTTTTATTTAAAGCTAAGAAGATTATTAGCAATACTAGTAGTTGCAATAGGAATATCCTCAGTGAGGACAAAATGGATAGCGGAATCTCAATAACTGCTGAAAAGCTAATAGAACTAACTGTTAAGAAGGCCTCTTTGATAAGTGTAAAAGAAGATGAAATTGTAAGAGCAGTAGGTTATTCATCAAAAGACATGGCAGAGAGAGTAATTGATAAAGTATCATTTTGGCTGTCTTATGAACAAAATCATTTACTTTACTGTAAATTATGTAATAAAGGTCCTTTTACTAAAAGAGGCTTATTTCTACATCTAACAAGAGTTCATAGAATGGAAATAAAGGCGATGTTAGAAGACGAATTAAAGAGAGAAATAAAAGCCCTCATTTAAATTTTACTTAAAGCTTGAGCTAAATCTTCTATCAGATCTTCAACGTCTTCTATTCCCACAGACAATCTTAGTAAAGAATCGTTAATTCCTATTATCTTCCTCTCCTCTAAAGTTAAGGTTCTATGACTCATTGTAGGTGGATGGGAAATTAATGAATTAACTCCACCTAAGCTCTGTGCAGGAATTATTACCTTAGTTGATCTCATAACCTTAAGAGCTTCATCCTTACCTCCTCTAACTTCAAAGCTTACTACCCCGCCAAAGCCTTTAAGAACTTTTCTAGCTATTTCATAATCTGGATGAGACTTTAATCCTGGATAATATACTTTAGTAACTTTTGGATGATCTTCTAGAAATTCAGCTATCTGCTCAGCATTCCTATTTATAACGTCCATTCTAATCTTTAGAGTTTTCATCCCCCTTATTACTAAATAAGCTGGAAAAGGTTCTAAGGAAGTTCCCAGAGTTCTCCTCATTAAGTCAACGTTCTTCATAAGCTCTTCTTTACCTGCAGCAAGTCCTGCTATAACGTCGTTATGTCCTGCAATAAATTTGGACGCGCTATGTATAACTATATCTGCTCCAAGCTCTATTGGCTTTTGATTTATTGGGGTAGCAAAAGTCGAATCTACAACTAGTATGCTGTTATTTTCTTTGGCAATCTTTGACAATTCTGGTAAGTTGATAACTCGAAGTAAAGGATTAGTTATACTCTCTACAAATATCACGTCAAAATGTGATCTTTTGGCAATCTCTAGTAAGTTTTCATTTCCAGGTTTACTAATAGTTACTTTAACTCCCCAGTTTACCAAGAAATCTTTACAAAAACGTAGGCTCCTACCAAACATGTCCATAGTTACTAATAACGACTTTCCTGGAGTAAGCAAAGTAAAAAGAGTTGTAGTAATGGCCCCCATTCCAGAAGAGAACGCAATACCCATTTCTGCCCCTTCAAGTTCGGCTATCTTTTTGCCTAGCTCTAGGGTTGTAGGATTTGCCTCCCTTGAATACCTAAATTTCTCTCCTTCTGGGAACATAAAAGCTACTGTCTGGTAAATTGGTGTAGTAATTGCTTTAGTTGAATCTTCAATATCTTCTTTCACAGCCTTAGTTGAGTCTTTCACTTTTTACACCTCCAGCTATTTGAGCAGAAATAAAATTGCATGTAAGCCCAAATACTTTGCAAACTTCAAGGCTCTCAACCTTTATTTTATCAACATTAGTGTGATCGTCATAGAGCACCAAGACTGTAGGTCCTGCACCGCTAACACAACTACCTATAGCATCATTCTTCAATGCAATTTCTTTAATTTTCTTATAGTGTGGATAAAGAGGTTCCCTTGCAACTTCAACTATTTCATCGTTTAACCCTTGTTTTATCAATTCTTTATCTCCTTTAATAAAGCCTAAAATTAGCGACGATAGATACCTGGAATTTTTAACATAAAGCGAAAGGTCTACCTTGCTAGGTAACATTTCTCTAGCTTTTTTTGTTTTGCCTTCTCTCTCACCTTGGGGGGAAATTAATAGGATCTTAAAATCAATATTAACAGGAATTTTGACTACTTTTACAGGAGAAACTGAGGTTACAGCAATTATTCCTCCATATACGCTAGCTGCCACATTATCTGGATGAGGAGAGCCAGAAGAAGCCTGTTCTCCGAACATTGAATATTTTACCATCTCTTCTTGGGTCAACTTAAGCTCAAAAAGCTCGTTAACAGCTGCTATTGCAGCGACAGAAGAGGCACCACTACTGCCTAAACCCAAGCCAAAGGGTATTCCCTTATTTATCTCGATTTCTATTCCTTCGTCTATTCCCTTTTCTTGAAGAAGAATTTTCGTAGCCAATCCTGCAGAATTTTTTTCCGGATCTAAAGGAATCTTGGGATTATTACTCTTGATTACTATTTTTCCCTTCTCTTCGATAGTCCTCGCAATTACTATGTCCTTGAAAGCATTGTGAGCCATAGATAAAATATCAAACCCAGGGCCTAAATTAGCAGAACTTGAGTAAGCCTCTGCTTTTGCTGACATAGCTAAAAATATGTACATTACATTTAAGGTTTTTCAGATTTGTGTATTCTTAAAAAATTCCATTTAGGAATTTGAAAGCTTCCTTATTCCTTACGATTATGAATAACTTTTCCTTGCCTAATTCCTTTCCTTCTTTAAGATATCCTTCAGGTGCAAACACTTTTGCCTTACCTAGAAAGTTCAACACAGTCGAAGGAGACTTCAATTTTACTGATGGGTTTCTATTAAATTTGCTTAATCCTAGCCAATCAAAATATCCAATTTCGTCTCCATCTCCTTGTTCTAGAATTCTTCTTTCTATTGAATAGTCGTAATTATTCGGAGTACAGAATAATGAGCTAACAACTACTATATCTCCTATGCCCTTCTCTAAAGCCTTGCAAGAAACTTGTGAGCCTAAATAAATTTTTCTTACGTTCAAGTTATCAAATCTTTTATCTTCTTCTCCTATTAATGTAATTCTCATGTCCTTTCTCTTTATTATAACTTCAACTTTATCTCCCTCTTTAAGCTCTATTCCTGGTTCAAGTCCAATGAAGCCGTCTGCTAAAGAAAAACTACCAACCATATAACTGTCAAAAGGAATAGGTATTGCAAATCCTTGTACTAAGTATACTGGAATGTATGTAAACCTCTTTTTATCTGCCTTAACTGGAAGTAATAATTGTGCATATTCAGTTTCTTCCGTGATATTTTCTTCTCCCTTCATTAGCAGTAAGTAATTTTTAATTACTCTATCATAAATCATGATCGTAGATACAATATTACCAGGCAGTCCAAAGACTGGCTTTCCATTAAATTTTCCTAATAATGTAGGTTTGCCGGGCTTAAATTTTAGTCCATGAACTATTATTTCCCCTTTCTCTCTAATTATTTGGTGAACAAGGTCTTTTTCTCCTGCGCTTGTACCACCAGTTATAATTATTACATCTGCAATCTTACTTGCCTCTTCTATTGCTTCCTCAATTTTATCTTTATTATCCCCTACGAGTTTGTGGCCCACTACATTATATCCATCATTTTTAAGCCTTGAAATAAGGAAATGAAGATTACTCTCGTATATTTTTCCTGGCTTCAACTCCTTACCTGGCTCTACTAGCTCATCTCCGGTTGAGATTACGTAAACTGAAGGTGCTTCATAAACCTTTACCTTGCTTATGCCTGCAGATGCAAGGAATGCAATTTTTTCTGGAGTAATTTTTTCTCCTTTATAAAGTATCTGCGTGCCTCTTGGTACATCACTACCTATCCATGCTATATTTGTTCCAAAGTTTAGCTTTTTAGTAATTTCAACGTATTCTCCTTCAATTCTGGTTTCTTCAATTTTTATAACAGCGTCTGCACCTTTTGGGATCATAGCTCCAGTATCAACTTCAACTGCTTCGTTATCGGAAATTTCGATTTCCTTATATTCTCCAATATTTATTTTTCCTATTATCTTGAATTTTCCAGGAGTAGAAGAAGATTTTACAGCGAAACCGTCCACAGTTGATCTAGAAAACGGAGGTAAGTCTATAGGAGAATAAACGTCCTCGGCAGAAATTTTATTAAGAGCATCTGTTATTTCAATTTCCTTTATTTTCCTTTCTGGAGGAACTTTAGATATGAATAAGGAAATTGCTTCTTGTGCTGATAAAAGAGAATCTTCAGGTAAAATAGCTCTCATAAAAAATATAATGAAAAAATAACTTATAACGTTATGAGAGAAGCTTGCTGTAACTGTTCTAATACGGCAGTTACGGGATCTTTTAATTGATCAAACTCTATGTTCGCTTCTTTACTAATCTCATCAACTATTTGAGTTACAGTCTTACTTCCGTCACACATTGCCCATATGTAATAAGCTATCGGAGCAACTTCGAATATTTTGTCGTCAGAAACTTTTATTATATAATTATCTCCGTCTTCTGCTTTGTCTATAAATTCTCCTACTTTTTGAGGTTTTTTATCCTTAATTTCGTCGAAATTCATTCTTCTTCATCTCCGCCTCTTTGCGGTGGTCTTCTTCCTCTAAAATTCCTTCTTCCTCCTCTAAAGTTTCTTCTCGGTGGAGAGTTATCTGTTGGTGTAGTTTCTGGAATTTGATCTGCCTCTGGTACTTCTTCTTGGCTCTCAGAAATCTTTGATCTGCTTCCTGCATTTAATTGAACTTGACCTTTAAAAACAGTTGTCCAACCATTTTCGACTTTTATTACTTGTCCTTCTTTTATGTTATCTCCTTGATTTCCCCAAAGAGTTAGTTTTATTCTTCCTGTTTCGTCTCCAATCATTACTTCTCTAATTGTACGTTGACCGTTTCTTGTTTGCACGACTTTTTGTTCTCCAACTTGGAGAACTCTTCCGGTTACGTTTACGTTTTCCATTCCACCTTTTAGGTTACCTATTTTTTCTTCCATGTGTCCCGACTCACGAGATTTGTTAATATATCCTTATTGTAGCAATATTTAAATCTTGTGTAGACCTTATTTTAGTTGGATACTAATGTTCTTTTCAAAAAATTCAGTTTAAATGAGAAAATTTTACTTTTAAATTCTTTTGCCTCTTTACTAATAGTTTATTTTAAATACAACAGTTAAAGGAGTCTCTTAATGTAATAATAATTTGAGGGCATTTTCTTAACCTTTCTTTATAAGCTATGAAATGCAATTCATGTATATGGGAATGCAAGTGGATAACAAAGTGCTTGAACTTCCCAAGAAATTTTTGGAAGCTTTATGGAGCCCTTTTGTGGGCAGAGAAGAGGAAGCTAAAGTTATCACTCTAGCGTTACTCTCCAAAGAGCACGTCGTATTAATTGGAGAGCCTGGAACTGCAAAATCTGCATTAGCCAGAAGAGCTGCAGAATTATTAAATGCAAAGTTCTTCATGTATTTGCTGACGAAGTACACAGAACCAGCAGAATTATTTGGAGCATTAGATATAAATGCATTAAAGCAAGGAGTATACAAAAGAATAACTAAAGATAGATTACCAGAAAGCGAAATTGCGTTTCTAGATGAAATATTTAATGCAAATAGTGCAATATTAAATGCATTATTATCATTACTAAACGAAAGAGTAATTTATGACGGTTATAACATAATTAAAGTACCTTTAAGGACTTTAATAAGTGCAAGCAATAGGGTTCCCGATGAGCCAGAATTAGAGGCTCTTTATGATAGGTTGCTATTAAGGCATTATGCTAAACCAGTAGGAGAAGAGATGTGGAAGAATCTAATAGAGTCGGCTTGGGAATTAGAGTTTACAACAAAATGGAAGGTCGAATCGCCATTAATGACCATAGAAGATCTTGATAAGATATATTCCTATCTAACAGAAGTCGACTTAAGCCCAGTAAAAAGTAAATTGTTGAAACTTTACGCAATGCTGGAAGAAAAAGGAATTCATTTAAGCGATAGAAGAAAAGGAAAAGTCCTAAAAATTATTTCAGCTCATGCCTTACTAAACGGTAGACTAAAGGCAACAGAAGAAGACTTAATAGTCTTGAAGTATATAGCGCCAAAAGAAATAGATGACTTTGAGAAAGTCTCTGCATTACTCTCTGAAGAATTAAAGACTCCAATAAAGTACATGAGAGAATTGAACGAAATTTACAATAATATAAAAGAGGCAGGTAAATACGTCGATGCTGCAAGTGAGTCTGATCCAAGATTAATAGATTTAATAAGGTCATTAAAGGCAACTAGAGATAGAGTAATAGCCTTAGGTAAAGAAAGCGGCGATGAGAAAGTAGAAGAGTTTTCTAAAGAAGTAAGTGCAGAAATTGATAAATTATTAGAAAAAGTTGGTAGAAAGTTGGGGATTTACACATGACTGGTTTTCTAATAGGAATAGATTATGATGACCCCATAGTTAAATATAGGGGAGATAGAATTCTTTATACATTGAAGAAAATATCGGGAAAAGACTCTAATATAGATCCAGATTTTCTAGTTGATACGTATTACGTGCATTATTTACCTTTGCCAATTTTAAAGTCAAAATCAGAAATTTCGCAAGGAGATGCAATAAAATATGCCTTACTTGATATGACTTTATCTTCAGATCTTGTATTAAAGAACAGAAATTACTCTATAGCTAACTCAGCAGTAAGCATGGCATTATCAGTAAGTTATATTCAGAATTTAATAGAGGAATTAGAAAGAATAAGGAGAACTTCTCAGTCTGCAGAAGAAAGAGAAGCAGCAGAACAAATACTTAACGGTTTAATGAAAGGCTCACAAGGAAAAGAAGGCGGAGAACAAAAAGAGCAACAAGGTCAAACAAATGATGCCACAAAGAAGCTTTTAAAGCAAGTTCATGAGAAGGCCCTTTCTAAGGCAGCAGAAGATGCAAATGCAGTTAGAAGTATGCAAAGGATAATAGGAGGAAACGGAGCAGGAACTGGAAGTGTGCTTAACTTTGAAGGTGATGTTCATGAAGTATTGAGGCTAGCTAGGAACACTGAAATAAAGAAAATCCTTGAGTTCTTAAGTGGAATACCTAAATTAGGAAGCTTAACTAAAAAGAAGACTACTAGGTATTCAAAAGGAGAATTATACGGCTATGAAGAAGGTTCAGACTTAGAAAGAATAGTGCCATCAGAATTAGCCATGCCAGAAGACCTATTTTACGTTAGGCTAGCTGAAAGTCAATTATTGCTTTACCAAAAGCAAATTAAGGAAAGCTTAGGTCCAATTTACTTATTGCTTGACAAATCGGGTAGCATGGATGGAGAAAAGATATTGTGGGCAAAGGCTGTAGCTTTAGCCTTATATAGTAGAGCAAGGAGAGAAAACAGGGACTTCTATTTAAGATTCTTCGATAATATTCCTTATCCTCTAATAAAGGTTATAAAGAATGCTAAAAGTAAGGACGTAATAAAGATGATCGAATATATAGGAAAAATAAGGGGTGGAGGAGGCACTGATATAAGTAGGTCAGTAATTTCTGCCTGTGAAGATATTAAGGAAGGACATGTTAAAGGCGTTAGCGAAGTAATTATCTTAACTGACGGAGAAGACAAGATAGCCGAGACTACAGTAAGGAGGTCTTTGAAAGATGCCAACGCTACATTAATAAGTGTAATGATTAGAGGAGATAATGCTGACTTAAGGAGAATATCCGACACTTACCTAGTAGTATATAAATTAGATCAAAACGATTTACTTAAAGTAGTTGAAGCCTAAATCACTTTTTGAGACTCTCGTTCTTAATTTTTTCTAAGTAATTTTTTATAAATTCCAAATCTGAGTACATATATTCTGGAGTTGTCTTTATCCACATTAGGCCTCCAGCTGCGTCTTCGATGGACCCTTTTATTTTTAGATCTTTTACTCTATCCTTCCAGTTAAATGGAATCTTTGATATAATATGAACGTAAAGATCACCATTTAATCTCAAGTGAACCTTTCCCCACATTATATCTCCTACCTTATATTCAACTTCTTTCCCAAATGGCGGTCTTCCGGGTCTCTCAGAAACTTCGTACCAATTACCTATCGTGGCTCCAAGTTTCTTTAGCGCTTCAACTATTTTATCCTCTTCACTCATTGTATTATCCCCTTCTTTCTTAATACCTCTTGTGCTAATTTACTTATTCCTAATTCCTCAGCAGAAAATCCAAATGCCAATCCCAAGAGTTGTGTTATATAGATTGCTGGCAAAGTCCAAGATAAGTTGAATTCATTTTTAACCTTTAGTTGCGTGACATCTAGCTGTAAATGGCACAGGCTACAAGGGTGAACTAATATGTCTGCATTCTGAGATTTTGCTGAGTTTAACACATTATACGCTAGCTTTAATCCAACTTTGGGATTACTACCCATTAGTGGGAATCCGCAACAAGCCGTAGCCATTGGGAACTTTACTGGAGTTGCTCCGGTAGCAGCTATCAAATCTTCCATACTGTGGGGGTTAAAGGATGGTTCAAATCCCATTATTTGTTCTGGTCTTAACATTTGACAACCATAATACGCTCCAACTCTTAATCCGGTTAATGGTTTCTTTACCGCCTTCTTTATTTTTTCTAATCCTACATCTCTTACTAAAACCCAAACTATATGCTCTGCAGTCGCTTTTCCTGAGTAGTTTATATTTGCTTCCTTCAATTTTTTATCTACTTCTTTTCTTAAATCCTTATTTTCATTGTATTTATATGCAGCAAGTCTATGGCTTTGTAAGCAAACACTGCAAGGAGTGACCATTTTATCCATGCCCATTCTTTCTACAGTGGAAAGATTCCTTAAATTGAGCGCAACGTGAGCTTTTTCGTTATACTCGTCTAAGAATCCGCCACCGCAGCAGTTCCAATCCTCTACTTCTACAAGTTCTAGGCCTAAAACTTCGGCAACTTTTTTTGTAGCCACATCAACGTCTTTAGATAATCCGTGAGTTGCACATCCAGGATAATATGCTACCTTCATCTTACTCACCCATTATTTTCCTAATCTGTTCTATGTTTTTCACTTTCTTTTCCATAACTAACGCGTATTTTAACTTCCCATTCTGCATTGCATAAATCATATCTGTTATCGCTGTTAATAATCCGTAAGTTGAAATATACACTTTTGCCTCTTCAATTTTTCCAGTTTCTTCTATACTTTTAGCTATCGCCTCTGCATGTTTTTCGCCAGTTAAAGCTACCGGCGTTTTTTCACTTAAGAACTTAGTGTAAGCTCTTGTTTTCTTTATAGTAGTAACAGGCTCGATATCTCTTGGACAAACGTTGAAACATTGATAGCAATAGGTACACCTCCAAGCACTGTCAATTAATATCTTTAATCTCTCATCAAATATTGTATCTCTAGGATCTGCAAGGAATCTATAGCCTTTAGCGTGAGCGGCTGGACCTAAAAATTCTGGATCGTTCTTTACAGATGGACAGGCTGACACACATAATCCGCACCATATACATTGTTCAAATTTCCATAGTTCTCTCTGATCTTCTGGTTTTAATCTATGTTCAGCTTTACCTTCTAATACTTCCTTTGAAGGATAGAGCCTTGGCTTTACTTTAAACATTCTATTGTAAAAGTCGGTCCAATCTACTATCAAGTCCTTTATTACTGGGAAGTAATCCATTGGTTCTATTGTAATCTCGTTTTTACCATATTTCTTTACCATATCTAAGGCTAAGGTTTTGCAAGCTAACCTAGGTTCGCCGTTGATTTTCATACCACAACTTCCGCAGACGGCCATATGGCAAGAGGCTCTATATGCTAAAGTAGGATCTTGTTCCGTCTTTATTCTCCTTAATACTTCAGTCATTTGCGTAAATCTATCCACCTTTAGTTTGTATTCTTGCCACCAACTTCCCTTTTCTTTTGAAAATCTTTTTATTTTTACAACAATTTCCTTTTCTTCTTCGCTCATTTTAATACACCCTGGGTTCCGGTTTCCATCTAGTAATCCTAACGGGCTTGTAAGTAATTTCTACCGTTTCTCCTTTTAGATAAGCTATTGTGTGTTTTAACCAGTTTGTGTCATCCCTTTCAGGATAGTCAGTCCTATAATGAGCACCTCTAGATTCTTTCCTCTCAAGTGCGGTTCTTGCTATAACTATTGCTAGATCTAGCATATTCCTAAGTTCTAGGGCGTTGAAGAATTCAGTGTTATACGTATTGCTTTTATCCAACACATACATAGATGAAGTCATCTTCCTTAATTCAATAATTTGAGACAAAGCATCCTTCATCCCATCTTCGTCTCTAAATATACCTACCTTTTCCCACATAACATTCCTGAGTTTATTGAGAATTTCACCAAAGTGAACTCCACTCTCGCTTTTTACAAATTTATAAGCATCATCTACAACTTTTTCAGCCTCTTTATCTAGGCTGTTACTATCTTCCTCTTTATGTTCAGATAAGAATTTAGCTACTGCTCTACCTGTTTCTCTTCCAAAAACCAATGTTTCAAGTAAAGAGTTGGAACCTAATCTATTTGCACCGTGAACTGAAACGCAGGCAGCTTCGCCTGCAGCAAATAATCCTATTAAATCCGGATTTTGACCAGTAATATCAACGTCTATTCCACCCATATAATAATGTTGTGCAGGCCTTACTGGAATGGGTTCCTGTGTTGCGTCAACTCCTGCAAAGTTTTTTGCTGCTTCATAAGCTAAGGCTAATCTTTCTTTAATGTAATCTTCTCCCAAATGTCTTAAATCCAAACCTACATAACCGCCGGGAAAACCTCTACCTTCTCTGATCTCAGTTATTATTGCTCTAGAAGTTATATCTCTAGGAGCTAAGTCCAATTTTCTTGGTGCATATCTTGCCATGAACCTTTCTCCTTTGTTATTAATTAGTATTGCTCCTTCTCCTCTAGCTGCTTCGCTAATTAGTATATCCGATGGATAAAGAGCGGTGGGATGAAATTGAACGAATTCTGGATCTTTTAATGCCGCCCCTGCCCTTAGAGCCATTGCGTACCCGTCTCCGGTGTTAATGTATGCATTAGTAGAGTGAGCGTAAAGCATTCCCATGCCTCCAGTAGCCATGACTATTGCCCTAGCTTTGAAGAATGCTGGCGTCATGGATTTCATTTCCATTGCTACTACTCCTACAACTCTCTTGTCATCTCTAATCAGATCTAGAGCAAACCACTCATTGTAAAAGTCTATATCTAAACCCGAAACTCTTTGGAACAAAGTATGAAGTAACGCCATTCCAGTTTTATCTCCTACGAATCTAGTTCTTGGATAAGTTTGACCTCCAAAATATCTTACTGCAACTCTTCCGTCTGGTTGTCTATTAAATAAAGTACCCCAGCTTTCCATTATTCTTACTATTTCTCCAGATTTTTGAGATAGTAATTCTGCTGCATCTTGGTCAACTAAAAAATCTCCTCCTTTTATAGTATCATAAGTCATATAATCTGGGTTATCATTAGGGTCAGAATTTCCCTCAATATATGCAGCTATTCCTCCTTCTGCAGATGATGAATGAGACCTTGTAGGAAAGACTTTCGATATTACTGCAACTTTATATCCAGAAACGGCAATCTCATGAGCGGCCATCAAACCAGCTAGTCCGCCGCCTATGACTACCGCGTCATAAGAAAGTTTTTCCATGTCTCTAAATTTTTTAAAAGGATTAAAAAGCGTTTAATCTTAAATTAACAATGACAGGTTTTCTACAACGATTTTTGGTTTTATATTACTTTTCTCTACGTCTTCCTTCCTTGATATTCCGGTTAAAACTAATACAGTATCTGCCCCTATATCGTTACCCATCTTTATATCAGTCTCCAGCTGATCTCCAATTACTAAAACTTTTGACAAGTCCCTTATTCCAGTTAATTCCATTGCAACTTGTATTATCCACTTATTTGGCTTTCCCGCAATAAAATCAGGTTCTCTTTTGAGAGCATAAATTATGGAAGAAGCAAGAGCTCCAGCTCCAAGTTTTAATCCATCCTTTGATGGCCATAATCTATCCATATTAGTCACTATGAACATTGATCCTCTAGCTACGCATCTCATTCCTGTTGATAACTTATCGTAAGTAGCTAGCCTATCTAAGCCTAAAACTACTGCGTCGGGATTATTTTCCTCAACTTCTTCAGTTGATAGGACTCTAAAGTTAAAGTTCTTCATTTCTTCAACAAGGCCTTCTTCTCCTATTACGTAAACGCTTTTAACTTTTGTATTTCTCTTCATATAGATAGCAGCGGAAAGACCGCTAGTTATTATATCGTTAGGAGTTATCTCTAATCCTAGGTAATTCAATTGCCTAGATAAAAGTACTCTGCTGAAGCCAGAATTGTTAGTAACAAGGATTATCTTTTTACCTTCTTCCTTTAATTTTCTAATAGCGAAAATATTTTCCCAAATTGGTTCTCCTTCTCTAACTATAACGCCATCAACATCGGAAATTATTAAATCATAGTCCAGCACTTTTTAACTCCTCCAATTTTTTCTTTATTTTTTCATTAATATCTTCACCCTCGAACACAAAACCGAAAAGACCGAAAGGTCTATAAAGTGATTCTTCGCAGTCCCATTTTCCTGGATAAGCAGGCATTATTTTAAAATAATTATTATTAAAAACGAATAATAAGTACGTTTTACCTTCTTTATCTTCAATTACATAAAGATCGCAATCAGATAACGTATTATGCACTAATTTATTTACTCCTAACTTTTCTTTGTCAATCAATTTATTATCCCCTCACCAATCTATTAATCGTGGATTCTGAAAAACTTACTAGGAAATATTATTCTAAGCTAATATCTTTGCCTAGCGCTAGAATCCTATTATCTATAGATTTTATTGAAGGTGGAATAATAGCCTTTAGAGGTTTAGAAATAGGAATTTTATTCTTTTATTCTTTCTTAGCATATTCGGTTTCTCTTCTAGCTATTCTAGGCAAAAGGATTAGGACAACGCTTACGTTAATTTCAGTATTTTCTGCATTATATCTGATTTTATCACTATTTCCTATCCCTTACGTCTTCATTTTTGGCACTTTTATTCCCTTGGTTAACTATTCCCTTTTAGTTGATTATAATGAAAAAATCTCAGTTACGTTAGCTTCAATAGCCTCTTTAATACCATCAATAATATTGGCAGACTTAACCATACTTGGGATAGTTTACGTTATTGCAGTAGGAATTTCGTCCTATGTCTATGTAGCCTTGATAAATAGAAAAGGGAATAAAATAGTCGGCATATCTTCTCTAAAGATAGTAAGGCCTTTTTTAAGAGCGTTAAACTACAATAAAAACGCAGAACTTGAAGAGTTTTTAGATAAAATATCAATACCAAGTATGCTTAATATTCTTACTGTAAAAATAAACGAGACCTATTTAGTACTTCCTCAAATTCACTTTGGCATGTATGGAGAAATAGGTAGTTCAAAGTTTCCCTATCATGTTGAGGAAGTTATTCCTAATTCTTTTGTTTTCCATGGACCCGGTAGTCATGAGATAGACCTTACTTCAAGTAAGGAATCAAGAAGAATAGCTCAGGAGATACTTAATACCCGTTTTGAAAAGGCAAACTTTACTGGAATTACTCAGGAAATGCTAGGAGATTTCAAGATAACTACTTTGAATTTTGATAAATTTACGCTATCATTCGTTGAAAGGCCATTGAAAGGTATAGACGATTTGCCAGGAGCACTATGGAGGGATATGATTTCTACTAATAATTTTCTAGTCGATTGTCATAACGAAACCTTAGTGGATGAAATAGGAAGGAAAGAATATGTTACTCTTAAGAATTTTGTTTACGGTAAGGAAAGATATCTAGGAAATAGGAAACTTAAAATAGGTTATGCAGAAGGTGAAGTAAACTGCGAAGGACTTTGCAAGAATAAGGTAAGAGTCTTATCTTTTTATTCTCCTGAGGAGAATAAGAAAGTATCAATAATTTACTTATATGCAAATAATGCTTGCCATGGGCTAAGAGAAAAAATAGAGCAAAGTCTATCTGATTTGACTAATCCAATTCTTGTTACTCCAGATGATCACTCTTGTACTGCCATGAGCTTTGGTAACCTTTATCAACCAGCTACGTTATGTGAGCAACTAATTATTGCATCCAGAGAGCTCGTGAAAGAAAGTTTAGAAAAAATGGAGGATGTAAAGAACATAGAATTTGGAATAATAAAAGTTAAGACAAGGGTAATAGGCAAAATAATTTCGTCTATGGTAGATGGATTGGAAAAAGTGGGAGGCTTTGCAATGAAAACTTTCTGGATACCTATAATCATTCCTTATGTAATATTAGTTGTTTTCCTATTTATTCATGAGATTTTCAAAATCTAGCAATAATTTATTAACTTCGCTCTTCCAATGTTCTAAATTATTAGGATCACTTGGGTACTCCCTATATAAGTCTTTAGCTTTCTGCATGTATTCTGCTACAACCTTTAATTTCATTAAAAGTGATGGTCTACCTAGTCCAGCTATTATCCTCATTGCTTTTTCTGCTACTGATAATTGTAAATCTCCTTTTGCGCTAGCTTCAAGTAAGTCCTCTTCTTTGATTACCTTTTTTCTCATACCATAATTTATATCGTCGTCTGAAAGCTTTTGCAGGAATCTTCTAAATAATTCTAAGCTTGCCTGTTTTGCACCATATCTTTCAATATAGCATAAATTTGCAGACCATAGTGTCTTTGCAGAGAAATCTCCTACTTCGAAGGCATTAAGTATAGCTTTTGCCGCACAATATCCAGAAATCATTGCTGAACCTTTTCCTCCCCCATGTACAGGATTTGCTGTAAATGCCGAATCTCCTACAACTAAAATTCCGTTCCAGGCTAAAGTACTTATAGGTCTTCTTGTAGGAACTAAAGCTCCACCTTTAACTATTAATCTATTTCTGTCAACATCACTACCAAATTCGTTTAAGTATTTGTCATAAAACGTGTAAATACTAGGATAACCCATTCCTCCTTGAATTCCTAGACCTATGTTAACTTTGTTCTTTCCTTTAGGGAAATACCACCAGTATCCCCCTGGAGAAGCTTTTTGATTAACGAAAATCTTGAGATATTGTGGCTCATCTATATCGTCCTTTGTGTAGGCTACTTCTCTATAAGCTATGTCTGCATCTTTATCATCTAAACTTTCAGTAACTGGTAAGCCTTGTGGTAATTTGCTCCTAAAACTCATAGAATATCCAGTAGCTTCTACTACAACTTTAGCTCTAACCTCAATTTGCTGATTATGTCTTCTATCAAAAAGAATAGCTCCCTTTACGAATCCATCTTCGAATATTGGCTTCATTGCTGTGGTCATGTCTAAAACTTCTACTCCTCTATTTGATGCCTCCTTCAACAGTCTTTGAGTATATGCTGGAGCATTTATTTCAAATCCTTCTCCTTTTACTGTCCATTCAGTTTTCATATCTGGGCTGTAAAGTTTTATTCCTTCTATTTTTTGTTCTAATTGTTCTCCTTCTGGGTACGGCATTCCTAGGTTATCAAAGTGCTCCTTACTTACTGCATCTCCGCAAGGTTTATCTCCAATTCTATTCCAAGGCTTGCTGTCTATTAGAAGAACTTTCAGTCCTTGATTTGCCAAGTGCCATGCGGTTGTAGCTCCTGCGAATCCACCGCCTATAATTAATACGTCATAATTATTTTTCAAAAAGATCCCAAAGTTTACTATCTTTAAAGGGATAAAAAATTACTTGCAGTAATCTCTCAGCATGTTAGCCTTCATTGATGTAGGAAGATTATCCAGAATTTTTCTCATATGATATTTATTTTCATCACTACAGTAAGTTATAAATCCCTTATAATTATATTGTTGAATCTTCTTTATCATTTTATCGACCTCGTTAGGTTTCCAAGTAAAGATTTCTAAACCTAAGTCTAGATTATCTAATATTGCCTCTCTAGCATTAGCAAAAAAGTTCCAATACTCTGAGTTAGAAATTACGTTAGCTACGATCTTTTTCCCGCCAAGAAGTCTCACATCTTTAAACATTTTTCTAAAAGTTTCAGTTAATTCTTCATCTTTTACATAAATTAGGGCAATTATTGGTCTATAGTCTGGTTGCATGAAATTAAGCTCTCCTTGAAGTTAATATTAATGACTGAAAAGCAGGCAGTTATACTGAATATTATCTTATTTACCTTATATCTTCTCCTAGGAAGATATATAATATGATAATAGAGGTTATTTACAATAATATTACCACAGAAATGCTAGAAATAATAAGAAAAATAAGGAGAAAATCGCTAGCCTCTGAAATAATATTTTATAAAGGAAAAAAGAACGTTATCATAGCTGACAATATGAAAATCTGGGAGGAAAATGACGAAAATAAAGACCCATTAGAAGAAATTTATGACGCAAAAATTATAGAACTTGTTAAGCAAATTGGTAAATTACCTTCAGTTTATTGAGATAATGATCTTAAATAATGATTGGAATCAGTTATTACAAGGTATCCTCTAGCTTCAGGAGGAAATTCCCTAGTTATTCCACCAATGTAAATAACTCTAGCAAGCTTATCCATCTCTAACCTTTTATATTGTCCAACTATTATCCAATCCCAAGGTCCTGCTCCAACGCTTCTCCTAAGTTGATCTATATCACCTTGATGCCCATGTAAAATATAATATTTAACTGAAGAAACGTCTGCAATATACATAGTTGTTCCAATTATTTCTTCCCTATATCTAGGCTCTGCCATTATGCATTTAATTGCATGAGGATCCATATCACCTTGGACATATATTATTTGAGCCCAAGGTGCAATACTTCTTATTACATAAAGTACATCTATAACTCTAGGGCATTCGTAATCCCAATAACATTGTGTGGTATCTCCATCTAAGACTATTGTTTCTGGCTCTTCTTTCTTTATGATGGAAGACAATGTACTCTCTATATGTGGTTCTGGGAACCTTATATTACTCATGACTAGGATTTTCATTATATTTCACCTTCGAATACGAATGATCTTCTTTCACCGTTACCGTATTTGATCCCCCTTGCCATACCAACTGTGTTATAGTAAGCTGTTGCATTTCCATTATTATCTATACCAATCATTCCTATATTACCCTTTCCAAATATGTTAGTAACCTTATTTATCACGCTTCTTACGGCGTCACAAATTGATAATCCCATTGAAACTAGAATATCAACCTCTTTAGCAGGCAAGATCTTTAGGATTATTTCACCTATTCCAGTTGATGAAACTGCAACTCTAGATGTAGCATAATATCCTGCTCCAGGTATAGGTGAATCTCCTACCCTACCCGGCAATTTATTTGCTATGCCTCCAGTACTTGTACCAGCTACTAAGTTTCCATCAATATCTAGTGCAACAGCACCTACAGTATCTTCAACGCTTAAAGGAGTCGAAGGAAAGATTTCTTCAGCCTCTTTCCCTACTAGTAATACATGTCTTCCATCTTTCATTACTTGTAACGCAAGTCTTATCGGATTTTTAACTTTCACTGCAGCTACTGCGCCAATGCTCAATTTATTTCCATACATTAATCCAGCGTCCATTTCAATTTCTCCTTTAGAATTTTTTACGCTACCTCTTCCTGCATCAAAAACTCCTGAGTCTTCCATGTAGGAAATTGCCTCTACTACTGCCTCTAAGGAACTGCCTCTTTTAAATTCCTCAAATCCCCTGTCTAAGGCGTTATTAATCTCCTTTACTGCTTTTTCTGAGTCTCTTTCCTTCCAGTTTCCAGCACCACCATGGATTAGAAGTATGGGCTTTTGATATTTCACAAGGAAATATTGGCATTAGATATTTTTATCTTTACAACTCTATACTTCTGGAGTAAAATGAGAGAACCAAGCACGTTACTAGTTTCGATAATATTAATCCTATTGCCAGTAATACCCGGTTTCCTCTTTAATTTTTATGCTTTCGTTGGAGCATCTATAGTAGGTTTAGCAATTGTAACTTATTATTTTACATCTAACTTACCTTGGAAGGGAGTAAAACAAGCAATAGTCGCAGTCTATTTCACTGGGGTATTCTCATTAGGTTTAGCATTAGGAGTATTTTTTGCCTTGCCTATAAAGCCTAGAGAATTTGCATTAGTAGCATTAGTGGAGTCAATTCCATTCTTTATTAGCTTCGCATATTTAATGAAGTTTATTCTAGCCAAGGCGATTAGTAAAGACTTATTAAAAGTAGGTAACGGATACTTTGCTATGCTGTTGGTTATAATAATCGGTGGTCTTATAGGAAGATTTTTGCATAACTTTTACGAGCTTATAATACTTTATTCAGGATTTATTGCATTAGGCATTATAGCTTACCTGTATTTTAAAGAATAGGTGATATGATGGAATTAGCAATAGCCGGAGGAGGGCCTGCTGGAATTTCATTAGCTTACTTTCTAAGAGGAAGTAAGATAAATGCCACAGTTTATGAAGGTCTTTCAGACGTTGGATTAAAACCCTGCGCATGGGGAGTTATGAAGGGAATTGAGGATTATCTTCCAATTCCTAAAGAAGCTATTATAAGTGAAATTAAAGGATTTAGGATTTATCTTGACGGCAAACTTTTGTATGATATAAAAGGTAGGGAAATTTTAGGTTATATTGTCAATAAACCGAAATTCTTGAGAATTCTTGGAGAAAAAGTTGATCTGAGATTAAATTCTAAAGTAGTTGAAAAGGATGGGAAAATCCTAGTGAATGATAAGGAAATTGAAGCTGACAAAGTAATTTACGCTAATGGTCATTACTCTTTTAAAGGAGATTACGCAATTCCTGCAATACAATATATTACAGATTATAAAATAGATCCAGAAATAGTAGAAATGTATTTCTTTTCAGACCTTTTAGGCTATGGTTGGATATTCCCTGAAGAAGATGGCTCAAAAATAGGCATTGGCGGTTATGCTGACGTAAACTTCCTTAAAGAAAGGTTAAAGAGTCTAGTTAAGGGCAAAATAAAAGCTTTTCAAGGGGCTAAGGTAGCAGATTATGGAGTAATAGAAGATAGGTTATCAAAAGGTAATTATATAGGTGAGGCTTTAGGCACAGTTTACGCTGTAACTGGTGAAGGAATTAGGCCTTCTATAATATCAGCAAAAATAATGGCTGATTCTTTGTTAAATAACAAAGACTTTTCAAAGGAATTTAAGAAGAGCAAGCTTTATTGGAGTTTACAAATACACGCTAAGGTTATAAGAGATTCTAAAAAGAAAGGTGCACAGAGCATTAAGGGATTAGAAAGAGTATTACTCAAGACTCCGCCAGAGCTTGTTCTTAAGTTTGCTTTAGGAGACTTTACAAAGATTGATTTATTAAAAATATTTGGAAGAATGATAATATGAGCGAACATTATTATTTGGACGACGTAGATAAGAAAATAATTTCAATACTTCAACAAGATTCTAGAATATCTTTCTCAAGATTAGCAAAAATGTTAAATTTAAGCGAATCCACAATACATATGAGGATAAAAAGGCTTAAAGAAGCTGGGGTAATAAGAGGATTTTGTATAGACGTAGATTTAGATAAAGTTGGAATGAACGTACTAGCTTTTGTACTACTAAAGGCTGATCCAAAAAAGTACGAAGATATTCTTAGAAAACTTGCAGAAATTAAGGAAGTTTTCGAAATATATGATGTTACTGGAGAATATTATGCTTTACTTAAGGTAAGAGTTTCAGATAAGGAGGAATTAGCAAAAGTTCTAGATAAGATAGGCAACATGGAGGGAGTTACCTCAACTTATACAATGTTCGTGTTAAGGGTAATAAAAGAGAAGAAAAACGCATTTGAATGATCAGGGCGAGAGCTCCTCCTCACTACTCAGACGGTTTGCTTATTTCCTCATTTCTTAATTTTCTGTATTAAGTACTCAACAATATATTTTGCTGGGTTTATGTGAGTTGCTGAGCTAAATCCTTTCCACAACGGAGCTGCATTAACTTCAAGAATCTTTAATCCTCCTTCCAAATCTTCTACAATATCAATTCCGGCATAATCTAAACCTAGAACTTTTGTAGCCTTTAGGCTGAGTTCTTCTATTTCGCTGGAAGGTTTAAATACTTGGACTAAAGCGCCTTGAGCGACATTAGTTTTCCAACTACCTTGAGAAATCCTATATATACTTCCTAGAAGTCTATCTCCAACTACAAAAGCTCTTATATCTCTATCAGGCTTTTTAACGTATTTTTGAACGTAAACTGGCTGATTAACTGAAAGAATTGCCTTAGCTATCCTAAAGGCTATATCTGGATCACTGGCTCTAACAGAACCTAATCCAAGACTTCCTATTACTGGTTTAATAACAACTTCCCCCCATTTTTCCACTAGTCTCATTACTTCAAAAGGATCTTCTACCATTGCAGTAGGTGGTACCGGAATTCCGGCTCTTTTTAATTTCATTAAACTCTCAAACTTATCTCTAGCTAAAAGTACTGACTGAGGATTATTAATGAAAACTACTCCGCTTTTTTCCATCTCGATTAGAATATCTATTCTCTTTGCCAACTGTTCTGTCGTAAGTAGAAATCCTAAGTTCCTTATTATTCCGCCATCAAGGGAAATTGTTTTCCCTGCATACGTGAATTCTATTTCCTCGTCTATTATTCCATTAAGTTTTGACGGTCTAATATAATAAGCAGTATGACCTCTATCTCTTATTTCAACTAAAAGCTCTTTAGAAGGCTCAGTTACCTTCTGCGATTCGTGAATTACACCGATCTTTATAAGCTTTCACCAAGTGAAAACCCAATTTAAAACAATTTATTTTTTATTCCTGATTCCGCCAATAAACCCATTGTTAGAAAATCTGGCAGTGCCATTATTAACTCGTTATATTCGTTAAAGAATGGTATTGAGGATACGATTCTTAAATACTCACTTTTTAATTCTGCATATTTATTTGAAACGAAAGGATCAACCTTACCGTTGGTTAATTCAAAGAGTTGCTTAGCGCTACCAACTAGTTTTTCGGGCTCCAATTTTACACAATCAACGTAATCGTCTATAAGTTGATAAATAATACCCAGAACTCTTCCTGCCTCTAAAAGTTTATCCACCAATTCCTTTTTCCCAGAAGAGAAGGAAGCCAACATAGCTGGAAGTTTAAATAGACTAGCAGTTTTTAATTCTATTGTCTTAAAATATTCTCTTTTATCCCCATACATGTCTTTCAATGCTCCTATTGCAGTATCCTTCCAAAGTTCTATGCTTATGTTCAATGCTTCCTTTCCATATGAAGAAATAATTTTCAAAGCAGTAGGAATAAGAAAATTAGATACGAATATTACTCTCCTATTTGTATAAACTGCCCATGCAGATGCCATTCCTCGCCTAGTCAAATCATAATCAACAATGTCATCCAAAGCTAAAGACGCCGAGTGAAGTATTTCCGTAGCTAAAGCACCTTGATATGCGTTTTTCTCTTCCCCACCTAAAGCGTCGTTAAAGAGGAACACAAGAGTTCCTCTAAACCTTTTTCCATCTTTCATGATGTATTTGCTCATTTCCATAATTTCCCAATCCTTAACGTCATCAACAAACTTTGTAACTAAGGAATCAATGATAATTTTGCTCCTCTCCCAGAACTCTATTAAATCCACAGTTCTCAGCCTTCCATCATATAATATGTCATTAAACTTAAATAAATAGGTGCTAAAAGGGGTTCAACATCAAGTAATATTTCCTTAACTTTCTTTCCTTTCTTCCTTAACTCAAAGGAAATTCTTCTCATAGGAATAGAATCAACACCAGTATAAATAATATTAGCATCATTCAAGAAATTCATACTATAATAATCTTTAACATCTTTATTTAGATTTTTCTCTACAAAATATCGCGAAGGTAAAAGAAT
Source organism: Acidianus infernus (assembly GCF_009729545.1). Classification (NCBI taxonomy): domain Archaea; kingdom Thermoproteati; phylum Thermoproteota; class Thermoprotei; order Sulfolobales; family Sulfolobaceae; genus Acidianus; species Acidianus infernus. The sequence goes on from NZ_WFIY01000004.1 coordinate 1,673,694, forward strand.
AGGAGACAGAATAATTTGAGGTAATGAAAGGTCGATCTCCTTACTTTTTTCAGCTAAAAAATCATCAATGTCAGAAAAGTCCAATTCTTTAAGAATCCTATTTGATCTCACTCCTTTAATCGACGATACTTCACTATAAAGTATAGAAAGAGATAAATTAACCTCACACATTTCTCCCTTAAAGCTCATTACCTCAATTCTTCCCTTAGGTTTAATCTCATTACATGAAAACAAATAACCTTCAAGGTTTAACGCCCATGCATTATCAAGTATTTCTCTACTTTCGTTCTGGTCGTTAATAAAGAAAATCACTTTTCCCGGTTCCGCGTAAGCGTCTTCTACTAGTGCAAGTTCATGAATAGGCACAGTTTTTACTATTTTTCCTTCAAGGTTTATTATACTCCTTTCTAATGTATATGCGGGAAGTTCCATTCCCTTACCATAAGCTATTACTGAAAAATCCTTAGGAATACTTATACTATTTACACTAATGCGGTTTTTAATGAGTTGCAACACGAACACTCTCTCTCATCTGGCTTATCTGGGATTCTCTTAATTACTTCGTATAAAAGCTTCCTAGATTTCTCAGTATTTTCATTCAATACCCTAGTTACTTCCTCTGCAGTTACGGGAACCTCGGCGAAAACATCGTAGTCAGTTATAGTTGCAATAGTTGCATAACACATTTGCATTTCACAAGCTAAGTTTACTTCAGGAACTAAAGTCATCCCTATTATATCAGCCTTAAAAACTTCCTTCCATACCCTACTTTCTGCCCTTGTAGAAAACCTAGGTCCTTCGATGCATATGTAAGTCCCACTCTCGTGTGTCGTAATTCCTAGGTCCTTAGCCGCAGAAATGATAATCTTCCTTAAATGGTTACAGAAAGGATCAGCCATTGATACGTGTGCAACTACTGGGCCGTCAAAGAAAGTGTATTCTCTCTTCTTAGTCATATCTATAAATTGGTCTGGTACAACAAAATCTCCCGGTTTATAATCCATTCTTAAGCTTCCTACTGCAGAAACTGAAATTACCCATTTAACCCCTAACTCGTGTAAAGCCCATATATTTGCCCTATAATTAATTTTATGAGGAGGGATCCTATGTCTCCTCCCGTGCCTAGGTAAGAATGCGACTTTTTTACCCTCTACAGTACCAATAGTTATTAAATCGCTAGTTTCTCCATAAGGAGTATAAACTTTTATTTCTTTAGATTCAGAAAAAATTTTTGGATCGTATAAACCAGATCCACCTATTATCGCGATCGGTACTTTTTCGTATTCAAGCATAAAGAATTTTCACATAACTACCTTATAAATCAAAACCAAAAATTTGATTAAGTATTAAGCAAAGAAGGTATGGGAATGAATATTGCCAAAAATTCCCGTGAAAGTAGTTAAATGGGAAGAAATAGTTGACCTATCTTTTAGACTTGCAGATATTTTAAAAAAGGAAAATTTTAATCCTGACGTAATAATTGCAATAGCAAGGGGAGGATTAGTCCCCGCAAGGCTAGTTGCAGACGCAATGGGAGTTTACGACGTTCTCTCTCTTAAAGTGGAGCATTGGATAGTGACTGCCTCTCATACTCCTGAGGCAAAAATAAAATACCCGTATAAAGTAGACTTGCAAGGCAGGAAAGTCTTAATCATTGATGACATAACAGACACTGGAGATAGTCTTATTTTAGCTGAAAAGCATGTTAAAGAAAACTTTAACGCAGGAGAAATAAAGACTGCTACACTTCAATACATTAAAGGCTCGAAATACGTACCAAACTTTTACGCTGATATAATAACGGATTGGACGTGGTTCATGTATCCTTGGAACTATTGGGAGGATGAAATTAACCTATTAAAGAAAGTAATGGATGAAATGGGAACAACTGATATTGCAAAACTAAAGGAAGGTTTCAAGGAGAGTTATAATATAGATCCTCCAATACCGCTAGAAAAAATTATGGAAGAAATGAAAAGAAGAAAAATAATTTAATGATGAAAGTACGTGGCTTGTATTTCTTTATAAAATAAGGTCGTGGAAAATCACTCAATCCTAAATCTAAGCTTACCTATACTTCCTCCAAAAGTCTTCTTAATCCATTCTGCCTCTGGTACTTCGTCATTTATTACGTAAACCTTTGTGCCGAATTTTTCAGCCTCTTTAGTCAGAGAATCCTCCTCGTTATCCTCGTGAACTATAAGTGCTTCTAACGCTCCCATATCCATAGCCTTCTTTATTTCCTCCTTACCGTAAACAACTAGACCGTCGTCTTTTGCCAAATGATATTTAATTTCATCCAGTAAATTCTCAACTTCAACGTACTTCTGGTTTCTCAGTAAATCCTTAGCTTTCATAACCATTTCCCTTAATCCTGCCTCTCCTTGATCTCCAACATCAATAAGCGGTTCAAGTACTAGCTTCTTCAGCCTATATTCCATGTAATCCCCTTCGTAAAAGTCGTTTTTAGCGTAACCTGGACCTCCTAATAGTATGCCTTTCAATTTCTTCTCCTCTAAGTAGGGTAAGAAGTAACTGTTAACCTTCTCTCCTACTTCCTTGAGAAAGTCGTGGTAAAGCTCTTCTATTATTCTATCAATTCTCCTCTGAGACTGTCCTCCCATCATATGCTTTCCCGGCACATAACCTTCAATTTCCTCTAGTTCTTCTATCCTTGTTCCTCTTAGTATTCCTATAGTTGCAGTATCTCTCTCAACTATAATCAATCCGTAAACTTCGTTCTCCTCCACCATGTCTTCAAGAAATTCTAAGTGGAAGAACTTATCAGTCCTATAGAAATAGACCGTGATCTTTTCTGGTGGAGAGAACATGTAGCATTTAAACTCCTCAGTTTCGAAATTTTCTCCGCAGAACAGAACAAGTCCATTATCTGGGACTTTAGGAATTGAAGTTAGCCTATCTATCGCTGCACTTATTGCAGATTCTACAGCATCTCTAGTCCTCTTTAACTTAATGTTTTGTGATATTGATGCCTCTTGTCGCAGATTATTCAACACATCAGCTATAGGTCTACCTGGAGGAATATATAATGAAAGTAAGACTGTAGCTGGCGCAGACCATTTCTTTAATTCTTTTAATAAAACTTTCAATTCCTGCTTACTTAGAACGTACTTGTCAAAGACTCATCCCTGATCGAATATCTAATTGTGTTCTTTCCTTAAAAAGTTATATAGCATGGCCAATCGAAAACGTTTTTAGTTTTTTACAAGATATTTTAGATTGCGGGGATGCCCGAGCTAGGACCAAGGGGGCGGACTGAGGCTCCGCTGGCGTAGGCCCTCGCGGGTTCAAATCCCGCTCCCCGCACTGTGGGGGATACCCCAATTTTTAAGTATGTTTCGATTACAGCAAATGGAGGTTAAGGGATGAAAGGTGATGGAAAGCCCAAGACGTTAATGACGCTCCTCCCCAGCTCGAGTGAGAGGCAAACAGCATGAAAGTCCCCTTAAATGGTTCTCTGGGCCACCGAATCGATGAGTCCACTTGGAAGGGAACACTTCCAGGGCGGAGAGGAAGTAGGCTTGTACTTGAAGTGTTGTTATAACTTGTAGCGACTTTATATTATCATATTGAGTCCTAGTTAACTACGAATTAAAGATATATTTTTCTCAATTGCTAAAGAGTTTTTATTTTAGAAAGTGGAAACACATTTATGGCAATCTTAAAGGTATCAGAGGACGTGAAAGAAGAACTACTTAAGTTAGCTAACGAGTTACAAGACAAGAAAGGAGGAAAAAGAGATGTTACAATAAATTCCGTAATAGAGTTTCTAATTGAGTTTTACAGAGAGAAAAGCAAGGAAAATACTTAATTGGCGGAAAGTGTTAAAAACCAAGAAAATAAGTTCTAATTTTAAATGATGATAGAAGAGGAGATATATAATAAGTGTAAGAAAGACTGGAACTGTGCGTCCAGTATAATCTCTTCCCTACCTTTTGAAGAAGATACTAAGAAGAGGATTATGGAGAGTTATGTGGAAAAATTCGTAGGTAAGAGAATCTTCCTTGCACAAGTTGTAACAAGTATGATTTATCAGTGTGGAGAGTTAAACTCCAAGAAAGACGAGATAAATTGTTATTTATCAACCTATTATTCTGGAAGAATTGAAATTCCTTTAAGAGAGAACTACTTAATCCTTCTTCATTCTATATTTAGAAATATAATAAAGGATAATCATGAGGAAGACCTGCTTGACATGTGTAAGCAAGGCAATGAGCTTGCTTGCAATTTCGTAGAAGAAATTAGCTTAATTTAAGCCTTTCGTAAAGGTAAGGTAAGGATGTGCAATATCTGCTCGAGTTTCCGAAGTGCCCTCCTTTAAACTCCTCATAGTAGTGTTGGATTCCTAATTTTTGCAATTTCTTGTGGAGAGACCTCATGCCTATGAATAAATTATATTCATCACACTTCCCTACGTCTAGGTAGATTGCCTTTAATTTCCTCAAAGAATCAACGTAATTCTCTACGTTTTTTACTGGGTCAAAAGAAAGCCACTTTTTCCAGACTTTATCAATTATTTCTCCGGTTTCATCAAATGGTAAATCAAAACCGGTTTCACTGTTTAAATTAGGTGAATAGAACGCTGAGCTCCCGAAAACGTTTAAGATTTTCATATCGTCTTCGCTCGGAGTCTTTGCCATTAGTTCTTTAAGTAAATCTTTAGGTTTCTTTCCTTCTAAGTCTTTAATTGTGTAAACGAAGTCGTTAGCATAAAGATAATAGAAACAACTATCTCCGAAGTGGTCGGCAAATCCTTGAACTACGTCCGGATGCCTTACTGCTAGAGTATAAGCTCCAAATCCTCCAGAAGATTTTCCAAATAAGGCTACGTTTCCTACCTTATACCTTTCCTTTAATTCCGGTATTAGCTCCTTTATGATGAAATTTTCGTAATTACCTACTGCGGGTGAGTTAATATATTGGTTTAGATAATATTTTGTCCTAAAGTTTGGATTAACAACTACAGCTTTTATTTTCTTCAGTAGGCGAGTCATTATTTGGTGAAACCTATTGTTAACATTAGGAGACCAGTTTATTCCAGCAAGTTCAATGAATAACGGAAGTCCTTCTTCAATCTCGTCTGGAGTATAAACTAAGACTTCTCTCACGTAGGGGTCTTTCAAATAATTATCCTTAAGTTCTTGGCTTTCTATCTTTATTATCTCGTATTTCATAACGACAACTCTTTTAAGCAATTAATAAAGTAAACTTCAAATAAAAGGATAAAACTCTTTTAATAATAGATATGAAAGAATAGCGTTCAAAGGTATTGCAATTATATCTATTAATGGAAATAATGAAAGTAAAGCTAAGACGTAAAGTATTAAGAAAGAAATAAAATCACTTTTTATTCCGACTTTTATTTCCTTCATAAGTTTTGGAAACGAAATACCCCTAAAAATTAAAGGAGTTAATAGTACATCAAAGGCTAAAGCTAAACCATCTAGGAAAAACGTGAGGAAGCCTATATATGTTGAAAGATAAGAAAAAAGGAGGAAAAAGAAGCCCAAAATTATTCCTAGAGCTGTAGATTGCGGGAAGTACTCCCTTATTTTATCTATCTGGTCAATAAACCTTGGCGAATATAAATACCCTGCGAGTGAAGCTACAAGGCTGTATGATAGTGTTAACCCAACTATAAAATTTGAGAAAAGCGAAAAAGGAGTTGTGTCAACAAATATGGATATTACATAACCCACAATTGTTATTACTATTACTGCCAGGATTAGCTGGAGCCTAGGTATGAATTCCTTGTAAGCGTCTTCTATTTTCATATTACTACTCCACCTTGATATTTTCCATTATAAGATTTTTCAGTTGGTTTATCAAGCTTAAGGAAAATTATATGTGCAGTCCTAGTTCCTTTTGCTATTCTGTTATGGTAAAAAGAGGACAGGGCTAAAGTTATCTTTCCTTTATAACCTGCATCTATTACTGTAGGAGGTAAAATAAATCCGTTTCTAGCTAAAGTGCTCCTTAAGGTAATCAACGCCGCCAAATCGTTTGGCATGTTAAATTCTTCGCAGGTCTCAAAAAGGTAAGTTTTCCCGGGATAAAAAAATGCGAATTCTTTGAATTCGATTTCCTTTATTTCGCTCTTTTTGATTGGTAATTCGGCATTACCTTCTACTTCGTAGTATTTTTCTCCGCAAATCCTTAAATCGTAACCATTTTCTCTTATACTTTCCTCCGAATAGTTTCCTATAACTCCTTTAGTAATTATCTCCTTAATTGACTGATGACTTAGGATCATAAATAAAACCTCTGTAAGAAAGATTAATAACGTGTTAGACATAGAAAAGGCATATAAGCTTTACAATGATTATAAGAAGACAGGAAACAAGGAACTTCTGAGTAAAATTGAAGAACTAATTAAAGGAGATTCATCCATTCAAGGGTTAAATTTGCTAGCGTTGGTCTATATCGAGAAAGGTAAATATGATGATGCTATCAACGCGTTGGATATAGCACTAAAGAAAGTTAGAGATGAAGAAGATAAGGCAACTTTGCTTTTTAATAAGGCGTTAGCGCTTTTCAGGAAAGGTGATTTAGATTCTTCATACGAAATTCTCAAATCAATACCCCCTAGGACTTCAGTTTATGCTCATTCTAGGAGGTTTTTGGCTCAAGTGTGCATAAAGAAGGGCGATTTAAGACATTTAGAAGAAGCTAGACAAATTTTAGAAAGTTTTGACATACCAAACGAGGATTTGGCAGTAACTTATATTTTACTTTCAAGGCTTAAGGATAAATCTCTATATAAGAAGGCTGTGGAAATAGCAAAAAGTATTAAGAACGAGAGGTTGTTAGCAGAGGCCTTACTTTCTTCGGATGACGAAAAGGAGCTAGAAGAAGCTCTGGAAATATTTAGGAAGTTAAACGACGTAAACGGTGAAGCTAAAGTTCTCTATAAGCTTTCTCTTAAAAAGCCAGAATTGCTTTATGAGGCAATTCAAAGGTTAGAGGAAAGCGGAGAAAGTAGGGAAAGGCAAACTTTACTTTATGAATTATATAAAAGGACGGGAATTCTTAATTTTCTAAAAGAGGCAATAAAAATTGCGGAAAAGTATAATGACTACCTATTTTTAGCGAGGTCTTATGTTGAACTTTCTAAGAGAGAGAATGAGTTAGAAAACCTTAGAAAAGCAGTATTATTTTATGAAAGATACATAGAAAGTTTATAAATTTCGATAATTCTAGACTTAATGTAGGATACGATTAAATAGGGTTAGAAGTAATTTATCGTATGGCAAGTAACTTTGAAAAAATGAGCATAGAAGAAACATTAACACAGTTAAACACTTCTTTGAAAGGCTTAACAGAAAAAGAAGCTGAGGAGAGGATTAAAAAATATGGTTACAATGAAGTTAAGGAAAAGAAAGAAAGCCCCGTCGTAAAGTTCCTCAAAAAATTCTGGGCACCAGTTCCTTGGATGCTCGAAGTTACTATTGTTATTACATATATCTTAGGAAAATATCTAGATATGTATATAATTCTCTTTTTACTTGTGTTTAATTCTATAGTAAGTTTTATCCAGGAAAGAAGGGCAGAAAACGCGGTGGAACTACTTAAGCAAAAGCTTAACGTAAAAGCCAGAGTTCTAAGAGACGGCCAATGGAAGGTTGTTCCTGCAAGACTCTTAGTACCGGGAGATATAGTGCACATAAGGTTAGGAGATATAGTTCCTGCAGATATTAAACTGTTTGAAGGAGAAGTACTAGTCGACCAATCAGCTCTAACTGGAGAATCTGTTCCGGTAGAAAAAGGAAAAGGCAACGTGGTTTATTCTGGATCAATTATTAGACGAGGAGAAGCATCTGGAATTGTAATTGCAACAGGAGCAAAAACCTATTTTGGTAAGACTACAGAGCTTGTTCAGACCGCAAGGGCCGAATCTCACCTAGAGAAATTAATAATGAATATAGTAAAATACTTGATAATTGTAGACGTTGCTCTAGTTATCGCTCTATTCGTATTTTCATTGGCTGTTGGAGTAAAATTGTCTGACGTGCTTCCATTTTCTTTGATAGTATTAATTGCTTCAGTCCCTGTAGCTTTACCTGCAACTTTTACTATAGCCATGGCTTTAGGTAGCCAAGAGTTAGCAAGAAAAGGAATTCTAGTAACAAGGCTTACAGCTTCTGAAGATGCTGCTTCAATGGACGTATTAAATCTCGATAAAACTGGGACTATAACGGAAAACAGAATGAGGGTGGGGGATCCAATACCCGCAGAAGGCTTTACCAAAGAAGAAGTTGTTAAATATGCTTACATGGCCTCTGATGAGGCAAGTCAAGATCCTATAGATACTGCAGTAATTGCATGCTTAAGGGAAAATAACATTGAACCGGGTAATTACGAGAGGCTTGAGTTTAAACCCTTTGATCCTTCCACTAAAAGGACTGAGGCATTAGTTAAAACTGAAAATAATGTGTTCAGAGTTGTTAAAGGAGCTCCTCAAGTAATTGCGGAATTGGCAGAGGTTCCAGACTTGAAGAGTTATTATTCTACTCTTGAGGATCTTTCAAAGAGAGGATATAGGACAATATCTGTAGCTATAGGAGATAAAGAAGGTAAACTTAAGCTTGTCGGAATTTTACCGCTTTACGACAGACCTAGAAAAGATAGTAGGGAATTTATAGAGGAAATTAAACGACTTAACGTTAAGCCTAAGATGGTTACTGGGGATAACGAATTAATCGCAAGAGAAATTGCAAGGCAAGTAGGTATAGGTGACGTTATTTGTAATATTAATGAAATAAAGAAGCTTGAAGGAAAGGAAAGAATTAAAAAAGTCGAGGAATGTGACGTATTTGCAGAGGTCTTTCCTGAAGATAAGTATTTCATTGTAAAGACTCTGCAGGAAGGAGGACATTATGTTGGAATGACAGGAGATGGAGTAAACGATGCGCCTGCTTTAAAACAAGCTGAAGTAGGAATAGCGGTCGCAAACGCTACCGATGTGGCAAAGGCTTCCGCAAGTATGGTTTTAACTCATGAGGGATTAATTGATATAGTTGAGGCTATAAAGACTGGTAGAAAAATTTACCAAAGGATGTTAACTTACACTATAAATAAAATAATTAAAACTTTACAAGTTGTATTATTTCTAACGATTTCCTTCTTTATTGTTAGATTTTTCGTTACTACTCCTTTTGACGTAATACTACTGTTATTTGCCAACGATTTCGTTACTATGTCTATAGCAACTGATAACGTAAGATATTCACAAAAACCTGAAAGGCTTGACGCAGGAAAAATAGTTAAGGCGTCATTAATTCTAGCTTTCCTAATTGTAGCAGAATCATTCTTCTCCTTATGGTTGGCGTTATATTTACGTATGTCAATAGACGAGATACACACTTTCATATTTGATATGTTAGTATTTACAGGTCAATTTACAGTATATATGGTTAGAGAAAGAAGAAGTATGTGGTCTTCTAGGCCAAGTAATTTCTTACTGATAAGTAGCATTTTCGACATAATCTTTATTTCAACAATTTCAGCATTAGGAATTCTAGTTTATCCAATTCCTCTTCAGTACGTTTTGCTGATATTAGGAATTTCCTTCGGATTTACTGTAATTTTCGACCACATAAAGAACATATCCTTCAAGACAGTAGGAATTTAAGGTAAAATCTATAGACGATTTTTATCAAAAATTTTAAAAAAAGAAGATGTAATTTCGACTCAATGAAAATAGGTATATTACTATTTTCAATCATCCTTCTTTCTTCCGGTATAATAATTTCTGCAGTTTCAACTATTACAAAGCAATGTGAGTTGATAAGCTACGGTTACGGTAGTGTTGCCAATCCTCCACAATATTGGCGTGAAGAATTATGGAGCGTATTAAATAAGGGAATGCCTTCCGCATATATTATATTAAACGGAACGAGAACTGTTAACTTGAGTAACATTTCTTCCGTATCACTTAATTCTTCTTATTTTTACGTTTACGTGATTAAGGGATATATTCAACCTTATGCTTACTTATCTCCAATTGGTTTACTCTTAATCTTTTTAGGGACGGCTACGGGTTTTAGGGGAATGATACTTTTAATTCAAGAAAGAGCTTTAGGAGAATTATCTAAGGGTTACGCTGTAGGTGGATCAATTTATAAGTACGTAATTAAGAGGCTAGCTAGCTTCGTAATTTCTATGACGATAGTCTCTTCTGTTGTAATAATTCTAGAGGCTATACATGGTGTTTGTATAACAAAGTCTATATCAGAGTTGATAACGTTTAGCATGGGTTATAGTAGACACTACGGAATTTCTGTAACTTCTCTGCTTCTAACTTCCTTAGCTTTCACAAGTTTGTTGACTGGAATAGCCTTTGCTTTAACTGTATATTTAAGTCCTTTCTTAGTTATGAAGGCAATTTTAGGTTCTTCATTAATAAATTCTCTTCTCAGGAGATGGAAATATATTGGTAACGCTTTAGCTTCTTGGGTTATAGCCATAGGATTAATTTACTTATTCCATGTATATTTAAACGTTTTACCAATAGGCTCACCTAGGGGTCATCTAATATATTATCTTATTTTACCTTTAGTTTCATTGTTCTTTCCATTTATAGGAATTTTTGCAAATAGGATCTTGCTAAGCGTAAGCAAGGTTCCGCAAGAATTCGTCGCCAAAGGCTTAAGCAGGGACGTTTTAGTATTTAGACATATTCTAGGTAATTTAACAGTAGTAACTCTTTCAAGCATTTCAGCAGCATTCGTGGAAATGTTAATAGCAGAATTTTTAGTTGAGGCAATATTTGCATGGCCAGGTCTAGGTTATTTAATAAGAATAGGAGTAGATTACGATGATTTTAAAATAGTAGAAGGAGTTTTGATGATTTACTCTAGCATCGTTATTTTCTCTAATTTTATTGCTGATGTAATTTACGGAATAATAGATCCTAGGGTGACTAGATGATAAAGGTTTACGTCATTTTACTATCTTTAATAATCGCATTATCATTATTTTTTACCTTTTATGAATTACCTAAAGGGAAGCCTTTACATTGCCCTTGTCCCTCATACCCTTTAGGAACGTATATTAATGGAGATAACATGATTAATATGAATGCTGAAGCGATAATTAATACTCTAATTTTCGGAGTTGTAGTAGGAATAGTCGAAACTTTTATTGCAGTAATATATGGATCGGTTTCTGGTCTAATGGGTGGTAAAATTAGAATTATCATGGTAAGAATTTCCGATTCAATAAATACGGTACCTAGAATCTTATTACTCTTATCCATAGCCTTAATCTATGGTATTCCTACTGGGACTTCATTAAAGGCTAATTTCTTTATTACTGCGATAATAGTAGGTCTAACGGGCTGGGCTAATTACTCTAGGCAAGTTAGTGAATACTTATTCACTTCCTCTTCTTCTACCTTAAGCAGAATTGTACCTAAAACTCCTTTCTCTTTGCTTTTCTTTTCAAATAAGGAAGAGATATATAATCTCTCAAAGAAATTTATTATTCCTGCAATGATAGACGGCATTTCAACATATACTGCTATGGGGGTAATAGCAGGTGTTGGTGATCCAAGATTCCCGACTTTGACTACACTATTAACTGTGGCATCGAGATATTTACCTTATTGGTGGCTTTATTTACCGCCTGCATTGTTTAGGGCAATAGTTATTGTTTTACTTTATTTAATTTCAGATAATTTGAAGTGATTTTCATGTTAGAATACATTAACATTTATGGAGATACTTTGAACAATTTTTCTTTAAAAGTAGAAAGTAACCTAGGAATATTGGGTCAGAGGGATAGCGGTAAGGAGGAAATAATATTTTATACTTTATTGTTGAAAAAACCTAAAAAAGGAAAAATATTACTTAATGGAAATGAAATAAAAGAGGACAACGTTAATGGCATAAGATGGAAGGAAATTTCTGCGGTTTTCTACAATCCTTATTCAATGTTTAATCCGATTTACAATATTGCATCTCATTTTGCTGAAATAGTAATGTCTCACGATATAGGGGATTATAATTTTGCAGTAGATATTGCTAAAGAATTTATAAAAATTCTGGGTTTAGATTCTTCAGTTTTAGAAAAATTTTCTTATCAGCTAACTCCTTTAGAGGCTAAGAAAGTGTCATTGGCACTTGCAACATTTCTAGAACCTAAGTATGTTTTGATAGATGATATAGAATTTGGCATAAACGATAATGGGAGAGCCGTAGTAATTAACTCTATAATAGACTTAGAAAGTATTTTGTCGTCAAAATTCATAGTTTTAGATAACGATCCTGCGGTAATTTCAAGAGTTTCAGACGAGTTTGTAGTGCTCTATAAAGGTAAAATAATTGAAAGAGGAAGTAATGTAAGCGAGGTATATCATCCTTATACCTTAGATTTGCTAAGAGGGGAAATTTCAATTAACTATCTTGGAATAGGTTGTCCATATAGTGACAATTGTAGATATTCTTCATTAAAATGTAAGGAGAAAGAACCAGAAGAAATAAAGGTAGGCAACAATTACGTAAAATGCCTGCTTTATTCGTGGTTAAAATGATAGTTATAAACAATTTATATACTGATCAATTGAAGGGCATTAGTTTAATAGTTGATGGAGTAACTTGCGTCTTAGGTGATTGGGGTGAAGACAAGAAATCCTTAATTTCTTCATTGCTTGGAAAGTCAAAATATGTCGGGGAAATAAAATTTTACAAAGATAAGGAAATTGATAAAAATCAAGCTAAAAATTTTATCAGAGTTATACCTAGAGAATTGGAAAAACCTAAAATAGATTCTATAACTTTCATTAAGGTTTTGTTAAAAAATTATGGAGGAAATGTAAACCCAGAAAGTATCTTAAGCATTCTAAATATAAGGAATGATAAAATTTCAAATTTATCGGAATATGAAGTATTTAACCTCTACTTGTCCTCACTACTTATTGGTAAAGCCTACTTTGTTATTGCAGAAGATTTTCTTGAATTAATGGAAGAACAATTAAAGTATAAAGCTTTAAAAAATTTAATAAAAATTGTTAGCATAATCAACGGAGACCTGCTATTGTTTTCTAGCTCAACTAAAAATCTTGAAGTTTGTAAAAGAATTTACGTCATTTATGGAGGTAAACTTATAGAAGAAAGTTATGGTAAAGAACTTCTTCACCCATATTCTTTAACCTTACTAAATTCTAAAATAACCATAGGAAATAAAAAGGAAAAAATCCCGGTAAGAGAAATAGGCAGCCCTTCAGATCATGGGTGTCCATTTCACGATTACTGCGATCTAATGCAAAAAGAGAAACCGCTTTCAATAAAGTGTAGATTACAAGATCCCCCAATGTTCATTGTTAAAGGAAATAGGGTGTCCTGCTGGTATTATGAAAAATACGTTTAAACTATTTTTAACAACATTAAACTATGTACAAAGTTATAGTGCAAATAAAGGACGAGGAAAGAGTTCCTCAAGCGATAAGATCCGTAATAAATCTATATAATGATCTGAAAGGAGATGCGGAAATAGAGGTAGTTTTTCATCAGTCCGCAATTAAGGCTCTAGTTAAAGGAAATCCCAATGAAGATTATGTAAAGAAGCTATTATCCTCCGGGATTAACGTTGTGGGTTGCATGAATAGTATTAATGCTCTAAATCTTAACGTTGAATCTCTGATTAAAGGGATTTCAATAGTTCAAGCAGGAGTTGGTGAGATTGTAAGAAAACAAGCTGAAGGCTGGATATACCTAAGCCTTTAATTTTTTCCCACTTAATATACGTAGTGAAGTGAACGAGTTACAGAAATTATTCGAGGAGAAATATGAGGAAGGAAAGAACTTCCTTATCTCTGCACCTACTGGATCTGGAAAAACTTACTTAGCAAAGGAAATTCTATTGAAGGCAAAAGGAATTTCCGTTTATGTTTCACCTTTAAAAGCTTTATCGAGGGAAGTTTACGAGGACATAAGAGATAAGAGGGATACGAAATATGTAGATTCGGACGTTTATGAAGACGACCTTAGGAACTTTAAGAGTAAAACGCTACTTTCAACTTATGAAAAGTTTGATAGTTCAATAAGGCATAGATACGCTTGGTTAAGGAAAGTTGAAGTAATAGTCATAGACGAAATACATAACGTAGAAAGCAATAGAGGGCTAGCGATAGAAAATATAGTATTATGGGCTAAGAAAAACGGTGTACAAATTATAGGCTTAAGTGCTACATTACCTAGCGTTAAAAACTACGCTAATTGGCTAAAGGCGGAGGTGATAGAATATAATAAAAGGACAGTCCCTCTTCACGAGTGCGTAGCATATCCTTACGTAATTAGGTGCTATGATAACGATTTTACAATACCTTTAGAGCCTTTAAACGGAATAAGAAGTGAAAAGTTAGAAATCCTCATTCCAACATTGAGGTACATTATAAAACAAGGTAAGAACGCACTAGTTTTCGTAAGAAGTAGGAAATCAGCAGAAAGCCTTTCTGAGACTTTAAGAAAATTCGGCTTTAACGCTTCACATTACCATAGTGGAGTTCCTTTAGAGGAAAGAAGACAAATAGTTGATATGTTAAAGAAAGGAGAAATTAACGTAGTAGTTTCAACCACGGCATTAGGCCAAGGTGTTAATTTGCCAGTTTATGCTACAATTTTCTATGATACTGTATTGCCGGAATCAGACGAAAAAGGTAATCTAAAGGGTTGGAGAGATCTGAGCTTAATGGAATTCAAGCAGATGGCAGGAAGGGCTGGAAGGCCGAGCTTTGACAAGGAGGGAATGAGTATAATTATTTCAACGTCTATGAGGAAAGCTGAAGAGTTTAGAAGGAAATATTTTTCCTCAACTTATGAAGAGGAAAAGAATACTTACACGCTTGATGATTTGTCATTAGGCGTAATATCATGGAGGGAAGGTTATAGTAAGGAAGACCTCCAATCGATTTTAAAGTGCAGTTTAAAGTATAATAAAATAACTGAAGAAGAATTCTTGAAGAGTTTAAACACATTAAGGGAGGTTAATTTAATTGAAGAGGATGGAGGAGGAATATTTTTAACGCCTTTGGGTAAAGCGGTTTCCTTGAGCTATATTGATATCTCGCTTTTAAAGGGTTTTCAAATAATTTCTTCCGATCTTTTAACCACAGTTGTCTCCTCAAACGCGGTTGCGCAAGAACTAAGGGGTTGTAAATGCGGAAGAGAATTATTAAAGAGGTGGAGTAATGGTGAGGACTTCTCTTCTCTATGTAAGAATTTATCGGCAAAGGATATAAATGAAGTAATAAGCAATGCTAGGTGGATTTCATTTGCCCTATATAGAGTACTGAAAGCTTTAGGTAAAAACGATGAGGCTAAGGAAGCATTAAGGTTATACTATCAAATAAAGTACGGGGTTCCTTTTGAGGGAGTAAGGTTAGCAAAGTTGGGCTTAGACAGAGGCACTGTAATGAAGCTGTTAGTGGATAAGAAAATAAAGGACGAGAAGGATCTTTGCATAAAAATATTTACTCCACCCTTAAAAGTACTGATCAAGGAAAGGGGTTACGATCCTGCAGGAGTATGCAGAGAAGTGTACAGTAAAGATCTAGATGTTTACGAAATGGCTAGAGTAGTTACTAAATATTACGGAAAAGAGTTTGAAGGAAAGAAGATAGATAAAGAAATCCTAGAAAAGCTGATTTCCCTAGGTATAGTAGAGAAAAGAATTAGGAAAGAAAAAGATGGAAATGAAAAGGTAGTATATTTCATTCAACCTTTTTCATGAATTCCTCCTCGTTTACTATTACTCTCTCGTGAATTCCTTCGGCTATCTTTTTATCCTTGTAAAATGCCTCGACTTTGAAAGTAACTCTTTTACCTTCTTCTTTTAGTATTGTAGATCTAACTAATATTTCTGCACCTATAGGTGCAGGAGCAAGGTGTTTTACATCAACGTGATACCCAACGCTTGTTAATCCTTTACCTAGTTTTTCTTGAAGTAAAGTAAAGGAAGCATCTTCCATAAAGGCTATTAAGCAAGGCGTAGATAGCACATCAACTGCACCGCTAGATACCTTTACTGCAGAATGCTCAGGTTTTACTGTGAATTTTTTCTCCAAAAATTCCATAAGGAAAATAATTAAGGAAAAGCTTATAAGAATTTGCGTTTATTTCAGTCTGGAGGGAATACAGTTGGAAGAATCTTAGAGGGAATAGACTTAGGTTATACTTATCCAAACGGTTATAAAGTCTTTGACCATGTTAACATTGAAACTTACGAAAACGAACTAATAGCAATTATAGGACCTTCCGGTATAGGAAAATCAACCTTATTGAGAATCCTTGGAGGGTTTGTTAAACCTGATCATGGAGAAGTTAGATTATTAGGAAAGAAAATAACTCAACCTACTCCGAAGATAGCTTTGATCCACCAATCAATTGTGACATTCCCTTGGTTTACCGCATTAGAGAACGTTAAAATAGGGTTAAAGTATAAGAAATTGCCTAAGGAAAAAGAAGATGAAATAGCGAGAAAGATGTTAGAGCTTGTAGGTTTATCGGGCTTTGAGGATTTCTATCCTAAGCAAATGAGCGGTGGTATGAGACAAAGGATTGCAATAGCAAGGGCTTTAGCTGCAGATCCAGTGGTTTTATTAATGGATGAGCCCTTTGCTCACTTAGACGAATTAACAGCGGAAGGTCTTAGGAGAGAGATTTACTCTATATTATTCAATGAGGATACTTCTTTAAGGTCAGCAGTTCTAGTTTCACATAACTTAAATGAGGTAGTAGAATTAGCCGACAGAGTTTACGTATTAAATGGAAGACCAGCTAGCGTCGTAGGAGAAGTTAAGATAGAATTAGATAGACCCAGAAAGCCTAAAGATGACAGGTTTCAAGCATATCTAGATCAACTTTATTCTCTCCTAACCCCAGTTGAGAAGAACGTAGAACAGAAGGATAGGGGTAAAGAAGATGTTTGATATTTGGCTTGCTATATATGATACTCTCCTAACCTTAGGTAGAGTATTTATAGATATAGCTTTTGCAATAATAACAGGCTGGCTTTTAGCTTATGCGTCTTTAAAAAGTAAAACATTTGAAAACATATATATCTCTTTATCAGAGATTTTCGAGTCTGTACCAGTAATTTCCTTCTTCCCCGTAGTCTTAATTTTCTTCGTTTTTAGTATAGGTGGTAGTTTAGGAATAGAGCTAGCTGTGCTGTTTTTAGTTTTTACGGCAGTTGTTTGGAATATTTGGATGGGGATATATCAAGCCTTTAAGACGGTCCCGTCAGAAATGGAGGAAGTAATAAGGAATTATAGATTCGGTTTCGTAGGGAAAATGCTTCGACTTTATATTCCTTTCTCCATGCCTAGAATTGCTGCAAATTTAATTCCTAGCTTTGCTGATGCGTTATTTTACATTACGGTAAGTGAAGTTTTCAGCATAGGTACTAAGTGTTATGAGGTTCCCGGTATTGGTAGTTTAATAGCTCAATATACTGCAGAAGGCGACTATACTGATGCTATCTATGCATTAATAGTTCTAGGAATTTTTACTACTACAATAACACTTTTATTAAGAGAATTTGCAGAATATTCTGTTAAAAAATACGGACTTGATACTGAAGCTTCATTAAAATCTTTTAAGAGAGGAAGATTTAGGATAAGGTACTCTGCTAGATTAAGTAATTCTAAAGGAGTTTTTGCTAAGCTAGGAAAATATTTGACTAAACCACCTTACTTTACAAGGCAAAATAGACTTATGGAAGAGGAAGAAGAAGCTAAAAAGAGGAAAATTCCAATTAATATGATTTCAGCTGGAATAGGAATATTGCTTCTAATAATAATTCTCTATGGTGCATATTCAGTAATAATTTCTGTTAAGCCATCAACATGGAGTTATTTAATTTCAACTCTGCCTCAAGATTTAACAGACTTAGGAGTCGATTACCTAAGAGTTGCGGTGATTGCTTTAATGTCTTTTATCTTTGCAGTATTTGTAGGATATTACCTTGCCAGACATACAAATGCTGATAGAGTAATTGTACCTATAATACAAACTTTCTCTGCTTTTCCTGCTCCAGCTTACTTTCCTCTACTTTACGGATTTACATATACCTACGTAAGTTCAATATTTGGCCCATTTACTAACGAGTTTTACGTTCTACTTTTAGGTTTCATCTCCACTTTTTACTATGTATTTTACAGTTTCTGGATAGGAGTTAAGAATTTACCATCAGAATACTGGGAATTAATGGACAACCTTAAGTTAGGATTCTGGACTAAAATGAGGAAAATAATATTGCCTGCAACATTTCCTTATATAATATCTGGAATGAGTAGTACAATAAATAGTGCCTGGGGAGGGTTAGCAATAGGCGAATATTGGCCAGATATTTACCAATCGCATACTCTTGAAGTAAGAACAGGATTAATGAAGGCGTTAGCTATAGCTGATAATCAAGGAAATCTTGCATTAGTTGGGTGGCTTTCTTTAATATTTGCTATTATAGTAGTAATATACTCAGTACTATTCACGAGAAAAATGATGGATTTAGCTAGAAAGAAATATGTAGCAGAAGAAGGAATATATGCTGCATAGATGATGTGGAATCCGGGAACAGATTGGTGAAGATACGCGCGAACTCTGAATTTTTTATCTTTCTCTTTTTTCTTATATTTCTTAATAAAATCAACTTTATACTCCTTATTTATCATTATATTTTATATTAGATAGTCGTTTATTTTTCTAAAATAAAAACCTTTTAAACCCGTATAAACATTATTATATGGTTAAAATGCCTCCTTTTGGAAAAGTTCTCGTTGCGAATAGAGGAGAGATTGCAGTCAGAGTAATGAAAGCAATAAAAGAAATGGGGATGAAAGCAGTTGCTGTTTACTCCGAAGCCGACAAGTACGCTTTACATGTTAAATACGCCGATGAAGCTTATTACATAGGTAAAGCTCCAGCCCTTGATAGTTATTTAAATATCGATCATATTATCGATGCAGCAGAGAAAGCTCATGTAGATGCAGTACATCCTGGTTACGGTTTTCTTTCGGAGAATGCAGACTTTGCTGCTGCAGTGGAAAAAGCTGGAATGACTTTCATAGGTCCCTCCTCAGATGTTATGAATAAGATAAAGGACAAACTTGACGGAAAAAGAGTTGCAAAAATGGCCGGAGTACCTATAGCTCCTGGATCCGATGGTCCGGTTAGTTCATTAGATGAGGCACTAAAGATTGCAGAAAAAATTGGTTACCCAATAATGGTAAAGGCTGCAAGCGGCGGTGGAGGAGTCGGAATAACTAGAGTAGATAATCCTGACCAACTAGTTGAAGTGTGGGAAAGAAACAAAAGATTGGCTTTTCAAGCTTTTGGAAAAGCAGATCTTTATATAGAAAAATATGCAGTTAATCCAAGACATATAGAATTTCAGTTAATAGGAGATAAATATGGTGATTATGTAGTAGCTTGGGAGAGAGAATGTACGATCCAGAGGAGAAACCAGAAATTGATAGAGGAGGCACCTTCTCCTGCATTAAAAATGGAAGAAAGGGAAAAAATGTTTGAACCAATAATAAAGTTCGGTCAAATAATTCACTACTTTACATTGGGTACATTTGAAACAGCATTTTCTGACGTTACTAGGGAGTTCTATTTCTTAGAGTTAAACAAGAGATTGCAAGTAGAGCATCCTACCACTGAGTTAATTTTTAGAATAGATTTAGTTAAGCTTCAAATACTCCTTGCTGCAGGAGAACATTTACCTTTTACACAAGAGGAACTTAATAAGAGAGCAAGAGGTGCGGCAATAGAATATAGAATAAATGCAGAAGATCCTTTAAATAATTTCACAGGTAGCTCTGGTTATATTACTTATTACAAGGAACCTACTGGTCCGGGAGTTAGAGTAGATAGCGGAGTTGAAGCAGGAAGCTGGGTTCCGCCCTTTTATGATTCCCTTATATCTAAATTAATAGTATACGGCGAAAATAGAGCTTACGCTATTCAAACTGGAATAAGAGCTTTGAATGATTATAAGATAGGCGGCGTAAAGACAACCATTGAGCTTTACAAATGGATTATGATGGATCCTGACTTTCAAGAAGGAAGGTTCTCTACATCATATATTTCACAAAAAACTGAACAATTTACAAAGTATTTGAGACAACAAGAGGAGTTGAAGGCTGCATTAGCATTAGAAATCCAGAGTAGGGGATTAAATAGGCAAGGGGCAACTTCAGTTACAACTTCGCAAAGGCAACCTAAATCTGCATGGAAGACTTACGGTTTGGTATCTCAAGCCTCTTCGAGGGTGATGTGGTAATGAAATTATATAGAGTCTATTCCGAGACTGGGGATACTTACTTAATGGCGGTTGAAAGTAAAGGTAACGTTGATAAGATAAAAACTGAAGCTAACGAATTTGAGATAGAGTATTTAGGAAAAGGTACTAGAGAGAACGAGTACTTGTTTAAGGTCAATGGCGAAATCCATCATGTATTTGTAGATAATGGATATGTCTTTGTTGACAACGCTAGCGTATTTAAGTTAGAGAGAGCCATAGAGTTGCCTACTAAGGAAGGCGAATCGGTTGAGGAAATGATTAAAGGAAGAGAAGGAGAGGTTATTTCACCATTACAAGGAAGGGTTGTTAGCATAAGAGTTAAAGAAGGCGATGCCGTGAACAAAGGTCAACCTTTGTTGTCTATTGAGGCAATGAAATCTGAAACTATAATTTCGGCTCCAGTTGCAGGAGTTGTAGAGAAAATCCTAGTTAAGCAAGGTCAAGGAGTAAAGAAGGGAGATACGCTTGTTATCATTAAGTGAAGGTTTTCTTTCTTCAATTACATATGTAAGGTGATATATGTATGTCCAAAGAAGAAAAAACTATGGATAAATTAATACAGGAATTAAAAAATATGAAAGAAAAGGCATATCAAGGCGGAGGAGAAGATAAGATAAAAGCTCAACATAGCAAAGGCAAGTTAACTGCCAGAGAAAGGTTAGCTCTACTTTTCGATGAAGGAACTTTTAACGAAATAATGAGTTTTGCTACTACTAGGGCTACAGAATTTGGATTAGATAAAATGAAAATGTACGGCGACGGTGTAGTAACAGGCTGGGGCAAGGTAGATGGCAGGACTGTTTTTGCATACTCCCAAGACTTTACTGAGTTAGGCGGAACTTTAGGGGAAATGCATGCAAATAAAATAGCAAGAATTTACGAGCTTGCATTGAAAGTCGGAGCACCAGTTGTAGGAATAAATGACTCTGGAGGAGCGAGAATTCAAGAAGGTGCAGTAGCGCTTGAAGGTTATGGTCAAGTATTCAAGATGAACGTGATGGCTTCCGGAGTAATTCCGCAAATTACTATAATGGCAGGGCCCGCAGCAGGTGGAGCAGTATATTCTCCAGCTTTAACAGATTTCATTATTATGATTAAAGGCGACGCTTATTACATGTTCGTCACCGGTCCCGAAATAACTAAAGTAGTGTTAGGAGAAGAGGTAAGCTTCCAAGACTTAGGAGGAGCAGTTATTCATGCTACAAAGTCTGGAGTAGTTCATTTCCTAGCAGAGAATGAACAAGACGCAATTAACATTGCCAAGAGATTACTTTCCTATTTGCCTTCAAATAATATGGAAGAGCCACCGTTTATGGACACAGGAGATCCTGCCGATAGAGATGTTAAAGACGTTGAGCAAATAGTTCCTACAGATTCTGCAAAACCTTTTGATATGAAGGAAATCATATATAGGATAGTAGATAACGGAGAATTCCTAGAGGTTCATAAGCATTGGGCACAGAATATTGTAGTAGGATTTGCAAGAATTGCGGGAAACGTTGTAGGAATAGTTGCAAATAACTCTCAGTACTTAGGAGCAGCTATAGACATCGATGCTGCAGATAAAGCAGCAAGATTCATAAGGTTCTGTGATGCATTTAACATTCCTTTAATAAGCCTTGTAGATACTCCAGGATATATTCCTGGTACAGACCAAGAATATAAGGGAATAATAAGGCACGGTGCAAAAATGCTTTATGCGTTTGCAGAGGCTACAGTACCTAAGATAACAGTTATAATAAGGAAATCCTACGGAGGGGCACATATTGCAATGAGCATAAAGAGTTTAGGAGCAGATCTAGTTTATGCTTGGCCTACAGCTGAAATTGCCGTAACTGGTCCCGAAGGTGCTGTAAGGATATTATATAGGAAGGAAATCCAGGCGTCGAGCAACCCAGATGAGTTCATAAAGCAAAAGATCGCGGAATATAGGAAATTATTTGCTAATCCTTACTGGGCTGCAGAGAAGGGATTAATAGACGACGTTATAGAACCCAAGGATACTAGGAGGATAATAGCTTCGGCATTAGAGATGTTAAGAAATAAGAGGGAATATAGATATCCAAAGAAGCATGGTAATATACCGCTCTAAGCTCTTTTTCTATATACTATTCTATTTTTCTCTTCCACTACAATTTCTTGATTTAGAGATAAAAGTAAGAGTTTAAATTTCTTTAAAAGATCTTCATCTCCAGTAACTTCAATTTCTTTTCCGTCTTCTGCGTTAAGCATTTCCAGCAATAATTCTTGCAGCTTCTTTTGCAATTTTCTCACCTATTTTCTGGCCCAATAGTGATTTGACTTTCTCTACATTCATTACCACGTCCTCTGGCTTCTTTATTCCGTGATTATAAAGAATCCTTGCCCTCTTCCTTCCAACGCCTTGAATCTTAACTAGGTCAAGTAATTCTTCCTTGACTCCATCCTTTACCCTCAGATTAAGCGTATAGAGGGATTCATAGTGCTCCTTAAGGTCAAGAACTTTTGCTACATTATAACCACTGTAAGTTAGCCAATCCATTGTGTCAATAATACTTCTGAGGTCACCAGAACCTATTCCGTATCTGCTTAAAATTACGTCTTCATCTACTTCTTCTATCCAATCGTTAATTATCATTGCAACTTTAAGGGCAGAAACGTAATTGTAAAATTCGTCTTCGTCTTCCGGTTCTTCTACAAATAACGGGCAAGGAGCTTCGTCAACAAGTTCTTCAAGTTCACTTCTTGTTACCGAAACTGTAGGTCCGTCTGGAGTGTAAGCAACTAAATGCAAATAAGCAATGTTACAACTTTTATCACTCTTTGTCAAATAGTCTTTAAAGACCTTGGCCGTGAAAGGATTGATATAAAGATCTGCAACTCTTTTGCCGAATTTTGTTAATACTAACTCATCATCGCCTGCAATGAATTCATTATCTCTTAACCAAGTTATACCTCTCTTTACATACTTTTCTGCAACGTCTTTATCAAGCAATGTATCCATTGCGTAATCTTCTAAATCGTCCTCAGAAATTTTCTTCTCTGAAGAAATTATTCCTAGTAAGAAAGAATAAAATGCAGATTCATTGCCAAGTCTTGACTCTATGGGCTCAGGTGGAGATAAAATATATTTTTTAAACACTTTTTCTGCCTCTTTTTTATTCCTTACTACAATTACTGCTTCTCCTTCCTTGTCAAAGCCTGGCCTTCCGGCTCTTCCCGCCATTTGTTTATATTCCATTATTGGGATTTCCTCTTGATATCCAAGTATTTTCCTATTGTATCTATGAAAGTCCCCAATTATTACTGCCCTTGCAGGTAAATTAACTCCTGCAGCTAAAGTTGGCGTTGCAACTATGACCTTAATTTTCCTTTCTCTAAAAGCTCTTTCTATTATTTCTCTAAGTCCTTTAGAAAGTCCAGCGTGATGGAAAGCAACTCCTCTAACTACTAGTTCGTAAAGCTCCTCCTTTTCGTCACTACCAGCATCTTCTACGTTCTTTATTTCTTCACCGACCTTAAGTAATTCCTTATCTGGTAAGGATAATAACCCCATTGATGAGGAAATCTTTTTTGCAGTACTTTCTGCCATTTTTCTAGAATTTCTAAATACTAAAACTTGTCCTCCGTGCTCTAATACGTAAAGTGTATAAGCAATTATTGGGTCGTTTCCTTTAATTTCTATTGTCTCGTCAGGAAAAATTAGCTGGTAACTCTTTTTTCCTTCAACAATAACTCCTTCTCTTAAAGGAACTGGTCTCCAGTTTGTTGTTACCGGTATAGCATTCAGCCAGTTGGCTATCTTTTCATAGTTACTTATTGTAGCACTTAACGCTAACAAATTTTTCCTTTTTGCCCTTATTGCAACGCTTTCAACTACTGGTCCTCTTTCTTCATCATTTAAATAGTGAAATTCATCTAAGACAAAGTAATCTACTTCGCTTAGCCAAGATGGGTTATGTCTCCATAATGAATCAATTTTCTCGTACGTCGAGACTATTATATCATAATTTTCTAACCAAGCGTCGTCACTGTCGTAGTCTCCTGACGTCATCCCTACTTTAAATCCTAATTCTTCCCAATCTTTTAGCTCGTTATATTTTTCAGCAGTCAACGCTTTTAATGGTGTAATATAAACTGCTTTTCCTCCTTTGGAAAGTAGATGAGATATTATCCCAAGTTCTGCTATCAAAGTTTTTCCAGATCCAGTAGGTGAAGTAACTAAGAGCCTTTTTCCTTCTAGTAACCCGCTATTAACTGCATCCGTCTGTACGGGATTTAACTTTTCTATTCCTTTCTTCTTTAGAATCTTTATTATCCTCTCATCTACGTTAAGCTTGTCTATCGGTGTGAATTCCATGAATCTTATGTAACTTACATTTTAAGGTTTAAAAGAATTAGGACTAGAAAAGACGAATAAGAAAGCTTTATCAATTATCATACTAATTAATTTTGGTAATGCCGATGGAACAAGTTAAAAAAGTTGGCGATGGTGTGTATGAAGTAGAAATGAATGAAACGTTAACAATATCGTTTAAATTGGAGGAAGAATTTTTAAAACAAGTAGATGAGGCAGTAAAAAGTTTAGGTTATGCTAATAGGAGTGAACTAATAAGGGACGCAATACTGGAATATATTTCTTATTTGGAAGGTAAAAAGAATGGAAATTCTTGAATATAGTATATTTCTTTTAGGATTAATCTCTTCTTTTATTGTGGGCGGCAATAATTCTGCAACCTCATTAGGAATATTAATTTCCACTAAAGCGTTAAAGAGAAAGTACTCCTACTTATTAAGCGCACTGACAATATTTGTTGGAGTCTCCTTAGGAAGTTATTCTATGCAAAGTAGCATCTATGGTACAATGTATTCTAGGAATTTAGACATGTTAGAATCAGCAGTATTTTCTGTGCTTTTTGCATCAATTATCGCCTTTTACTATTTAAACAAACTTGGCATTCCTTCATCTTTAAGCCAAATGCTTTACCCTTCAATGGCCGTTCTAGTTTTAATTTCTAGGGGAAACCTTGGATTTGATTGGGTAAAGTTTTGGTTTACAGTAAGTTCTTGGGGGTTTTCTCCACTTTTGGCTATTGTCTCTTCCATAACTCTTTATTTGGTAATTAGAAGATTAGCGCTAAAGAGAAATGATCTATTTTCTCAAATGAAGATTTATAAATTTCTTATAGTCTTTTCCTCAGCCTTTACTACATTTGTAACTGGAGCCAATGCTATAGGAATAATTGTCTCCGCAGGATTATTATCTGCGCCTTTCTACTTAGTTGCCCCCGCATATGGAATAGCTTCAGCTCTAGGAATATACTTAAGTTCTAAGAAAGCCTCAATAGTTGTAGGCTTTAGAGTTACTAGACTTGGATATATAAGTGCAACCTCTGCTCTTGTAGGGAGTGACATTATATCTGAAATATTCACGTTGCTTGGAGTTCCTATTTCTATAACTCAAACTACAATGGGAGGCATAATAGGTCTAAGCTTTAGGAGCTTTGGTTACGACGTAAAGAAGCAACTTTCCCAAGTAGCTAGGGGCTGGGGAATTTCTCCATTGGTAGCAATAATTTCTTCACTTGCAGCATTTGGAGTAATAAAAAGTGTCTTAGGATTTTAGAGTTGCATATAAAGTTTCAACGCTCAGTGTTGAGTCTTCCATTCCGTCCAAAATATCGTCAAGAAATGTTATTACGTCCTTTAACTGTAGTATACTAATAATGTCCGACTCTTTTTCATTCTCATAAAGCCTTTGTATCATTAAATCTTTTATTTCATCCCCATTTCTCTCAATGAGCTGAATTTCCTTACCTATTCTTATTGCCTCTTTTATATCTTTTTTAAGTAAAGAAATCATTAAAACAAGCTTTTCTGCTCCGTCTTGTATTAATGATAAATACGAGACGAAGTTAGATTGTAAAGTGGCACAGAGCTTTTCATCAGGTTTTCTCGAAGTTATAGCTCTTCCTGCATCCTTTATTGATTTCATTATTTCGTATAATGATTGAGTTAATGTAAGCATTGATTCCTTAAAATCAGGTAAGAACGCCTCTCCGTAAAGCATTGAAATTATATCTTCCCTTATTAAGGCTATTCTTTCATATATTCCTTTGATTTTTACCATTTTTGCTGTCGCATTTTGATAATTTGTATTAAAGATATCTAGATAGAGAGAGTTAAGAAGAGAAGTAGAATCTTTTATATTTTCTGCTATTTCTAGAAGTTTTGAGAAGAGTAATTCCTCTTTATTTATACTGAATTTAAGCATCTCATAAAATCTGTTAAAATAAGTTAAAAAGGCTATTCTCTGTTCTCAACATTAATGTATTTTCTGCCTATTTCTCCTTTATAGATCGCCTTTGGTCTAATTAATTTATTATCCTTCAAGTACTCCATTACATGAGCTGTCCAGCCAACTATTCTAGCTGAAGCAAAAACTGTGGGAAAGAGATCAGGATCGAAACCTAGGAAGTAGAACACTAATCCCGCATAGAAATCTACATTCGGATAAATATTCTTCTTTCCAAGGATTTTACAGCCTATTTCATCTACTTTTTCTGCAATCTCAAATAGTTCCATTTTTCCCTTTTCTTTTGCTAAGTTCCTTGCATATTCCTTTAGTATCTTAGCCCTAGGGTCATAGGTCTTGTAGATTCTATGTCCAAAGCCCATGATTCTTTGCCCAGTCTCTAATTTTTTGAGAATATATTCCTCAACCTTATCCTTACTTCCTATTTCCATGAATTGCTTTAAGGCTTCTGCGTTAGCGCCTCCGTGTAAAGGACCTTTTAATGCAGATATTCCAGCAGTTATTGCCGAATAAAGGTCAGATAAAGTAGATGCAACTACTAAACAAGCGAAAGTTGAAGCGTTCATTTCGTGGTCCATATGTAAGATCATTGCTACATCCATAGTCCTAGAATCAATAGGGTTTGGCTTTTCTCCTCGCATCATATAAAGGAAATTCTCCGCGTGAGACAACGAAGGATCTGGATGAACTATGTCTAATCCTTTTCTAACTCTGTCAAAATATGAAATAATTGTAGGAATTTTTGCAGTTAATTTCACAGCTTTCTTCCAAAGTTCTTCGTTACTTTTATCCTCAATTCCTAACATACTTACTGCAGTTCTTAATACGTCCATTGGATTTGCATCTTTTCTCACATTTTTTATAAATTCAGTAATATATTCAGGGATTTCTCTCTCCTCAGCTAAAGTTTCCTTTATCTCTTGAAGTTCCTTTTTATTTGGCAATTTCCCAAACCATATTAAGTATGCAGTTTCTTCAAAATTTGAGAATTCTGCTAAATCATAAATTGAATACCCTCTGTAATATAATCTGCCTAGAACTCCATCAATATAAGTTATTTCAGTTTCTTTTATAGCAATATCTTCAAGACCCTTCCTTAATTCCAATGCTCAAACCCCTTAGTTTATTTAATGAGAATTTCTTTTCATTACTCTCTAATTTAGCTTTCTGTATTATATCCTCAAGTGTAATAATTACCTCCTCAGCCACTCTTCTATTTACTGGATAAGGAATACCGTCTTTTCCTCCAATAGCATATGCGTACTTGAAAGGATCATAAGGCATATTCACTGGATCATTGTAAGAAGGTGGCTCTCTGTAAATTAAGTCAGAGATTAAATATAATGCCCTAGCTGTAGAAGGTCCTAAACCCTCAAGTAATGCCCCCTCTAGATTTTCAGGATTTGATTCATATAATTTTTCTAAAATAGGTTTTATTTTCCTTTCATCCAAAGGTCTCATGTAGATAATCTTAGCTTCTTTTGATATTCCAACAAATGAGGCTCCATTAATCCAGCTCTCTATTGTAGCTTGACCTTTTAAAATTGCCTTAGCTTGCTGCAATTCATTTATAATCTTTCTAGGATCTTGCCTAAGTAAATCTAAAACTAGCTTTCTAGTGTTTTCCTTCTGTTTTTCTATTATATTTACTGCAATTCCTTTCTTTCCTGCTATTGCCTCGTGAGGATCTACAGTGAAATTTTCAGTGTTTTTCCAGTGATATCTTCTTGCAAACTTAGTTTCTTCATTCATTCCTTGTTGTATTATTCCCCAATATCCTTTCTCTGTTACTAACATAGAATGATGATAAAGTTGGTGTCCATCTTGAACTAATGTTGTATCAACTTTTGCGACTAGTCTGCTTATGTTAGCCAGCTTATCAGCATCAATATCAAAGTTTAAAGAATGAAGTTCTTCCGGAACTTTTAGAGCGTTTTTGCCTTTTCCTCCTAAAACGGCAAGTCCATCCTCCTTAGGATTAACGACCTCCTTTAATATTCCTAAAGTAACTGTTGTTGATCCCGAAGAGTCCCAGTCCATGCCAATTACATTATTAAAAGCTTGAAACCAAAGTGGGTTTGAAAGTCTCTCTACTACCTTTTGTGGTCCCCACTCTATTAGCATTATATCTAAGATTGCCCTAGAAAGCCTTCTCATTATAGGAATTAACCAAGGTGGTACGTGTCCGGTATGTAAAGGTAAGTCTGCTATGCCTTCTATTTCCATATATTATTAAAATTGTTAAAGTCAATTATTTAAACATGCTCATAGCTGCTACTTCAGACATTCATTCCCCTAGGTATCTTAACGACTTCTTTATAGCCTTAAGATATCTTCCACAACACGTTGACCTAGTGCTGTTAGCAGGAGATCTTACAGATAGAGGAAAATTCATGCATTTTGATCCAGTTTATAACGCATTGAGAAGGTTTCAAATAGTAGCAGTTTTTGGTAACGAGGATTTCAGAGAGGAAAGGGAAAAATATAAGGAAAAATTCCCAGATGTAATATGGCTAGATGATGAGAAGAAGCAACTCGGTGACGTAACAATCATAGGTAGTGAAGGGGTGATAAAGAAGCCTACAATTTGGCAAAAAATGAAAGGAATAGACGAGAAATTCTATACGGAAAGAAAGAAGAAAATTGAAGAAATGCTTTGCTCCTCCTCTGGCTTCAAAATTTTGCTTACTCATTATGCCCCTACTTATAAAACAGTCTACGGAGAAAGACCTTCAGCGTATCCAGGGCTTGGAGATGAATTAATAGAAGAACTTCAGTGTAAGCCTAATTTAGCAGTTCATGGCCATGCCCACTACGCTAAGGTAACTTTTGCTAAGATAGATGATACTAAAGTATATAATGTAGCGTTACCAGCAAATAAAAAATTTGTAATTATAGAAATATAAGATGAAAATGAAAGAATCAATCAAAAAAGTTTATACTTTTTGATTTGCAGGTAATTCATTGTACTTCTTGAACACTAGGTACCATGCCTTTGCATTTGGCATCTTCATCCTTAATTCTGCTTCGTCTAAGGTTGTAGGTGCTCCTAATACTACGTCTTGACCTGGCTCCCAGTTTGCAGGTGTTGCAACTTTTGCCTTATACGCTACTATTATTGCTTTAGTTATTCTTAACATCTCGTCAATCTTTCTTCCTGCCTCTATTGGATACTGAGCCATGAACCTTATTGTGCCTTCTGGATCTACAATGAAAACTCCTCTAACTGTTACTCCAGAATTCTCTTCAACTAAGTCTAACATTCTTGATAATTTCTTATCTGGGTCAGCTATTACTGGGAAGTTTATTTTAACTCCGTATCTTTGCTCAATATCATTTAACCAAGCTATGTGAGAGTATACACTATCAACGCTTAGTCCCATCAATTGTACTCCTAGTTTTTCAAATTCTGGTTGTGCTTGCGCAAATGCTACAAACTCTGTTGTGCATACCGGTGTGAAGTCTGCTGGATGTGCATATAGGAATAACCACTTTCCTTTGCCAAATATGTCCTTATAGAAGTCTATCGGTCCTTTTGTAGTTAATACTTGAGTATCTGGGAACTTTTGGTAAACCTTTACCATTTTAGATTCACTATAAAATAGTAGTTATAACTATTTTAAAACACTTCTTTTTCAGATTTGAGTATAAAGATTTTTTAACTTCAGTGTTGAGTAATATCCTTTTGTTGGTATTCTTTAAATCCAACATCGCTTATTACCTTAGTAACAACATTACAAACCCACTTATTTGCTGGAGAAATTATTCCAATTCTCCTTAAGATTCTATAGATTAATGGAATCTTTAAAGAAGCTCCTGCAGCTAACGGATGTCCTCCTCCACCCAATTTTGCCGCAAATAACCTTACATTTATTGTAGAACTTCTGAAAGAGATAGCCTTACCATTTGCAGATACAAATACTTTTGCTCCAGTCCTCGTCATTAAATATTGAGCTGCGTAACTTATGTCTGGAGGGCCTTTCCATCTTATTGCAACTACAACTTTTACACCGTTTATTTCTATTACTCGGTAGTACTTAGGAAGTTTTTGATAACCTTTCAACTCTTGGTCTACTTGATCTTCCAAAATTTTTTGGAATTCTTCGTTCCAAAGAATTCCATTGTAAAATGTTTCTATTAATTTCTTCTTCCATCCATAATCTTTGTTGCTTTCAACGATTCTCCTTAATTTTTCGCCCATTGGGTCGTTATGTAACCAAATATCTACTGAACAATCAGCCGAGGCAAGTTTCGACGAGAATTCATCGTCTGGATTCATTACTTTATGTACAACTCCTGCACCGCAAGTCGAAGTATCGTGATGTACTTCAACTCCTATTTCAGAAAGCTTTGATTTCCATTCTTCTTTCCAAACATGATGGTCAAACCACTGTATCTTTACACCTTGGTCTATCAATTTTTTACAGCTCTCAACTATTTTATCAAAAGTACTCTCATTTAAACCTAAGTCGGCTATCATTACGTTATATACTCCTCTTGGCTCTAATTTGCTCAATATATTATGAACTTTTGTAGGTTCAGTAAACCAAACGTTTTTTGGTAAAGATTTTACTGCCCTTGCATAAACTGCTACTGACGCTGTACCATCGAAGTCGTTATGAACTATTGCATAGTAATCCATTTGCTTAAAATTACTTTTATTTAGTATTAAACTTTATTCCGGCAGAAGTTGTTATTTTTCCTTTATAGAGAAAATCCACTTGCCTAAGAGTTGCATAATAGTCAAAATCTGTTATAGCAGAAATCCCATCCTTTGGCATTATTACATTATACCATCTCAGTGCAGCACTTCCTGCAGTGTGTAAAACGCAAATATTTGCCACAGTCCCAGTTATTATTAAGTTCTTTATGCCTTTTACCCTTAGAATATAATCTAAGGGAGTCTCAAAGAACGCATCATATCTATATTTTTTAATGATGAAATCGTCTTTTTCTGGCTTTAATTCGTCTATTATTTCTGCGCCCCAAGTACCTGCTAGTGCGTGCTCCCCCCATATTTTAAATTCCGGATCATCCTTCATGTGCCAATCTTGAGTATAGATAACTAGAGCAGAGGAATCCCTAGCTTTCTTGAGCAGATCCTTTATCGGCTTTATTGTACTCTCAGCTGTAGGAACTGGAAGCTTTCCTTCTTTCCTAACAAAATCGTTTTGCATATCAACTATAATGAGTGCAGTATCGCGAGGGTTAAGTTCAATTTCTTTTTCTTCTGGAATTTTAGGTACTTCTACCATATTTTATAATCCGAACTCATGTTTTTATCCTTTTTTGCCTGCTTAGAGAGTTTATCAGCAATTTTAAGAATCTCAGGATATCCTCTTTTAGACATTTCTATGACATCTTGTAGGTCAGTTTTATTCCCGGGGCTGTAGAAGTACTTCCCAGCTTTTACTCCTACCTTCTCTCCGTTAATAACCACGTAGAGGATTCCATTTTCTTCTACCACTTCACCAGCGAGCTTTGATTTTGCAATGCCCATAGTAGGAATATCCAGTAAAACTCCAATTACTGTAGCTATACCACTCTTTCTGGGATGAGCCAATCCGTGACCATCAACTAATAATAAATCACATTGATACCCTTCTATAGCCTTGATCATTATTGGAGCTTCCCTCATGAATAAAAAACCTGGAATATAAGGGAAAGTTACTTTTCCTCTAGTCACTTTGTATTCGATTTTATTACCTTCTTGCTTAACTGCAACAGCATAACCTTCTTCCTTGTCGTAAGCAACATCTACTGCACACAATGTCTTTACATTTTCTAAACCTAAATGTGTTAATTTCACGTTTTTAGCTATTAACCTCTGGAAGAGTATGAGAAAGTTAAGTAGATAATCTTCTTTTTCCCACATTATTCTTACCTTCTAAAGAAAGTAAAAATTCAAATTGTTGCAAGGTTTGAACTGCGCCACTTCTATATTTCCTTACTTCCTCTACGGCTTCATTAGCGCTTAGACCTTCAGTTACCATTAAATATCCTGCAAGAACAGTGCCGGTTCTTCCGATCCCTCCTACACAATGAACTAAGTTACCTCTACCTTCTAGCCAATCCATAATTTCCTCGAATTGACTTAAAGTTGGAGGATAACCGTCAGGGATAGGTACGTGAATAAACTTTAGTCCATTCTCTTCAAGTACAGAAAAATAATAATCTGCACTTCCCCAAGCCTCTTCTATTTCCCATTCTTCTGGTAAAACTACGACTTTCTTTACTCCGCTAGCTTTCCACTTCTTTATCTCGTCTACAGTATAAGGCAAGCAAGATCCGCCTATGATGCCTTTCCTCACCCAATACATTTATACCACTCAGAAGATCCGCTGTTCTTCATCTAAAAATGAAATTGATTTTCTAATATAAAACGCTCGCGGTCTTCTAAAGTTTTATTTTCAAAAATCAAATTTAACTTATGGCAAGATTATCAACGGGAATACCAGATTTTGACAAATTGATAGAAGGAGGAATACCTCAAGGCTTCTTTGTAGCAGCAACTGGAGAGCCTGGAACTGGCAAAACTATCTTTTCATTGAGTTTTATCAATGAGGGACTGAAAGAAGGAGATATAGGCATATATGTAACTACCGAGGAAAGTAGGGATTCCATACTAAGGCAGGCAAAGCAGTTTAATTGGGATTTAGAAAGTTACCTAGATAAGAAATTAATAATTATTGACGCCTTAATGAAAGAAAAGGAAGACGAGTGGTCTTTGGAAGAAGTTACACCGGAAGAAATGGTGAAAAAAGTTATTGCAGCTAAGCAAAAGCTAGGTTATGGTAGGGCGAGGCTAGTAATAGACTCAGTTTCCGCATTCTTCTTAGATAAACCTGCGATGGCTAGGAAGATAAGTTACTATTTAAAGAGAGTACTTTACAAGTGGAAGTTTACAATAATAGCTACTTCACAATATGCAATAACTACCTCACAAGCCTTTGGTTTCGGAGTTGAACACGTAGCTGACGGGATAATAAGGTTTAGAAGGGTAGTAAAAGACGGTATGCTTCACCGTTATGTTTTGATTGAGAAAATGAGACAAACTAATCACGATAAGTACGTCTGGGAAATAGATATAGTCCCCGGAAAAGGAATAGTTTTACTAGGAAAAGTCCAAGAGAGAAAAGAAGACTATGCATTACCGAAGAAGGTTATGGAGAAGATAAAAGAAGCAAACAAGGACGAGTTTCAAAGCTAAGGTCTTATACTAGATCTTGTCATTTACAGCATTCATTTTTCTAGTAATTACAACATTTATCACATCTCTTATATTAATTTCTTTCTCAAATATTATGTCAATAGCTTTCAAAGTACCATTTCTTATTAACATAATTTCTTATTTTATTCTTTGATAGTTTTAGAAAATTTAGTTAATCTTTAGCTCCATCTTTGTAGCCCTTCTTCATCGTTTCCATATATTTATTTCTTAACTACTATAAATTCATATAATAAAGTTATACATCATGTTATTCTATAGTTCTTTTTTCTGAATTTAAATATTTCTTATAAAATAGAATATCAGTATCGATAAGAGATATTTTCTCATTCTTATCCTCTTTTTCTTTCTCGCTACTCAACCTTGTTTACGACCTCCTTTTCTACGATCTCCTCAACTTCTTCAGAAGTTCTTCCGCCAGTTTTAGAAACTCGTCACTGAAAGCTTTAGAAGCATGTCTGGATACAGCAACTTCTTTGCTGTTATAAAATATCCAGAACCTAAATCTAAAAGACGTTTTTTCCTTTAAAACTAGATATAAGAACCCTACCCTTATTGTCAGCTCTCTTTACTCCACTATTAAGTCTTCTCACTATCCCTACCACTATACTACTATAATTTTTATTGCTCTTCTCATCATTCTATCCTATGGTAAAGTTAGTAGCAACATTGGGAACTTCCCCTGGAGGAGTTTTTGAAACTTACATGAATTTAAAGTCAGGAAATTACGGTGGTGAGCCAGTAAACATAAAGGAAGTTTATATAATAAGAACTTCAGATAAGGCCGTCGAACTAGCTTGGAAATTAGTCAAGGCAATATTCGTTTGTTGTGGTGGTAATGAAGTTGAAATTGTTGATATTCCTCTTCCTATAAACGATATTACAACAAAGGAGGATTACGAGATTTTCAGAAAAGGGTTGCAAGGTAAAATATCAAAAGGTGACTATGTTGATTTCACTGGAGGAAGGAAAGCTATGAGCGTTGCCGCTGCAATAACTGCAATAAGAAATTCCGCCTATGTTGTTACAACTATTATTTCTCAAAGTGAATACAATAGAATACAGAATTTAATAAAACAATTTAATGAAGAAGAAATAGAGGAAGCAGGAAAAGGTAAATGCGACAATAAGGGAAAATTCTGCGAACTGATATCTAAAGAAGCAAGAACTATATTATTAGCATGAGTGGAGGAATTGCTAATGCTAACCGAAAAAATGTGGAACGCCATACAGGACATCTATAACGCTATCCTTTCTCATCCTTTTATTAAAGGGTTAGTTGAAGGCTCTTTAGCAGAAGAGAAATTCAAGTATTATATTCTTCAAGATTACCTATATTTAAGGGAATTTTCTAAGGCTTTAGCAATTATTTCGGCAAAGGCTGAAAAGCAGAATGAAGCAATGCTTTTCTCTTCTCACCTACAGAGTATAATGAGAGTTGAAAACGAGTTACATAACTTCTTCATGAACGCTTGGAATATAACCGAAGAGGAAAAGGCTAAGCTAATTCCGTCTCCTACTAATCTTCTCTATACTTCATTCCTTTTATCAACAGTACTTTATAAACCGTACTTTGAGGCAGTAAGTGCTGTTTTGCCTTGCTATTGGATTTACATGGAGGTAGGAAAGGAATTATTAAAGAAGGGTTCTCCTAATCCTCTTTACGATAGGTGGATCAAAACTTATGGAGGGGAGGAATACGAGAAAGGAGTTAGAGCAGTTTTGGACGTCGTTAATTCTTTCAAATTAACTCAAGAAGAAGAGGCTAGGGCTGTAAGAACTTTTAGGATAGCCTCCATTATGGAATACATGTTTTGGGACTCAGCTTATAAACTGGAAAAGTTTCCATTTAATTTTTAAACTTTCTTTTTTAAATTAAATAATGGTAACCGTTTTAACTCCTCCCGGCCCAGTTGCTTACCCAATAATTGCCTCAACTATGAAGAGGAGAGACGTTAAGGTAGTTTTTGAAGGAAATGCTGAAGTAAAACTTAATGCGATACCTCTACTTAACGAGGTAAATTACGTTTTAGTCGCTAGAATGCTTGTAATAACTCCAGGATTAGGTAAGAAAATTGCTGTCTGGAAAAAAGGAAGTGCAAATCATATTCTACTGGATACTGTTCTTAAGCTTTATAGCCATAATGCAGAAGTCGTTTTTACAGACGATCCTGCAGAAGTGTACAAGCTTTATAAAGAAGGTAAAGCCGACTCTGCTGTGGTGACAACTGCGGTAACTAAAGATGGGCTTTACTTTGAAGATTTACTTTCAGCAAAAGGCTTTTATTTACCAGGGATTTGTGGTGCAGAAGGTTTAAATGAGGATTTTGAAACTGCTTATCTAGAGGGCATAGATCTGTTTAAGGAAGACCCAGAAGGCACGTCAGAATATGTAGCAGATAACTTACCTATCTATAGGCCTTCAACATTCATTGAAAGTATATTCAAAAACTCCGAGTATAACCTCAGAAGATTGGATAAACCTTATGTATTTAGAAAAGCTTAATTATGGGAAATTTTAAAATAGCACGTGAAAGTAGGACTAGTTTATTACGGTGGTCAATACAATCACCTCATACTGAAGAATTTAAAATACTTAGGAGTAGAGGTAGAAGTGGTTAATATTAACGCTGATTTGGAATATACTAAGAAATTTGATTGTATGATATTTAGCGGTGGCCCTTATTCCGTGGAACAGGAGATTAATAAGATGGGTAATTCTCCTTTATTTGTTAAGGAACTTAGTGTACCAAAATTAGGCATTTGCTTAGGACATCAACTTTTAGCTTATGTTTTAGGAGGCAAAGTTGGCAAGGCTAATAATCCAGAATTTGGACTTGCTAGGATAACTATTGACGATCACGACACAATTCTACAAGGTTTAAAGAAGGAATTCAATGCGTGGGAGAGCCATAATGACGAAGTCAAAGAAGTTCCTCCTGGCTTTTTTGCTATTGCACATAGTGAGAATACTAAAGTTGAGGCAATGGTTAATAAAGATTCGTCGATCTTTGGAGTTCAGTTCCACCCTGAAGTTAAGCATACAGAGGACGGAATAGAGATATTTAAGAACTTCTTAACCGTATGTAAAAAGTAAATGATAGAGCAAATCTTCATTTCAAAGCTAATGCAGTTCTTGGAGGAAGACTATTATCCTGAAGATCTAACCAGCAGGATAGTTGAAGGATATAAAATAAGATCCTATGTAAGATCTAAGGATGAAGGAATTCTTGCAGGTAATAAGTTCATAATTCCTTTCCTTAATTATTTAGGTTTCCACGTTAAATCATCAATGGTTGACGGTGTTGAAGTTAAAAAAGGAGATAATTTACTAGTGTTTGAAGGGGATGCTGACAAGTCTTTATCTGTAGAAAGACTCGTACTTAACCTTTTAGGCAAGTTGTCAGGAATAGCCACTGCAACTTATACAATGGTTAAACTCGCTAGAGAAGTTAACCCGACTGTCAGGATTGCAGGCACTAGGAAAACTACTCCGGGTTTAAGAGTTTTTGAGAAGTATGCAATAGAGGTTGGTGGAGGAGACCCTCATAGGTTTAATTTATCAGATGCTGTATTGATTAAAGACAATCACCTTGCAATTATAGGTAATATTGAGAAGGCAGTAAAAATGGCAAGACAAATAGCTAGTTTTACTAAAAAGATAGAAATTGAAGTATCAAGCTATGAAGATGCGATAAAGGCGTATAGAGCAGGAGTTGACGCAATATTGTTGGATAATATGAGCGTTAATGAGATTGAGGAAGTGGTTTCTGAGCTTAAAGGAAAAGTAATCCTAGAGGCTTCTGGCAGAATAACTCCGGAAAACGTTAAAAGTTATGCTAAAACTGGAGTTGATATAATTTCGAGCGGTTATATTACTCATTCATCTAGATCTTTAGATTTTTCAATGGACGTTGAGGTAACTTCTCCACAATAACGTTTTATAAAAATGCCAATATCTACTAATAAGATTTCAATTTTAATTATCCTCTATAACATTCAATGTAGACTTTAAGAATTAGTATTACCTAGATAATGGATATAAAATATCCTTAACAAGACGAAATAAATGTTTTTACTATTTTATTGTTATTTGATTGAATTCGTAACACAGCTATAAATTCCATACATTTTCTATGAATGTTATATTACCAGTCAGAATTATTTTTTCAAAAAGATTTTTTGATCTACTAATTAAGGCAGAGAGGAAGTAGTTAAATTAAGGAGTATTTAAAAAGTTCTGAGATCTTATGAGTTTGGGGAAAATCTCCAGTGAAAGAGCAGAGAAGGAAGATTGAGTTGGATGCTCTGTTTAACAACTAGATTATAGAAACTCTCCATCGAGAACCTAGCCTGCTCCAGTTAGCGTCGCCTCTCATAAAGGCTTATAACCCTTTCTAGGAGTTCTGTTGGTGTAGGTTCTCTACCTTTTTCCTTTCTCAGTTCTTCCACGAGTTTGTTCATAAATTCCTTTACTTTTTTACCTGCAATACAAAATTCTGGAACTTTAAAGTCTGGAATACCATTACCATCATAACTCTTTAGCAATTCTTCCTGTTCGTCCTCTGTGGCAAAGGGGTAAGATAAGCACGCATAAGGTTTAAAAGAATTTATAGTGCAAATCCAGCCTTTCTGAAACTGGCAAGGTCTAGGTAGCAAATAGAAACCGTCCTTCTTTTCTAAACGCAAGTCCTTTATCTTTCTCTTCATTTCCTTAAAGTCAAAATCGTAAACTGGAACCGGATAACCTGCTTTACAACATTTTCCACCGCATGTCTCACACTCCTTTCCTAGATCTATTACGTTGTTCATAGCAAATTGGTAAATTATTGAATAAATCGCAAACTTAGCTATAGGTGCGTCGTACTGACTAAGAAAATTCACAACTTTTCTTAAACTCTCAATGTCAGCTCTTAAGGCTCTCTTTGTAAGAATATTTACTTCATCAGCGTTCATACTTACTTATTTTTATATTAAAATAAATTATTATCTTCAAAACCTTCTTTGAAAACTTCAAGAGGAGGATATAAAGGATAATCTGAAAAAACCTCCATACTGTTTTGTACGGTCTCAGGTAATCTATAGACCTTAAGAGAGTAAATTGCTTCTCCCTTCTCTTCGCCTATAGAATCGCTCCTCTTAAGAATATCAATTATTTCCTTACCTTGTTCTGGAGAAACTTCAATTTTTAATTTATCCATCATATATTCTATCGTATATGCCAGTTGTGAATATAAATATTCATAAGCCTCTGCCTTTACTGCAGGAATAATAACTTGTTTTTCTTTATCGTCTTTTAAATAGAGAAGTAAGTAATTATCGTGAAGTTTCTTCACGTACTTAAATGGTAAATAGAATGGTATATTCCTTACTCTACTTATAACTCCCTTATTTTTCTTATATAATCCTATGTATCTATAGAATCCCTCCTTATAATGGAGGAAGATAAATGATATATCATCTTTAGAAAAGTACGTTACATATTCTGCTTCAGGAATTTCATTCTCTGCAAGTATTAGTATCATAAAAATTAGTATGGATAAAACTTAATATCTTTTCAGTAAAAAGATCTCCCTAATCCATTAAAATTTCCTTATATAGAATTGGTTGTTTTTCAGCGGTGAATCTATTAAACAATTTTGAAGCTAACTTTACTTGTACCTCTTCCTTTTCTAACTGCGTTTGCATAATTATATTGTAGAGTTAACATTAAAAAAGATTTTGTTAAAGTACCTCAAAATCCCTGCTTATGTGCCTTTCCCATAAGTATTGGCTTACGAAGAAAACCTTTGAAACGTCAAAATCAAAGAATATTGCATCAGTATTAATAACTTGAACTATTGGTTTAGGTTCTATGGATAAGATAATGGGCTTTTCAACTCTTATCCTGAAGGTTGTATGCTCTGGATGGTCTATTATTACTTCAGAATTTTCACCTTTTGGAGTTAATAGTAATTTTAAATTATATGTTACGACTGAAAAGAGTTTTTCAACTGCAGAGTCTATTAAAAAAGCAAATTTACTATTCATAGTATTTATTCTAACCCTGACGAAACTTGAATTCAATACTGGAATATAAACTCTGCTATAAGGCGAAAATGAATTAATTAGATAAGCCTCAACGTTAGATAACCTCAGTACATGATTCGAACCCATTAAATTAGTTATTTCGTCACTTTCTACTTTCTTTCTTTTTCTATCGTCTTTT
The DNA here is from genome assembly GCF_009729545.1 of Acidianus infernus. Lineage (NCBI taxonomy): Archaea > Thermoproteati > Thermoproteota > Thermoprotei > Sulfolobales > Sulfolobaceae > Acidianus > Acidianus infernus. The sequence goes on from NZ_WFIY01000004.1 coordinate 1,713,750, forward strand.
ATTCTTGATGTTAAGAAGAGCAAGGAAGCTAGAAGATTATAATATACCTGCGTCATACTATTTGAGGATTCTAAAACTCTCTTAATTTCCTCATATAATTCATCGCTTTCAGAATAATACTTTATTATAGTTTCCAAATTTGTAGAATGTAAAGAGGATAATGAAGAAATCTCTTGTAAAATTAAATCAACTCTCTCCTTTATTTTTCCAGCATAACCTTTAAAGCTATCGTGAAATTCATCCTTAACTTCTGCTCCAGCGTAAAGCTTTATTAAAAGCGGAACTAGCATATGAGGAATATTTCCGCTCATTATACCGTTATTTACCTCAAAATTATACTTCTTTGAGAGTCTTTCAATTACGGAATACTTTAATGTAAAAGAAGGTTTTCTAGGATTCTCTGAAAATCTACCAGAAGAGGCCGACAAGTAAAGTATTTTACCTAATCCATTAATAAATTTTCTAAACTCTCTCCTTAAGATTTTATCGTTAGCAGGAATTATTTTGAAATTAAAATCTCCTGAAAATGCCTTTCCTTCGTTTAATTCCATTTCCTTAATTCCGTTAACCGGAGTAATTGTAGAAGAATAGAATTTGTTCAGTATTCTTTCCAGGATCCTTTTCCTATTGAAGTTAGGAGTTAAATCACTTATTTCTTCATCTCCTTTCTCTTCTCCAATGTACTTAGGCAAAGAAGAGACCCAAGAATTATTCCTTAAAAATTTAGGTAAAATCACATTCTGCTTTTTGGGCATCGGATAGATTACGTTGGCGAAAGCACCTTCTTTCTCACTCTTATTAAGTCCATTTAAGCCTATAATTAGGATGGGCACGTTATAAAAATTTATTGGAAAAGAAATGGACGTAAAGTAGTCGTAACCCTTAGTCTCTACTATCTTAGGGGTATTTAAGGAGAAGAAAGCGTAAAGCTTTCCTTCCTCTAACTTTAATGAAGAAATTTCTTTGGGCACATTAAGTGAATTAATCCTATTTTTGATCTTTCTACACGTAAAAATCACTTTATTCCTTTCGCACTCATACATCTCAACTTCTCCTGCAACATTAGCAAAGGAAGTTATTTCGACCTTACTGAAATCGTTAAAAATTGGTGGTAAAGGATAAGAAAGGAGTTTCCTTTTACCTATCTTATCCCAAGAAAGGGTGAAATTAATCTTTCTACATAAAGTAAATCTCAAATTTTGTAAATCTTCCGAGTTTACAATAGCTTTCCTAACTATCTCAGAGAGTTTAGATAATTCCACTTCTCTAGATGCTGAATATATATCTATAGAGAAATTAAAGCTTCTACCTTCTTGAGCAATTAGCTCTTCCACCCAAGGTATTATAAATTCGACTTCTCTCCTTTTATATAGTTTACCTAGGATAAAATCTGAGGAAGATATAGAAATTACCTTCTTATCCTTTTGACTAAAAACTATTGCAAGATGAATTACGTTCGAAGTTACGTCTCTAACTAGTAGTATATATTTTCCTTCATCCTTTAAAGGATTAAACAGTTCCAAGTTAACTTCTACTGATAAAGGTTCGTTATGTCCTCTAAGTGAAGTAGGCAATGTTAAATTTATTATGTTACCATCTCCAGTAACATTAGAAATCTTGTACATTAAATAAATCTAGTAGATGGGTATAAATAACCTTGTTGAAGATTGTTTATTTTTTCTCTGTTCAATGTTATCTAGATGGTCACTTACTTAATAGAAAAGGAAATAGGAAGTAAAGATGAAGCTAAAGTAAGGATAATAAGGAGAACTGACGAGAGACTTAGTTATACCTTTGACTCATCTAGAATTTCTAGGCTTTATATTCCTTACTCAATGAAAGAAAGAATGGACGAGATTATAGAGGCCGTGGATAAAAGCCCTTTTACTAAACTGAGCAGAATAAGTAGTGAAGAGCTGGACAAGGTCCTTCTCATCTTAAGAAGGTATCCTAACTTATTTAATTCAATAGACTTCTTTTCCGCAGATGATATAGTATTATCTGAATTTGATGAAGAAGGAAGAATTAATGGAAGAAAGAGAAAGTTTAAGGTAAAGGACAAAATTTATGAAATAATGGGAAATAAAAGCATAATAGTTAAGGAAAAATATTATGAAATTGCTAAGAAAATTAATGCGTTAAAAGTAGAAATCATGTTTAATAGCTATGATAGAGGATTTAAGATTTCCGAGCTCGGAAATTTATTAATGGTTAAAAGTAGAAAAGGATATAAGGAATATTTCTTTGACAACTTTTCAGTAATCATAGAAAGAATGCTAAAAAAAGAGGATATAGAAACTATAAAGAAATACAAAGGAAAAATTTTCCATTTTACTAAAGATTACGGTACAACATTAATAGACGGAATCGTATTAAAGAAATTCTATATAGACGGAAAAGAAAGTGATATAGAAGAGCTAAGGAAAATAGCGGGAGAATTTTCAGCAGAAATTTCAAAGCATTCCTTTAGCTGGTTTAAAGGCCATGAAATAACTACTTCGCAAGTCCAAATTCCTCATACCCAGTTTGATTATTCCGTAGACGATTTAAATCTTTTAAAAGATGTATCAAATCTAGGCAAAGGATATTTCGTATATGGCAACCTTAACATTTATAGTTATGATTACGGATTTACTATAAAATTAAAAGATGGAAAACCTACTTTTTTCAAACTAAATGAAAACGTGAAAAATATAGATGCAAAAAATTTTGATATTATAGCCTCTGAAATCCTGCCATCAGGAAGAGGTAAAGTATTAATTTATACAACGCTTGGATTTAAAAAAGAGAACAAACTTAATCCTATAAAATTTATATCAAAGGATGGAATAAGGATGAAGAAAATTTCGCGTTAGAGAGGATTTCCACAATTCATACAGAACCTAGCGTTTAGAGGATTTCTATATCCGCATGCCTTACAAATTTTCTCTTGCATTGGAAGCATTACTGGTTGTTGTATAATTGGCTGAAACATAGGTTGATTAAATGTAGGCTGAAAGGTAGATTGATTAACTAGCCTTTCTATCTCCTTCATTATATCATGTTCTATCTTTACGTTATAAATTTCCTCAACACCTTCTACTGCAGCTAAGGGCATAAAAACCATTGCTGCTACAACGTCTTCTGTAATTTCTCCTGCCTTTAACCAATTAGACATTCCTACGTCAACTTGTAAAAATCCTTGACCCCCATAAAGCCTTACAGTAAAAGCCCTATCTGCACCAAAAATTGTCCTTAATACTCCTTCCTTTTTAGCTTGAACAACTACGTAATTGCCTGTTTGTAAAATTTGAGTCTTATATCCTTTTCCTGCTAGCCAAGCTTCTAACTGCATTCCTAACTGGTAAGGGTTTACATATACTCCTTGAAAGGTCTTATTCATAAATCGAGAACTTAAAATAAGATTAAAAACTTTTTCATAAAGTATTTAGAATAAGCTTAAAAAGTTAGATTCCGAACAAATCATGTTTTATTATGCCAGATGACTTTGGTTTCAAATATTTACTTATTTCTAGAATATTTAGAAGTATAGGATTAATTTTCGTTACCATATCTTCTCCTCTGTACTTAAAGGCTTTAGGATATTCTCCACTCCTCATAGGTTTAGTTTTTTCAGCAGTTGTAGGATTTACCGCAATTCTTTCGCTTTCCCTAGGGTTTTTAGGAGATAGGAAAGGTTATAAGAAATCTCTAATGATAGCTGAAGGAATATCTACTCTAGGAGTTCTCTTATTAGTAATAACTCCTACATCGTCTTTCACGTTACTTGCCTTGTCGTTAATGTTAGCTGGAATAACTGGAAGCGCTACTGGAATGAGGGGGCTTTTCTCTCCAGGTTTAACCGCATTGGTTGCAACTAACTGGAAAGAGGATTTCGAAAGGGTAAGAAAGATAGGCCTTCTGTCTTCTGTAGCATCTTTATCGTCAATAGGAGGAAGTTTAATGTTAACTTTCATGGATTATTTACCTTTTGGTAAAATAGGAAATTACAAATTTCTATTCTTTATATCTTTTATATCTCTAATTTTATCATTTACTTTTCTTTTATTTGTTAAGGAAAATAGGGAAAAGAGAAGAATAAAGAAAGAAAAAATAATGAAAAAGAGTAGTCTAAAATACGTTTCTAAAGTCATATTATCGAATTCTATTGGAGCAGTAGGTATAGGAATGAGCATTCCTTTACTTTCTCTATGGTTTTCATTATTCTATCATGCTACAGATTCTGAAATAGGAGAGATTTTTACATTGAATTATGTATTTATGTCTCTAGGTTCATTTTTAGCTACCAGGATAAAGGGAAACATCCTTAGGCTTGCGTCACTTACCAGAATAATGAATGGAGTATTCTTAATTGTTATGGCGTTATCACCTTACCTATTTCTTGCAGGACTAATGTACATCCTTAGAGGATTAAATGCAGGCTTTGGTGCACCTAATAGGACTGCAGTGAATATAAAAGGAATTTCTCCAGAAGATTACGGAACAGCCTCAAGTCTTCAAGGACTAGCTACAAGGTTTTCACAAATGAGTTCAAGTATTGGAGGATATTTAATGGAAATAAATCTTCCATTACCTTTGGAAATAGGAGGACTACTTCAAGCAATAAGCGGAATAATATACTTAAAATTATTCAGAAAAGATGTGGAAGAAAGGTCAATTGACGCTGAAACAAAAACTGTTCAATAATTCTCACATTTTATCTATAATTTCATAATTTTCCTTATTAAATATAAAATATCTATAAAAGCTGTTATTTCATCTGGATAGATAATGGGGAGTTAAGGGGCTATCCATCCCCTTTCCGCCACCTTAATCCCTGCTTTTTGTAATTCGTCATGATAAAAGGGGAAATGTTATTTCTTTATCTCTTTCAAAAGTTTCTGTTTTATCTCCCTCGCACTACCGGAAACTGCTTTGCTTTTTCCCTCATACACATAAAATACAGTAAACTTGTCTGCATCGTATTCCTCAACTTTCTGAATTTTTATTCCTTTGAATTTCCTCTCTAAACTTACCTTTAGTTTCTTCTCTTTTCTTATAGACCTTGCCACAAAGTTGACTTTTTTAAGAAGTAATTCTAATTTCCACTTTTCCCAATTTTTAACAGTTGACAAGAATTCAAATTTTTTAGCTAGAGAGTCTATGAACTTGACTAAGTCGTCTAATGACGAGAATTTTTCCTTTCCAGTCATAAATTTCTTAAGAAAGAAGGCTATGTTAATAACCCTTTCCTTTTCATCTTTAAGAATGCTTCTACTGTTAACAGTCATTAAAATACTTTTGTTAAATAAGCTTAAAAATGTTGAGATCCATTTTACTTGCTTTGAATAAATTAATAATCCTTCTCACGTTATTAATGGTATGATATTTATAGAAAATTTGATGAAAACTTTTGATGGGAAAGAAGTTCTTAAAGGGGTTTCCTTTGAAGTAAAGAAGGGTTCTATAACTGGCTTTATAGGTCCAAACGGTGCCGGAAAAACTACTACAATAAAGATCATTGCAGGATTAATAAGAAAATCTGGAGGAAAAGTTGAGGTTTTAGGAGAAGACCCTTGGGATAACCCAAAAGTTCATGAGAAGATGTCGGTGATCTTCACTAACCTAGTTTATCCTCAAGAAAATACCGTGGAAGAATATTTAAAAGACATATGTAGGATTTACGGTGCTGATATTACTGACTTTGTTGACGAATTCAAACTTAAGGATCATCTTAAGAAAAAGCTTTCGCAACTATCTTCCGGCTTGGCTCAGAGAGTTCAACTAGTTGCTTCACTTATAAAAAACCCTGAGTTAATCATTGCTGATGAACCTACTGCAAATCTAGATCCACCTGCTAGGATAGAATTCTATGAAGAAGTCAAGAAGCTAAATAAACGAGGAGTTACGTTCTTTATTTCATCCCACATCTTGTCAGAATTGGAGAAAATAATTACTGACGTAGTGTTCATAAACGAAGGTAAAATCACCTTCCAAGGTAAAATCGAGAAAGCTCTGAAGGAAGCTGAAGAAGAAGAGATACTGCTGGTAGTCAACGATCCTGAAAAGGCAATAAAAATAATAGGAGGAAAAATTGAAGGCTCTTATATAAAGGTTAAAGGAAAAGTTAGAGATATAGTTGATAGATTAGATGACGCAGGGATTGAAATAATAAGCTTAAGAAGGTCGTCCTTAGATGATGCGTTCAAGAAATTATCAAATATTTAGCGTAATTTTTAAAGAAAGATTTAGGGAGCCTACTTTAGAATTCACAATACCGCTAATGTTCTCCTCTAATGTATTTATTAATGCATTCTATGAAAGAGGAAATTTTACAATTTATGGTATAATATTAGCTTTTATTCCTTTAATTAGCGTTTCAGAAACCATAGCCTTTGCCTTAGCTTTACGTAATATAATATTCGTAACCGGAGATCATATTTATAGGGGTTCAATAATTTCATTTTTAACCTTTCCTATAAAGAGAACCAGTCTTTTTCTCATGATGTATTTTTCAGATGTAATAACTCCTTATATAATATGGTTATCTACAACTGAAGCATATATATTACTGTCTGGAATTCCTGTCCCTCAATTTCTAATATTAATTTATACTATAGGATATTTCTTTACCGAAAACATAATACTGAGTATAGCTTTAACGTTCAAAAGTGCAGGCATTGCTACATTGCTTTCCAGCTTTATAATAGGCTTGCTCTTCATATTTGGAGGAATGTTAAATTATTATGAGCTAATTCAAGGCTCTAACGTGTTAGGAATAACTTCCTCACTAAATCCTTATGTCCTCCTCCTATACGAGGCTGTAAACAGAAAGACTTTGCCTTGTATATATGAAGGGATAACAATAGAGCTCATAATTGCTACATTTACATTCTTCTTTTCATTAAATAAATTTAAGAGGTTAGAAATATGATAAGAGGAATATTATTATCTATTGGAATTACTTTAATTTCCTTGTCACTGCTTTCTATAACATCACCAATATCTAATACGATAGTAGTAACTAAACCATATTGCATATCGATTCCTTCAACAGCAAAAGTTATTGCATCAATATACGAGAATTCAACTAACGTAACTGTTTACGTTAAGGTAATTCATGACAATTTTACTAAAATAATTAGACCACCTTGTACTATCATGTTAACTCATGGAAAATGGATATTCGAAGTTTACAACGAAACTTACCCAAAAATTTCCTACCGAAGTATAAACGAAACAATAATAGAGAAGAATATAACCATTATTATACAGAAAACAGTAAATTGTACAAATATAGTGACAACAAATAATGCAACGTATCCTATTTATGTTAGGCTATGTATTAAATGTATGAAAATACTAAAATTTCAGGAGCTCTCTGAAATACTAGGTATAATTATGATCATTTCGAGCGTCTTTTTGTATTTAAGAAAACGTTTATAACCATGAATGGAATTTTTAATCATATGAGACTACTTAGATGGTATTTAATTTATAAAATCTTGGCATTCTTCATTAGAAGAGGTGGAAAGAAGTGAGTCTAACAAGTTACGTTAAAAAAGAAATATCTAAAAAGATAGAGGAGTTAAGTAGAAGCTTTTATGAGAACGTTCTACCTCCTGTTGACATCTACGAAGAGGGAGGATATTTAAACATTGACGTTGATTTACCTGGTTTTCAAAAGGATAAAATTCACTTAAGGTTAACCTCATCTAATGAAATGATAATTGAAGCAGAAAGAGAACTTCCAGAAGGTGGTGTAAAATACTTAACTCAAAGACCTAAAAGGATATCTAGGGTTATTAGATTACCAGTTGCGGTAAAAAAAGACACGCAAGTTACTGCAAAATATGAGAACGGAGTTCTTCATATATCAATTCCGGTAGAAGGAACTACTACTATAAAGATAGAATAAATCTTTTTATTACTTTTATTTTCCTATCTTTTTATTATTAACGCAAATATTATCAATAGTAAGGCTAAAGTAATATTCTTTGTAAAAATGTAGGATAATATAGATAGTATCGCAATTCCTAAACTTAAATAATATTCGCCTCCAGTATTATTCTTTCTCTCTATCACTGGTCTCTCAAGCAACGAAGTTCTAAACTTCCTAGCTAAAGAAGATAGCGTATCTTTAACCTGGTCAATTAAGGCTGGTATTACTAGATCTTCATCTTCTATTAACTTAACTAGATTTGAAAAGAAATTGAATTCTGGGTAAATAGTAATGCATGTACCACCTAGTGTTGAAGTAGTCCTAATATAAAGTACAAGCTTTTGGGGTAATCTGAGTGGAAATCTGTAAAACACCTCGTTTGCAGCACTTATAAAATCTTCAACTTTTAACGTTTCTGGCGTAACTCCTTGAAACGTTTTAAGGAAAAGTTCTATACCCTTAGCTAGTAGCTCTCTATTTGCCTCTGGCTGAATTGCACCAAGTTCATCTAAAACCTTGACTAGTTCTATTCCGTCCAGCCTAGTTAAAGCCACGTAAGCCCTAATTAATTTATTTCTAGTATCTTTATCCATTTTACCTACCATTCCGAAATCGTAAAGAACTAAATTGCCTTCATCATCAACTCCTATATTTCCAGGGTGAGGATCAGCGTGAAAATACTCCTTTTCAAGTAACATTACCATAAATGTCCTAAATACCTTATAAGATAAAGTCTCTGGCGGTATGATTTTCTTTGCCTCTTCAGAAGTTACCTTATATGATTTAACATACTCCATTATTAAAACTCTTTTTGTTGCGTAAATAGGTTGAGGAATTTTAACGTCAGGAAAATTTAATTCCTCTTTTATTTTCCTCATGTAGAATTCCTCCTTAGTAAAGTCCATTTCATCAAAAATTCTGGATGAAAAATCATCAATTATTGCCTTAGCACTCTCGTAGAAGGATTCATCAAAAATGTACTTAAGAAAAGGTACTAAAGTTTTCATTGCCTTTATGTCTTCCTCAACTTCCTTCCTTATATTAGGTCTATTAACCTTTAATACTACCTTTTTACCGTCAAGGTCTGCTAAGTAAACTTGAGCAATGCTAGCTGAAGCTATTGGATTTGGATTAATATTTAACCTCTTTAGAAATTCATCTCCTAAATCTTCCTTAATCTCTTCATAAACTTCCTCCCAGGGTGCAGGAGGTACGTTATCTTGCAGTCTAGATAAGACCTTTAAGTAAGCCTCTGGAAGTAAGTCAGAATGAACTGATAAAATCTGTCCGAGTTTAATGAATGCAGGACCAAGAGAAACTAAAGTATTTAGCATTTTTTCTGCTTCTTTTTCAATATCTTTTTCATTAACTTTTTTATTTTCTAAAGTTAATCTCCTATAGTGCCTAAGCATTAGTACCCGTGGAAACAGCTTAAAACCTACGTAAAGCGTTCTAAACATGAATTTTATTATTCCCAAAAGATATTAAATATGCACTCTCCTTCTTTTATTAACCGCTAAAGTAAAATTGTATTATGGAGTGGAAAATAACAAGTAAAAAACTCGAAGTCGACAATAAAAAAGATTACTCTTGTCTAGTAGATGATATAGCAAATTCAGAGAAAATAAAGGAACTAAGTAAAAAATACAATATACCAGAAAATATTATTCATGAATTTATCTCACAATTCCTAATAAAAGTTTTTAAAGAAAAGAAAAATACTGAGGAAGAGATAATAGAAAAATTCTCAATGCCTAGGGAAATAGTTGATGAAGTTAAGAGGCAAGCTTCCTCTTCTCTTTCCCTTCAATAAAATTTTAATTATTTTCAATACACTTCTTGTTTAGAGGCCCCGTCTGATCTGTGACGAACCTTCAGCGGGCTGAGCGTGATGAAATATTCCATATAAAGTCACTGCGCCCACTGTTGAAGAAATGATTATGAATAAATAAGCTAAGAATGGGCTTAACAGAAATATGTAGTTAAATATTACGCTACCTAGAAAGCCTGCTACAGCTTTTCCAGTATATAATATTCCATTATTTACAGTAGAATATCTAGTCCCAAAAACTATTCCAGACACATTAAAATACAAAGTTATTACGGCACCTCCGGCTAAGCCTATTATTACAACTGCAGGAATTATTTGACTAAATAAAAGAGAAGCTCCTCCCAATATGATGATTGTATCCACGATTACAGTAGTTTTTATTACTCCTAATTTATCAGCAATATGACCAAATATTGGCCTTCCTGAGCCGCTTAATATCGGAAAAATTGAAATCAATATTGACAGTTCTTGAAAAGGCAAGGCTTTACCAATTATTGATAATGAAGAAGAAATAACGAGTAAAGGAATAGTTGCAGTAACAAAGGATAAATAAATAAACCAAAAAGTTCTGCTTAATACTGCCTCTTTAGGTGATTTTCCGCTCTCTAATTTGGGATATTCAATAAGCAAGGAAAGTATTGGGAGAATTATCAATTCTGTTAATCCTATAATAAGAGTTACTAATCTAAAATTTCCAGACATCAGTATAAAAGGATTGGCGAAAGCCGAACCTAATCCAAAACCTAAAGAGACTAAACCGGTAGCAAAAGCCATTCTCTTTTTAAACCATTTCACTGCCAGATTTGAAGCTATCCCATAAAGTATTCCTTCGCCTATACTACCTAAAGACCAAAATATGAAAAAAATGTAAACGCTTGGAGAGAAAGAAGTTCCTAAGAATCCTAAAGCAGAGAGTATTGATGAAAGCAACGCAACTTTTCTAGGTCCGATTTTATCTGCAAAATTTCCTCCTAATGGTTGAAAGCCGGAAGAAAATATTGTAAATAAGGAGAACCCAAGGGAAATTTCAACTATACTGACGTTAAATCCTTCCCGTAATAAAGGCTCTAAAGCATTCCACGAGTATTGGTATAATGAATTAAAAGACATTATTATGAAACCTATTATAATAAATTTCTCCTTTCTCACAGGAATAATTTAAGTCAATAATATAAATGCTTTTACTCTTTATTCATGAATATACAATATAAATTTCTCAATTTTACTTTCTACTTTATATTTAACATAGTTTATTACATTTTTAGATACAAGACTTAAATATCATTTTTATATAAATCTCTGTATGTCAAGAGAGATCTTCTTTTTGGCACTTATTATTCTTACAGTTATTACACCCTTGAGCATCTGCAATTTTCATGTGCTCCAGCGAATGCCGGGAGAACCTCCACCTGTAATAAAAACTTACGCTGTAGCTTATCCTATTTTTGAAAAATATGTGTCCTTAAATAATTGTTGTCAAGAGATTGTTGTTCAAGACAATTGTCCTGGCATTTATTGTTTATATGTTTTCACTCCTCAAACATATTGCTTATGGAGTTTAGGTCATTCTGAAAATGCAATTTTTTCAACTCAAATAACTAAAGGCACATACGTTATTCCATTAAATAAAGGCAATTACGTTGTAGTAATAAACCATTTCTTAGGTAAGGATAGTAACATTAATGTAAATGTTGAAGCTAGATCTTTTTGCTCCTATATAATGTCTAATAGATTAGCTTCTCCTAAAGGTATTGTTTCTTATGGGATTTATGATTATGCTGGAGAATTACAGAATTATTGTATAAGAACTAAGTCAATTTTGGGTTATTTTAATATTTCTTGTTTTGAGCCTAAAGGATGCTTGGCAAGTTTACAATTAAATGCAGTTCTTTTAATTAATGGTAGTAATGACTATGAATACTTCCTTCAAAATATTATTAAATTTGAGAACTGCTTCCACTGGTTTTACTTAGAAGATAATATATGGAATTTCAGTTCGTACAGAGCAAACATCTATCACGTAGAAGGAAAAGGTATAATAAACAGTTATTGTGATAGAAAATACTATTGTTATTCTCCGCCATGCCTTTATGATATTAAATATAGCTTACCCCTTGCTGGCTACTTAATAATTAACGTGACTACAGTTCAAGGAAAAGGAGTATATGTAACGTTCGGTTTTTCTAACATTCAAAATGGGCAAAAAATACTCCCACCCGTATTTACTTACTACGATAAAGTATTCATAAGTTGCCCTAACGTTAATTCAGCATGCATTGTAATAAAGCCTGCCTTTACTAAGAGCTTAAACGCGTTTTCTGCAGGTTTAGTTTTCGGATCATATGAGCAACTTTCTACAGTCGAGTTTAACAATTTAAATTCTACACTAGCGTTACTTTATTGTAATCAAGGATGGAAACCAGTACCCTCCTTTTTATCTTATTGCGTGAATAGCTTGGAAAGTGCTTGTAACTTAGATTTTAAGGCAGGCAAATGTGAAATATTTGTTTCAACTAACTTACAATGCTCTAACAACTTAATTATTGATATGCCCCATGTCAGCGTCCCATTTACTTTCGTTGATTATAATGGTAAAGCAATTTATATTCAGAAACCGTTGAATATAAGTTTTCCTAAAACAATTTATATATGTAAATATACAAAAGAATGCCTTTGCAAAATCTGTATATGTATTAATGGATTTAGACAGCCAATAGAGAATGGTTATATAATATATCCTAAATGTTATTTTAATACGATCAATATATCTGCATTTTATAATACTTATTACTTCGTAAAGATCTTGTACCCCAATGGAACTCTTTGCGCTTGGATTTTACAAGGCTCAAAAATATGTTTACCCAGAATAATTCAGTTATGTGACCTAGCTAGATATCTCTTACTCCCAGAACAAAATACGACCATTATAATAACAGAGCCGCAGGTAATTAGTCCAAAATATGAACTACAATATCTAGTTAATATTAATTATGTTAACAATGGTACGAAAATTGAAGAATGGGTAAATAATGGAACTATAATACAGATTCCAAAGGTAATATACATAAACTCAACAACAAGATACTATTTGAATTCAACTACAAATAAAATAGTAGTCTTAAAGCCTATGAATATTTCCTTAAAATATGAACTACAATATCTAGTGACAAAGTACCTTCTTAATGGTACGAAAATTGAAGAATGGGTAAATAATGGAACTATAATACAGATTCCAAAGGTAATATACATAAACTCAACAACAAGATACTATTTGAATTCAACTACAAACTTGTTTATAATAGATAGCCCAATTATAATAAAGCCAATGTATATTTTACAGTATTATGTTAAAATTATATTACCAAACGAAACTATAGAAAAATGGGTAAAAGACGGATGCGTAATAACTTTTCCACAATATATTTACATATCAAATTGTGAAAGATATGTATTAAATTCCACACAATTCATTATAATACATTCTCCAACACTGGTAAAACCAGTATATATTAAACAATATTTAGTTAAAATTAATGGTGTATCCTATTGGTACAATGAGGGGACTAAGTTACTTATTAAAATAGTAACTACACCGTTCTTTATAGTAAAATGGGTAGGATCTATAAAAGTAACTAACGGAGAGATAATAACCATTAATGGACCGTTAGACCTTAAAGCAGAAATACTGATAAACCCATTATTTGAATACCTTGGTATAGCCGGTATAATAACTATAATAGCACTTGCTATTACTAATGTAATTAGACATAAATCCAAGTGATTCTATTTTAATATTGTAACAATATTTAATTGTTTATTATCTAACAAAATTTATAAGTATGAATAATATAAATGATACTATGGTTAAATACTGTCCAAGATGCGGAACCCAGGTACCAGATGATGCAAGGTTCTGTCCTAAATGCGGATTTGATTTTTCCACACTACAGCAACCATCACAACAGCCAACTCAACCGCAAATTCAACCATTAATCGATACCGCTACAAGAGTATCTAGATATATACCGACTCTAACAAAGTATGGTAAATTATTGGTAATCTTGGCTATTATATTTGAAGGACTAACAACTATATTATTTACGGTGGATGCGCTTACATCCTCAGCTAAATATTCCGGCAGTGCAACAACAATAGCAATAGATTCGCTTTTAATGATCTCGGCAATATTTTACCTAATAGCTCCCATCTTTTCATTTCCAGTTAAGGGATTAGAAGTTAAGAAATTGACTATAATATTGGGAATATTTGCATTTTTGTTGCTAGCAATTTCATATATACTCATAGCAAAAGAAACAAGTTCATCATCAATTGTAGTGAGAGGATTAACAATTTACGGAGTTCCATTATGTGATAACATTACTGCTGGAATAATTATCTTAATAGGCGTCATATTTATAATACTAAGCATTTTCATGGACTTAGGGCAACTAGTGAACTCTATAATCCAAGTTGTAGGAATAATTCTAATCTATGCATATACGTATTACAATAACTTCAACTTTGAATCGTTCCTTTGGGGGGTAGCGGTTAGCATAGTAATCATATTCAACTTAATTCCATATTTCTATAAAGGAGAATACGCAAAAATGATTGTATCGATAGGTTATAGTATAGGCATACTAATATTTACAATAGGGACATTAATTACGGGTATTTCACAAGTATCTGCAGGAGCACCATCATCTTATTCTTCAGCATTACTGCATGCAATGTACGGTACATATCTTACAGCTGGAGTTTTAGGGATATTAGCAGGAGCGCTTGGAATTCTTGACTCTATATTTATGTTAATCTACGCAATAACAATGAAGTCATCCCCACCAATGTAATTTTTTAACACGTATGGATACTCTATTCATATGAAAAGAATTGTAACACTCGACCCAGCAACTACGGAAATAGTGTCATTTCTAGACGGAACATCTAGGATTGTGGGAGTCCCAGAAGATGCAGATTATCCAGAGGAAGTTAAACATAAAGTAAAGGTAACTAGAAAGCTCGTGAACATCGATAACTCCTTACCGTCAGAAGTAATTGATGAAATAGTAAGGAGACACATCAAAGAAAGGAAACCCTTACACGAGGCTTTATGGGACGAGATTTACGAGTTGCAGCCAGATTTAATAGTAGGTCAGGGAATTTGTGAAGTTTGCGCCCTACCTTCAATAACAACTTTGGGAGGAAGGGTAAAGTTTTCTACGCCTAAAAACTTCAGGATTTCGCGAATGGAAGTCTACAATCCTTACACGTTCATGGATATACCAAAAGAAACTATGAAGATTGCAAAGGCTATTGGTAGAGAAAGAAAGGCTGAAGAACTTAAAGAACAATTTGAGAAAAGTATTGAAGAAACTAAGGGAATTGCAAAGGGTACTAAGACCGTTGTAATTGAATGGATAAAACCAATCCACTTAATAGGCAAATGGGTTTCCGACATGGTGAGTTTAATGGGTTCTAAACCATTAGCAAGACCAGGAGGACAAGGAGGAACGTTCGATTGGGAAATAATAAGAGAGTTCAATCCAGATTACCTTATAATATCGCCCTGCAGTTTCTCCGTCAGCAGGTCTTTAATGGAAATTGAAAAGATTACTACTTTACCCGGTTACAGCGATTTAAATGCTGTAAAGGAAGGCCACGTTTACGTTTTAGAACCTCTTTATGCTAGGGCATCTCAAAGGACGCTAGAATTCCTAAATGCCTTAAAGGAAATATATACTACAGGAGAAGTTGAAAGAAAATATGGGATAAGACTTTAATCTTTAAAATAATTACGGAAATTTTTTAAGCAATGCGTGAACAGAATTTTTTAGCTGGGCCCGTAGCTCAGCTAGGTAGAGCGGCGGGCTTTTAACCCGTAGGTCCCGGGTTCGAATCCCGGCGGGCCCGCCACACCTATTCGTGAGTTGGTAAAGTTTATGCCTAGTCTTTGTTTTTATTACCCTTATACATTTACTCAAGTCCACTATGAACTTTATTGAATTAAGTTTGTAACGATATTAAAGTTACCATCAGCAGAAGCTCTTCTGACTTCTTCCTGGAAGGGTTACCTCCCAAGGGACTCATCGATTCGGTAGCTCAGAGCATTGGAAGAGTGGGGGACTTTCATCTATGAATGCTGGTTGCCCCTCCCACAGTGGAGAATAGTGTTGTTACCATCACTAAATGGATAAGTTTTTAAACTTTCTGGGCTATCCGTCAGTAAAGCTTTCCGCCCCTTAACTCCGTTTTCTGTAAATAAGGTTTTCTAAAGATGATAAAATGAACGACAAACCTCGCCCTTCAGGGCGGGGAGGAGGTCAGAAACATAAGTTTTTTTCATTTAAGAAAAGCTTATACTAAAGTTTAAAAACTTTAAATCCCAATATAGCTCATGGGAATTAGAACAGGACAGGAATATTTAGATTCAATTAAGGTAAGAAATAAGGTAGAAATTTACGTAATGGGTAAGGAAGTTAAAGACGTAACAACTAATCCCTTCCTAAAGCCCTCAGTTTTAGCTTTTAAGGCAACATTTGATTCAGCCTGGGACGAAGATACAAAGGACTTGGCTAGAGTTTGGAGCCCTTTCATTAACGAGGAAGTTAATAGGTTTAACCACATTCATAGATCACCAGAGGATCTAGCGGCAAAAGTAAAACTTCTGAGAAAAATAAGCCACAAGGTTGGAGCGTGTTTCCAAAGATGTGTAGGATACGACGCTTTAAACACTCTTTATATAATAACGGAATTAATGGCACAGCACGGAAAAACTGAACCCAAAGAGAAGTTCATAGAATACTTAAAGACCGTACAAAAGAAGGATTTAGCTTTAGCAGGAGCAATGACTGACGCAAAAGGAGTAAGGACTCTGAAACCTCACGAACAGCCCAATAAGAACGCTTACGTAAGGATTACTGAAGTTACGAAAGACGGTATTTACGTTTCAGGAGCAAAGGCAAACATTACCGGAGTTGCCGCTAGCGAAGAGATTGTAGTTTTGCCTACAAGGGCAATGGGACCTGAAGATCAAGATTATGCAGTTGCTTTCTCAATTCCTACCGATACTGAAGGAATAAAAATAATAGTTGGAAGGCAATTAAACGATGCAAGAAGGCTTGAAGGCGGAGAAATAGATGCATTGCCCTATTTTTACAACCACGAGGGATTAGTTATATTTGATAATGTGTTCGTACCCATGGAAAGAGTGTTTCTAATGAAGGATTGGCAATACACAAGCCAATTAGTTGAAATATTCTCAGCCTATCATAGGCAAGGATACGGAGGATGTAAAGCAGGGTTAGGAGACGTAATAATTGGTGCTACTTACAATTTAGCTAAGCAAATAGGAGTCGAGAAAGCTCCCCACGTTCAAGACAAGATTAATGAGGAAATCTTCCTAACTGAGACTATGTATGCTGCGGGAATTGCAGCAAGCTTAAACGGGATTGAGGTTTGTCCAGGCTGTTGGTGGGTTAACCCGATGCAGGCTAACGTTACAAAGCATTTAGTTACTAGATTCCCTTCACAGATAGCTCAATTAGCAATTGATATTGCCGGAGGAATATTAGGAACTGCGCCGAGTGAATGGGATTTGAAGAATCCTAAGATTAAGGAATTATTAGCAAAGTACTTACAAGGAGTTGATGGATATACCGCAGAAGATAGGATAAGGATGGTTAGACTACTGGAAAACGTAGCTTTAGGAGTTGCTTTCCAGATAGAGTCAGTTCACGGTGCTGGGAGTCCAGCAGCTCAACGTATAATGTTCAGCAGGTTGTATAATTTAAGCTATGCAGAGGAAGTTGCTAAGAGATTGGCAGGGATGAAATCAAACGTCAAGTTTACAAAGAAGGTTGAACCTTGGAAAGAATCTGAAACTGAAAAATTAGCTAAAGAAGCTGAGAAGAATACAGTAACTGCTAGTGGTGGAAAATAAAAGGGGTTATAAAAACATCAGAATTTTCCTTGAAGTAATATCTTTACGTGATATCTTATACAATCCATGTACCTGTCATGTTTTCTTTCTCTATTTAGCACTATGTAATTAATTACGAACTTGTTTGAGAGTATTTTTCTTGCATACTCAAAACTTAGGTCTGAGGACTTTAATAATCCAGTAATATCTGGATTAAAGAACCCTAGATCTTGTTCCTCAAGGGAGAATATAAAATCCTTGGTTTCTTCTTTCCACGAGTTAATTACCTCACTTCATCGCAACTTATATTCAATGTCTTCGTTATGAAAATTATCGGCTTATTATGGCATCTCCAATACGCTATTTCCTTTTCTAAAAAGAAAAATTCCGGAGCAAGTTTAACGCTTTTCTATTTAACTAGCTCTCCTTAATTTCTCGAACAACAACCAGGAGGCTTGTGAGGCAGACTCTAACGACTTCATTGTAGGATAAAGGTTCCATTCAAATTCTCCATGAGCTAATAAATTCCTTACGTTAATTGCTAGCCTAAAAGCTAAGCTAGTCTTATCATCCATGAACCTCTCAGCCCATGCTAAGAGAGAACCCTGGGAATAAGGAAATACTTCCCCGTTAACTTTTACCTTATATTTACTCCAGCCCTTCCTTTTTAAGAGTAATTTGAGCCTGCGATAATCCAGATTCTTTACCTTAACCTTAGTTTTACCATATTTTATGTATTCAGCCTTCTTTAACCATTCACTATACAAGGCCCTCAAAGACATTTCCATAACTAGGTAAATTTCTAAAGTAGCTATTTCGTTAAATCCCCCTATTTCTAAGAGTTTGATTGCTCCAGATTGTATTTTTCTAACCTTTTCCGGTAGATCGTCATGTATTTCTCCTGGACCTAGAATTATATAAGGAATATTTGCTAAAAATACTCCTACCACGTCCTTCTTTTTCTCAACTTTTATCCTCTCTTCTCCATCTATTATTACATACTTATTCTTATATTCAATTTTATCTAAAACTTCATTAAGGATTTCGTCATCTCCAGATTTCTTATACTGGAAGAAATCGTCAATTGCTCTGATAATTTTTTTCTTTAACACAAATAGTTTTATCTAAATTGGCATTATAATCTTATCCATGCCTGGAGGAAGAGGTAGAATAGGAGTAATTATCCCAGCAAATAACGCAGCAATGGAATATGACTTGTGGAAAATGGCTCCAGAAGGGGTTACAATACACGTTACCAGAATGAAGCCTACAAAGGGTTGTGAGCCTACTGACGTTGAGGCTTTTAGACAGGAAATTAAGGAAACTTACTACTTACTCCACGAAGTTTCTGACGTAATAATTTACGGTAGAACTTATGGGACTCATAAGCACGGTAACATTATTAAGGAAATAATTAAGGATGTCGTAATACCAGAAGAAGCTGTAGTTGAAATACTAAGAAAGTTAGGAGTTAAGAAGGTTTGGGTCGGTACTCCTTATATAAAGGAGAGAACTTTGGAGGAAGTATCTTGGATACGGTCTCAAGGATTTGAGGTAACAGGCTTTGATGGTCTAGGTAAGATTAAGGGTGTTGATATTTCTAACACTCCGGTTTTTACAATCTATAGATTAGTAAAAAGGAATTTGGAAGACGTACTTAAGGCAGATGCTGTTTACATTGCTTGTACCGCATTATCAACTTTTGAGGCATCGCAATACCTGCACGAGGATTTGGGAATGCCTATTGTAACAGAAAACGTTGCAGCGATGTGGAAGGCTTTGCAAAAGATTAAAGTTAAGGGCATTACGCCAGGGTTTGAATTAAGATAGAAAACTTTTATAATGATAGAATGTAGTTATGTCTGTGAATAGAATAATAATAGGAATACTGCTGATGCTGATATCCATTTCGGCATTAGTATTTTATTCACAAGATCATTATAAAGAGATAAGATTGAACCCAAATGATGGATACACAATGAGAATTAATTCGCCAATAACCTTCATTTATTACAAAATATGCGGAGGAAATGTTAGCCTAAGAATTGTTAATGGATCTATAATAAATACTTATGGAGCAGACGGTAAGTACATTGCTTTGGTTAAAAATAATGGGAAAGGCAGCTTGCTGGTATTTTTGAATAACGATAATCAAAGCATAAGTATAATAAAGTACACTGTAGAGGCCTTATGCGATAGTAAATTCTATGAATTCCTTTTCTCTGTTCTCTTGTTCATAATAGGAGCAGGAGTAGTTCTAGTTGAAATAAGAAAAGGAAGAAAATAATTACTTACTTTAATCACTCTGTATTTTGGTTTATTATACTTACTTCATTAAAAATACATTTATTCTAGATTTTATTTATTCATTACGGACAATGTTAACAATGTAAACTTAATTTAGATAGATCTCTAAAAAGATTTATTAAAAAGTTAGAAAACGTATATACTTCAGACAATGTAAAAAATATATTCCCTAAAAGTTCATTAACACCTATGAGTTCAGTTTCAAAAGGTTTAATTAACCTAGTTAATGCTGTATTCCAATTGGATAAGGACTGGGTAAGCAGAATATCAATGGCAATGATAGTAATGAGTCTAATTTGGGGAATCCTAGGAATTATTGATGCGTTAATGGTGAGAATTCAAGAACTAAGCTGGGGAGTCTCTCAAACCTTAGTTTTTACTTCACAAGAGTACTATGCAGGAATAGGATTACACGCAATGAGAGACTTATTCGGCTTTGCAGTACAGTTGGAAATTGCTATCTTTGTATTTTTATCTTATAAGATCTTGAACTTCCAACCAAGGGCAAAGTGGTTCCTTAACATTGGATTCATACTATTCAACATAGCATTCATGTTACTTGAAGGACCAATAGTTGCGTATCCAACGTTCAACGATAATTACTTCCCAGCTGAAAGCTGGTATTACTTGTCACCTTATGGATTACCTGCATATTCACAAGATGTAGTATCTCCGCTATGGTTTTTTGGCTGGGAATTAATGGATATAGGTGTTTACATATATGTTATATGGCTAATTTACCATTACTACCTTGCAACTAAGACGTATAAAGAAAAACTACCAATATTTGGAGTCTTTGCATTAATGACTTCACTAATGATAGCAATAGGTTGGAGCGGAGAAGTTGCGGCTAATACCTGGGATATATTAAACTACTACGGACTTGTAGGACTAAACGTAATATCTAACCAAATTGCCTTCGGAATATTATGGCACTCTATTGTATACATAGTCTGGATGCCCGCTGTTGGAGCAATGTACTACTTAATACCGCTCTTAGCAGGAAAACCATTATACAGCGATAAAATGGGAAGAATTGCAGCACTTCTTTACCTTGTCTTCTCCAACAACGTACCAATACACCACTTATACATGGTAGACTTACCAGTATACTTGAAAATCTTACAAGAAGTATTAACATACGGTGTTGTTGTACCATCAATGATGACGTTCTTCAACTTATGGGCTACAGTTAAAGGAGCACAAGTAAAGATGAACTTGATCACAGCATGGATATCAATTAGCTTTGCAGGAGCAATTGCAGCTGGAGTAACTGGAATTGCTAACGGTGATATAAGCTTTGACGCAATAATTCATGATAGCATGTGGGTAGTTGGGCACTTCCACGCAATGATATTCTGGTCAATTGTTCCAGCGGGATTTGCAACCCTTTATTATATGATACCAATGTTGACCGGTAGAATGTGGTACTCAACTAAGCTAGGCTGGATTCACATGGTAGGCTACATGATAGGAACAGCAATGATAATAGTAGGATTTGACGCATTAGGACTATCAGGTTTGGTAAGAAAGGCTGAAATTTATCCATTGATTCCTGCTTACGTTACTCCAGAAGTTGTAGCCAGCGTAGGAGCAATGATAGCAGACTTTGCAACATTAATATGGCTAGGAAACCTAGTATTAACACTATTAAAAGGAAAGACTCAAAACTTTGAAGGAGTAAGCTTGGATAACGCAGTATCATTCATAGCTTCAACGTTAGAAGCGCCAAGATTAGATAAGATAGAAGTACCTTTACAGAGCTTAAAGTCGGCATTAATAAGAGCATTTGAAAAGAAATAACGCCTCAATATTTCATAATTTTTTCTCTTCTTTCTTATTATGAAAGCTTCTTTTTTCCTTAAATTAATTATATACTGCATGAGAGCAATAATAATCGGTGCTGGACATAACGGACTTATCGCATCTTACTATTTAAGAAAGGCAGGTTTTGAAGTGTTAATTTTTGATAATAAATTCGGAGGAATGACTGATACTACGGTAATAAAAGGAGTTAAAGTAAGTAGAGCGTCCTACGTCCTAGGTTTAATGCCCAAAAAATTCATAGATGAATTTGAAATACCAGTAATTGAACAAGACCCAATACAAACAATATGGTTAGAAGATAGGATAATCCCATTCTGGAGGAATAGGGAAAAGAGAATAAAGGAATTAATAAAGGCAGGAGAAGATAAGTTTCCGGAATTTGAAGAGAAGATATTCAAATTTAAGAAACTTTTAGAGGAAAAGTTTACTTTCGTAATCACTCCGCCTTCAGAAAAAGAGGTTATAGAAGAAGCTAAAAATGCCGGAATAGAAGAAGTTATGAGACCTTCAAAAGAGTTCCTGTCAAAGTACCTTTCGAGAGATCTGCACGATTTCTTCATTTATCCAGGAATGGAAGATTCTCCTGCTTACCTAGTGGCTTACTTTTACGACGATTGGTCTTTCGTAAAAGGCGGTATGGGAACAGTTGCCGAGAAGATCTTTGAGAAGGCCAATAAGCTAGGAGTTAATTTCGTGAGAGAAAAGGTGGATAAAATTCTTGTTGAACATGATAGGGCAGTAGGAGTTAAGGTTGGGGATAAGGTTTACAAGGCAGATGTTATTTTGTCTACCGCAAGTCCTGCAGAAACTATGAAATTGGCCGAATATGAGCATAAGTTTACTCTAGGTAAAAATAGGTGGGTTAAATATAATGTAATATTAAAGGAATTTCCTAAGGTAAATGAGAGGATAAAGAATTTCGTCAATTCAATAATAGACTTCGAAGGCGGAGAAGTTGTAATTCCTTCAACAGTTGACGACAGGGGAGGAATAATAATGGAATTCATGGGTAATTATGAAGAAGTAATTGAAAGGTTTAAAGGCGAAATAGTTTACGTTGATAAATTAGATGCCAGAATTGCGGAAGAGATATATAATTTGCCTGCGGGTAATTTAAACCATTTACCTATGAAGGAACCGTACTTATTTGATGGAAGGCCAGAGAAAGGTTGGGGGTATAAAACTCCCATAAAGGACTTATACTTAGGAGGAGCAGGAACTTACCCTGGAGGTCAGGTCTCCGGCATTCCAGGTTACAATTCAGCGAGACTAATAGTTAAGGAAAAGCTGGGAAAGGAAATAGAAGATATTTAATTTCTTAGTCAACACGATTTTATGAATGAGGGATTAAGGGACGAATGGATAGCCTTCTTTTATTAAAATGCTTTCCCCGTCAGTACTATCATAGTGGCGTTAATGACGCTTCTCCCCAGCTCGACTGTAGGAGAGGTAACCAGAATTTATAGATGAAAGTCCCGTTCTTATTGCGTTAGAAGAAAATGAGAATTTCTAGTGCCGTGATTTAGGCTCTATTTTTGTTGATTGTGAATAGCTCTTTCTACTTTTTGGTATTTCCGAACGGATTATTATTGACTTAGTCCAATTTAGTTATAACTAAAGATGAGAAAGATAAGAACTTAGCTAATTCGTTAAACATACCTTTTCACTATGCGATGTTTATAATAATTCCTTTAATAATAAGGTTTATTTATAAATTATAAGCATATTTTATGGCATATTAGCTTTTGTAGTGCTATCCGTAAGTTCCTCCTTGCAAAGGAGTAAGAATCATCGTAGATTATTAAAGTCTTTTAATATTTCTTGAGAAATCTAGAAATCAAGTTTATTATTCCTACAGCTAATGAAAACCAGTACGTAAACGTCGGATAACTTTGTATAAGCATTGTTATTTGATATCCTGAGTCTACGAATTCTACGCTTTCCTGTCCTATAATGAAAAATGGATAAGTAACGCCTTGAACGAAGTGTGAAATTACATAATTAAATATTATGTAAATTATCACTGGATCTAGGATATAGAATAGTGAAGCCCATGCTACTAGCAAGTAACTTCTTTTCTCACCTTTTCTAAGCATAAGATAAAGAAAATACAAGGAAACTGCTATGACATAAAATCTAAATGCAAAAAGTATCATATTAATAAAATTGGAAATATACAAATACTGGCCTTCAAAGTAGATATTCAATAGAAATAAGGAATCATTAATCCTAACAATTCCTCCTACAGAATATGTCCACCAACAATAAGGTAAGAGTGCTACAATAACGTTTAGTATTAAAGCCAATGTAGATAATGGATATTTTATCATATTCTCTCACTTGTACAAACAGTAACATTAAGAAAATGTAATTTAATAAAAATGATGCAATTATCATTTTTGATATTATTGTAAAATTCATGATAATTATTAACATGTAACGTAATATTCTCTGCCGTCTGTGCTGGAATAACTGCTGAACTAGGTAAACTTATTTCTTTTCCATTTATACTGCAAACTATTACAGGGAAATTCTCAGGATTATTTATGCACACTTCTAATTTATTACCTTCTGCAAAGAAAGACATCTTTGGTTGGCTGAAAATATTGATGTTAGAGAGTTGTGAGACCCCTTGATTTAATGAGTTCAAGGCGTTCATAAAAATTAATTCAATTGAAAGAACTGCAATAAATGCTATAAGTCCTACAGTTTTCACATCATCCTCTTAACCTCTCTAGTAAAAAACTTTTTGCAGTTAGAACTACTGATTCAAGAATATGCTAACAGTTAACAAATTTTATCGTTATGTTTATTATATCTGCATATTCCCTACAAGTGCCCTTCAACTTAAATAACAGTAATTTATGGTATTACTTAAAGATAATTTTTAGATTCTCCTTCTATAGTTTACCTCTCTTATCTCCTTCCATTTCCTTTGTTACTTTGGTTGAATTAAGAATTGCCCTTGAGATGCTTAAGGAAGGAATTCAGCACAAATGGAAGACCGTTATCAGTGCATTAGTATCTAGATAAATTAGCTGACTTCCTCCTAAAGGGTTCCCTCCCAAGTGGTTCATCGATTCGGGTGGCTCAGAGCATTGGAAGAGTGAGGGACTTTCATTCACCTAGTCCACTATTGCTGGTTGCTCATACTTGAGCTGGGGAGGAGCGCCATTAACGTCTTGGGATATTCATCCCCTTTCATCCCTTAACCCCCATCTCTGTAATGGATATCCTAAGCCTCACTTCGTCTTATCTAGGGAGGAACGTTAAGATAGAGAGAAATTGATTGTGGAAAAACATTTTTACTCCAGCTTCTAGCCTAGGTTGATGAGTTTAATACTTTTAATAACTAATTACATAGGAATTATTGCATTTTCAATATCAGGTTCTATGAAGGCTATTGAAAAGAAAATGGATTTACTTGGTGTTATAACACTAGGTTTTTCAACTTCATTGGCTGGAGGAATCTTAGCTGACTTACTGCTAGGAATTACTCCACCCACAAACTTAATTTACATACCTTACCCCACAGCATCCTTTATTACTAGCATAGTTACTTTTGCGTTCTACAAGAAATTTACTCACGTAAGTAAGCCTTTAATATATGCAGATGCTCTAGGTCTAGGAGCATTTACTGCTTCTGGAGCTTCTTTGGCATTTAGTTTAAGACCAGATCCCCTGCTGGTTATAATGGTAGGAACTATAACCGCTGTAGGCGGAGGAGTACTTAGGGATATATTGGCTAATGAGATACCCCTAGTTTTAACTAAGGAGTTCTATGCCTCAGCGTCAATTATAGGTTCTACAATATATTACGGTTTAGCGGAGTTAGGCGTGCAGACTGGATTCCTTACTACTTTAGTTCTACTTTTAACGTTTACTCTAAGACTTCTTGCTATTAGGATGAAGTGGAAGTTGCCTTCATCAGCAGTTTTCGATAAATCGTGAAGTTCATATAATTTATTTTCTGTAAAACTAATTAAGCCCAAATCCTAATGTATCTTAACGCTAAGGAATATTGCTGATAAAATGATTATTGTCCCTATTGTCTCATAAATGTTAAGGAACTCTTTAAAAATAATCATTGAAAGTATTATTGTAAATACAGGCTCTAATGCGGTAATTATTGATGCGGTTATTGAGTCGGTCTTCTTCATTCCCCTGTAAAAGAAGAAATAAGGAATTACGGTGGCAAAAATTGCAAGATAAATACCGGCGTAAACTGAAGGTAAATTTAGGACTCTAACAAAAGGTAAAGAGAAAGGTATTGACCAGAGGGACTGTGAAAATATTATTTCCCAATCGTTCATACCTTTTTTTTGTAGGAGTCGAGAAAAGGATATTAAACCTGCGTAAGTTAAGCCCGAAGCTAAGCCCAAAAGGAACTGCTGGAGAGTAGGAACTCCTAAGTACATGATATATAAACCGGCTAAAATCATTATTGACGAGATAATCTTTCCTAAAGTAGTCTTCTCTTTAACCAGAAAGTAGGAAAATATTGAAACCCAGAGGGGAGCAGTGTAAAGTAATACTGCAGAAAGTGAGGGACCGTCAACTGGAATTGTATAAATATATGTTAAATAAAAGAGCGAAGAAACAAAACCCATACCTATAGCATATTTATTTACTACTATTTTTTTCACAATAAACAGGGAAACGACTGCGGAGACTACACTCCTTATTATTACCATCGCAAACTGGTTCCCGCCAAGTAAGTAAAAGTAATTAACTACTATCCCAATTGTGCCCCAGAAGAAAGCTGCTAGAGTTAAATCTATGTGACCGCTTGTTCTCATTTGATACTAATAAAAGTGTATTACATTATTTAATTAATGTTGGAGTTTGAAGATGTAAAAATCGATATAGAGGACGAAAAAACTAGAAAAGAAATTCAGAATTTCTTTTCAATATTCATTTATATCTCGAACTTTTACGAGAAAAACTGCATAATTCACTTCCATTGCAACGGAGTACAGATAGAAGGAAAGCCTGGATTTGTAATTGTAAATAATTTTCCTAGAATTTACTCTAGAGGGGCAGATAAACTTAGGGCTTTGGCCTACCTTTCCTTATTTAGAGAAGAGAAACCTATTGTTGAAAGCGATATTCAGGCAATATCTTCAATATCTTTTGTTCCTCTTTATTTTTCGATTAAAATGAAAGAAAAAGGAATAACAAAATTTCTATCATCGCTTACTCATTACTATTCAGCCATTTATAACCAGCTAACTAACGAGAAAATAAGGGAAGACTTTAAGGAAGTTTTGAATTCATTCTGGGCTATAGATATAAAATACCTAGAAAATATTAAAAATTCTTACTTAACTCACTTAGAGCTTTATATTAAATTATTAGGATTTTCAACTGGAGTTTCCTTATCGTATAATGACATCTTAAAGAAATATGGCATAATTTCATAGTCAAAGGTTTTTAATTTCTTCTTATCCAATAATAATTAATGTCACAGATAGATGATATTATCAAACAATATAATAGCGGTAACTTGAATTTAGCATTAAGAAAATTGGAAGAATTAGTTAGTAAAAATCCCACAAAAGAAGCTTACGAGCTAATGGCAAAAATCCTCCTTGAAATGGGAAAAGATGATGAAGCATTAGAATATTTTGAGAAGGCTGGAAATAAGGTAGAGAAAGCAAGAATACTACTATCTAGAGGAATGTATTCTGATGCCTTGGACGAATTAAAAGACGTTAATTCTACTGAAGCTAAGATAATTAAGGCTACTATATATTTGAGGAAAGAGGATTACAAGAAAGTTATTGAAGAGTTAAACGAAATAAATGACGAGCTTTCTTCTAATCCCCTTTACTATAAAATAAAAGGAATAGCCGAGTACTATTTAGGAAATTATTACGATGCACTTAGGGATTTAACTAGAGGCATCGAGCTTTATCCATTAGATTCCGAACTCTATTATTATAGAGCACTAGTGAAAATTTCATTAAATGAAGATAAAGAAGCGGAAAGTGATATAAATACTGCAATAAACTTGAACCCTTATTATGCCGAGGCTTACTTCAGTAAAGGCTTACTTAAGGAAAAGAAAGGAAAATATGAAGAAGCAATTGCCTATTATTCCAAATCAATAGAAATTAATCCAGAATATGTAGAGGCATACGTAAGAAGAGCTAAATCTTACATGAAGAGCGGAATGGAGAAAGAAGCGTTTGAAGACATTAAAGTTGTTAAAGAATTAAAAGAAAAGAAGGAGAATATAGCGAGAATAGACATCGATAAGGAAAATGATGGTTAACTTGTTATATTTAGCTTATTTAATTCCATAATAACATAATCTATGTTAGGTCTTTTTAAGATATCTGGAGAAGTCATTGTTTTTATTAATGGATCAAATTCAGCATACTCTGCAGGTAAAGAAAACCTTTGGTGAAATATCTCTAATTCTTTCCTGGCTTCTTCCAAATAAATAGCATAAGGCTGATTCTTTACATAGGCTTGAACAGCCTTGTCCATGAGTTCTGACACCTTAGGAGGATTAAATTGCGTTTGAGTAAGCATTTTATAAATTGTTGCTCCTAAAGCGTATACATCCATTCTTACGTCAGCACCTTTATTAGTGAGCATAGCTTCTACTTGATCTATTGAACAGTATTGTGGAGTATACTCTAGCACTCTTTCTCCTATCTTTCTTGCAGAACCTAAATCTCCTAATTTAACTGAAATTACTCCATTTCTTATGTTCTCGTAAATTTCCTCAGCCGTTTTCCCTGGATATTTGTTAAAGAATATGTTAGAAGGCTTTACATCAAGATGAACATATCCTTCTTGGTGGACTATTTTTAAAGCGTTAGCAATATTAAGCGAGATTAAAGCTACAACTTTCTTCCAATAGTTTGAGAGTACTATTGCTTTATTTTTTAGTAAATCTTCCACTGTACCCCCTTCCATTAGTTCCATAACTATTGCAGGAGGCGTAAAATAATATACTTCTGACTTTCCATTTACTATATCCATTATACTATTTAAATCCGCAAAAAATCCAAATATTCTAACAATATTAGGTGACTTCTCAGAAATACTCTGTAAGTTAGATGACTCTTTTGATATGTTTCCAAATACATTAAGTATATCATTAACATTTGATTTGGAAATTTTAGCAACTTTTATTGCGTATTGTTGACTATTTCTTTCTCCAACTAATACATATGAACTTCCTCCACTCCCTAAAACCTTAGTAATTTTATAGCCGTATAAATTGCTACCTATCCAAATATTGGGATCCCAAGATTCTAAGGGAGGGAGTTGTTTAGGATTTGTAGTTGATGCTATACCCATAATTGAGGCTAGGGTTAATTTTGCTTTTTCCTTAATAGGTTGTGGCAAGTTTTTTGTGAGCAAATAACTTGCAAATTTCTCTGCAGAATCCTTATCTTTCAACACTAATACATCAAGTAAAACATTAGCATCTGATGGAATAATATTCTTAGATATTATACAATTTACCACATTTGAAAGATTATTACAGTTATTGTAGATTATTTTTCCCGCAAATTTCGAGTAAATCCAGGACATTGAATTACATTCAAATTTACCTGCAGCATCACAGAAGATCTTAGTATATGTATAATTTAACTTTAGTAAAGTATCCAAATACTTTTCCGCCTTATTATATGAATTTGAATTTATTGCACTAAATAGTTTATTCTCTATGAGCTGAGGATTAGGTAAACTAATCGGAATTACTGAAGCACCAAGAATTAAGAAAACTAATGTATAATAAGGTGAATAAATAAAGGAGAACCAAGCTAGGCCCAATGATGCCAAGGATATTACTATTGCGAACTCCGTATCTCTTTGTCCTCTGAAAATTATACTTCCAAATACAGAAACTGCTATCATTACTAGAATCAAATATGTTGCAAAATGATTTACAATATAATAATATATTATTTCCTTTAGTGTAGAAACATTATTTAATATTAAAAGTAAAAATATCAATGGTAATAGCGCTGAAAGAAAATAAGGCAATGCAACATTATTTACTGCGTCAAATACTAATCTTTCTGCTTTTTTGCTAGCTGATAATACAAATCCTAGTATTCCTGAAACTGTATAGAACAGAAACATATGATTATAAAATAATATTGAGTAAGGCAAACATTTGAAAATACATGAGTAGCATCTTATATTAAAGATAGAATACTGTAAAATAGGCAATAGTATAAATGCTGTAATAATTAAATATATTATTTGCAATTTAGTTCCTCCAAATAATAATGCAATTAATAGCATTATTAAGGTTAAGATTATGAAAGTTATATAGAAAAATATAGAAATTGAAATGTTAGATAGCATAGAACTAAAAGTCTGCTGTAGTAATGACGGTATTAATAAATTTGATAAAACAAGCGCTATTCCTATCGACTTAAGGCAAGGCTTTATTGACATCGCTAGAGCATATATTATTAAGCTTTCAGTAACAATAAATATAATTGAATTTGATGAGAATAGGGAAATATCATTAATCATTGGATATAAAATTATGAAGCCCACGAGTATTGAAGATGCTATAAATGAAAGTCTAATAGTATTGACGATTTTTTCGTTAATTCTCATTTGGAGATAAATAGGCTTAGCATAATTTAAGTTTCACTATATTTTGATTTGATATTTATAAATAAATAGTTTTTTAATTCTTCTTCTGGTAAATTGTAAATCTTTTGCGTAAGCTCTTTAGCTAACATATCTCTCTCCTCAAAACTCATCTTTACTCCAGCCAATATCAATCCTCCAATTACTGCTTGATAACTATAAAAAATACTTACGCCTAAAGAAGAAATTTCGTCCCTAATAATTCTAGAGTTCATTACACCGCCTATCACCGAAACTCTTCCGCCTTCTTTCTTTAATCTATTAATCATCCTCACGATATATTCGCTTGCCTCCTTCATTACTCTTAAAGCTAAAGGATCTCCTCTCTGAGCAAGTTCATCAACTATTACTGCAAAACTAGCAATAAGCCTCTTATCCTGCTCCTTTGAAAGCTTTATTACTGCCTCCCTAAAAGGTAATTTAAAATATTCCTCCACTGCATGAGGAAGTTCACTTTTTTCCTCAATTCCGTCAACTACCCTTGTTGCATAAGTTATAGCGGTCTTAGCTATCCAAGAGGCAGAACCTTCGTCACCAAAAATCCAGCTCCAACCACCAACTCTATGCAATACACCGTTCTTTTGATAGAAAGCTACACTTCCTGTACCCGGAGCAAAAACTCCGCCATCTTCAAATAAATTGGTAGCCCTATAAGCTCCTACGCCATCATTATAGACTTGAGCATTAGGGAAAATTCTTCTTACCATTTCTTCTCCTCTTTTAGTATCTTCAGCAGAGTCTCCTATTCCTGCTAAACAAAAAACTGCCTTATCTGCCTTATCTCCTTCCGCCTCCTTTATTGCTTTTCTTAAGTTTTCTTCCGCTTTACTTGCTCCTATTATTGTAAAATTAGAAGATCCTGCTAGTCCTATTCCTTTAATTTTAAATTTGTTCTCATCAAAAAGTAAAGCTACTGTCTTAGTTGCACCGCCGTCTACTGCCAATATCACATTCTTTGTTTGGATACTAAGTTATTAATGAGTTTCCATAATCTATCATGTGAATAACCTTTCTGAAATAGGGAAAATCCTAGTAGATAACCTAAATAGATATTATATGCCTTTTCCAGTAGATAAAAAAGTTTGTAGCGGTTGGGCAAAGGATTTACATAGAGGAGGGGATACAATTATTTACACCTCATGCATGTACCAAATAGAACCGGCAGTAGGAATGTTCCTTAAATTTCTTCCCTCAATTTCGTCATTTAAAGTACTAATGCCACTTGCAAGATTAGTTAAGCCTTCAAAGTCTCAGCTGGATAGAGCTTACAAAATCTTAAATAACATCGTGGAAGCTTTGGAAAAATCGGGAATAAAACCTGGCTACCTTTATGAGGAAGAACCTTATAGCGGAGCAATATTACTTGAAATGGGCTTTCTAGAGGAGTTTGGAGAATACGCAAAGAAGATTGTATCTCTCTTTAGAG
The DNA here is from genome assembly GCF_009729545.1 of Acidianus infernus. Lineage (NCBI taxonomy): Archaea > Thermoproteati > Thermoproteota > Thermoprotei > Sulfolobales > Sulfolobaceae > Acidianus > Acidianus infernus. Next base: position 1,745,614 of record NZ_WFIY01000004.1, read on the forward strand.
AGAAGGGAGTTAAAAAGATAATAACCGTTGATCCTCACACTCACAACGCTCTGACTAGGTATCAAGAGTTTGTTAAACACGACTTAGAGATAGTAAATTATCTAGAGCTAGTAAATTATACCAAAAAAGTTGAAGGAGAATTTACAATTCACGACTCGTGCCTTTATTCTAGGTTCCTAGGTTTAAGGGAAAAATACAGAGGGCTAATAGAAAAATCAGGAATAAAGCTAGTGGAAGATGAGATGATAACAGGAAAGGATACTTCCTCTTGTTGCGGCGGTCCATTAGGACCCGTTGATCTGAAAGTCAGTGAGAAAATCGCTGAAAATAGGGCTAAGGATTTGGAGAAACTAAGTAAAAGACTTCTAGTAGTTTGTCCAATATGCTACGTCACTTTATCGCCTCACTTTAAAGGAGAAATAATGGACATTGCTGAGGTGATATTTTGAGCTGGGACATTGCAGTAAATAGAGCTATAAATAACGCTGTCCCAAAGGTATATAAGGTTTTAAGGGAGCATCCTTACATTGAGGAATTAGCTAAGAGGCTTAGAGAAGCTAAGCTTGAAGTTCTAAACAATCTGGAGAAATATGTGGAAGAGACTTTACAATCAGTTAAGAACAATGGCGGAAATGCTTACTACGTTCACGACGAGAAAGAAGCTCAAGAAATTGTTGGGAAAATTGTAGGAAAAGGCAAGATTGTTGTAATGGGCAAATCAATGGTTGCTTATGAATTAGGAATAAGGAAGTACTTGGAAAGTTTGGGAAATGAAGTTTGGGAAACTGACTTAGGAGAATTCTTAATACAACAAGCTAACGAACCGCCTTCCCATATAATAGCTCCGGCAATTCACATGACTAAGGAAAGTGTAGGTAAGCTCTTAAAGGAGAAACTAGGAGGAGTAGATGAGAATTCTAAAGTTGAGGACATGGTAGCAGTTGTGAGGAAATTCTTGAGAGATAAATTTGTTAAAGCAGATGTAGGAATAACTGGGGCAAACGCAATAGCTGCAGATACTGGCTCAGTATTGCTGGTTGAAAATGAGGGGAACATAAGGTTCACAACTGTAGCTCCTCAGATTCATATAGCAATAGCCGGTGTCGAAAAAATTCTACCTACTTTGGCTGATGCAATGATAGAACCTTTAGTTCAGTCAGCTTATGCAGGACTTTATCCGCCAACATACGTTAATTTAACTTCTGGGCCTAGTTCTACAGCAGATATAGAACACAATAGAGTAAGGCCTGCTCACGGCCCTAAAGAATTTCACTTAATATTGGTGGATAACGGGAGGGTGAAGGCTAATAAAGATAACGTGTTAAGAGAAGCTTTACTTTGCATTAGATGTGGAAGATGTCACTTTCATTGTCCAATATATAGAGCCATTGGAAATATTTGGGGAGATCCACCTTATAGTGGGCCAATGGGTGCAATGTGGTCTTATATAGTCAAGGGCGATACAAAGCCTGCAATGTATTGTGCTCATTCGGGCAACTGTAAGGAAGTTTGTCCTATGCGGATAAACATTCCAAGAGTATTAGAACATATTAAGAATTTAGGTTTACATTCACAAGGCAAAGATAAATTAGATTATAAATAATATTTTCCAATCTTATGCTTTATAACAATCATGTTAATAATATTTCACTTAAAATATTAGACAATACATTCCACTAATAATAGAATACCGAAGAAGTCATTCTAGCACGCTAAGATATATTAGATATGTTGAATATATGATCAATAGTAATATTACAATTACGTGAATGAGAGAATTGAACATGGCACACCTTGTGTGAACTTTTTAGACTTAAATTAAATGATTTAACGTATGGTTAAATTTAGCGTCGGCAAATTACCTTATTTCGAGAAATGGATAATCTTAGGAACTTTAATAGGTATTGCTGTAGGGTTATTTTCTATAGCCTTTACAATTCTCCTAGATTTTTTTCAATTACTCTTTATTCATATTATTTTACACGTAAGTTACCCTAAACCTCTAGGAGAAGGGGGAAATTTAAGAATACCTCCTTTTCATCCTAACTTTCTAATTCCTGCAATACTTGGACTCGGAGGCTTGATAGCTGGCATTATCATATACAGAATCTCTCCAGAGACCGCAGGTGGCGGAGTCGATTTTGCAATAACTGTTTATCATAAATTACAAGGTAAAATGAGAAAAAGAGTAGCCCTTGTAGAGCTTTTTACGTCAACAATTATTTTAGGCTCTGGAGGTAGCGCAGGAGATTTAGGCCCTATGGGGCTAATAGGTGGATCTTTGGCCTCAACTATTGCCCAACTTTTTGACCTAACTCCCGAGGATATGAGAAGAGCAGTAGCTGTAGGAATAGGCTCTGGAGTAGGAGCAATATTCAAAGCACCTATAGGAGGAGCATTATTATCTGCCGAGATACTCTACAGACGAGACCTAGAGCCGGAGGTTATCTTGCCTTCAATGATTTCCTCAGCAATTGCTTATTCGATTTACGGTTCATATGTGGGCTTTCAACCTATATTTGGACTTTATCCTTTCCAATTTTCACCCCTTCGTTTGCCATTTTATGCTTTATTAGGAGTCATAATAGGGTTATTTTCAATATTATTTGTAAAAATTTATTCTACGATTACGTTGGCATTTAAGAAAATGAAAATAAGAGATGAAATAAAGCCCGCAATAGGTGGAGTTCTAGCAGGCTTACTAATTCTGATCTTCCCAGAAGTAATGGGCACGGGATATGGATGGGATAACCTACTTGAATTCGGCGTTATACCTTTCTCTTCTTTGCCTTGTATTTTCCTCCTTTTAGTAGGTTTAGTTAAAATGCTTGCATCCTCGCTTACTATAGGTAGCGGTGGTTCAGGGGGAATAGAGGCTCCCGCTTTTGAAATAGGCGCATTCATAGGTGCATCTTACGGTTTAATATTACATGATCTGTTTCCCAAAGTTGTCCCAGTAATAGCTCCATTTGTAGTAATAGGAATGCTTACAATGTTCGGCGCTTCCGCAAAGGCTCCACTATCTGTAATGATAATAATAACTGAAATGACTTCATCTCTCCAATTATTGCCTGGAGAAATGATAGCTGTTGCATTAGCTTACGTAATTTCTGGGAAGTATACTTTATATCCTGCGCAATACCCGACTAGGAGAGAGTCTCCAGCTCATAGGAGCGAGTACGAGGTTCCGATATTGGAGAACATAAAAATTAGTGAAGTACCGTTTACTGAGCTAAGGATAAATGAAAATGAAGACGTAATGAGCGCAAGAAAGCTAATGGAGGAAGAGGGTTATTTTTCTCTTCCAGTAGTTGATAATGAAGGGAACTTTGTAGGAGCAGTATTTTATAAAGACGTTGCTAATAAGAAGGGGAAAGTTATCGAATACACTATAAGAGGAATACCTTATGTTACTCCAAACTCTAATATTGAAAATGCATGGGAAATAATAACGAGAACAAAATCTAGGTGGGTTGCAGTTGTAGAAAAAGGTAAACTAATAGGAGTAGTAACTTTGGAAGATCTGTTTAATGTATATGAAAAAGAGCTTAAGAAGGTTCATAAAGATTGAGTTAATTTACAAAACTGGGGGTTAAGGGGGCGGAAAGCCTCGCAGGCGGGGATGGATAGCCCCCTTATAGAAAGTTTTTAAAACTGTCAAACTATTTTTTCTTTTAGTGACGTTAATGACGCTCCTCCCCAGCTCGACTGAGGGCTCAATGGGACTGTGAGAGGGGCAACCAGAATTCCTCTCTAAGGGACTAGATGAATGAAAGTCCCTCACTCTTCCAATGGGGGTGGTTCTCTGAGCCACCCGACTGCCCACCAGATGAGAGATGTAATCCCGAATCAATGGTGGGAACTATGAACCCCTTGGGAGGGAACCCTCGCTCTTCCAGGGCGGGGAGGAAGTCAGTAATTTCCTGAACTAAATATTTAGAAAGTTCTAAGCATTTTATTGCGAGATCTTCTTTTAAGCTTTCATAACCATAATCTGCGTCCTTTCTTCTCTCATATAAATATAAGCATTCCCTTGCTAATTCGTCTTTACCCATATGCTTTAAAATGTTAATTAATTTATCATCTCTTTTAGGAATAGTTGTTCTAAGCTTTCTAGCTAATTTCTCAATTTCCATCCTCACTGCAAAATATGAAGCTGAAACGGCTTTATTATAACACCCGTTTTTTATATCTATTTCTGCTTCCTTTAATAGTATATCAACTTTGTCCATTCTGGATTACGTAAAAGTTTATTGAACAGTTGTACTTAGAATTAACATCTAAAGCTACGTCGGCAATACTCATAATAACGTCGTCAGTCTTATTCTTAACAACAACAAGAACATTACTATCGTAAACTTTCTCGTTCTCATCTAAACCAATGATCATAACGAGGTTATTTCCTAACCTTTCTTTCAAAGATTTTGTAAACTCGAAAAGGGCAGAATCCCACTCTCTCGTAAAATTTAATGAGTACATCAATATAAAAAGAGAGATTATTAAAATAAAATTCTTACATCAACTGCAAAGGCCCCTTTCTCGTTAACAATTAATGGGTTAATATCCATTTCCTTGATATTGAGGTCTACTATCATTCTAGATACAGTAACTATTGTCCTTATTAACGAACCTTCATCATATCCTCTTTTCCTTGCAGTTAACATATCATGAACCTTACTTTCCTTAAGCATTTCTAAAGCCTCGTCCTCATAGACCGGAGAAATTCCGTAACTAACGTTCTTTAAAACCTCAACGTAAATTCCTCCACTACCTACAAGAACTGTATGACCAAATACTGGATCCTTTAAACCTCCTACAAACACTTCCAACCCTGTTAATTGCTCTTGAATCATAACCCTCTTAGTTATTTGTGAAAGTTGTTTATACACGCTCTTTACCATATCCTTCTCAACGTTCATTACAACGCCTTTCATTTCAGTCTTATGCAAGGGCTTATCTGCGGAAATCTTCATTACAACAGGATAACCAATACTGTCAGCAACTCTTTGCGCCTCTTCTTCCGACTGTGCAATACCCCATTTAGGAGTTTTTATTCCGTATATTTCCATTAACTTCAGTGCCTCATAGTCTGCTAAATACTCTTTACCTTTAGTAAGTTCTACTGCAGAGGAAATTGGCTGTGCAATCCTTATTTTCTTTCTAGGATTAGGCTTTGAGGTTAAATACCTTATTGCTCTAACTGCGGCCTCTGGAAAATTAAAAGCCGGAATTGATGCAGACTCTAGGATTCTTAATGCAGAATCCTCATCAACACCCATCATTACTCCTACTACTCCTTTACCTTTATAATTCAACAAAACCTTGGCAACTTCACTACAGCTTACTACTGGTAAAGATTGAACAATTACAAGTTTTGTACAATCGAGATCTTGCACTATTTTCATTGCCTCTGCATATCTATCTCTTCCTGCATCACCTGATAAATCCAAAGGATTCTTTGGCAAACTAGTTACAGGTAGTATTTTCCTAAGTTCGTCCTTTATTCTATCCGGTATATCAACCATATTTAACCCGCTCCTTGAAATCGCATCAGAAGTTAATACTCCGTGACCCCCGCTGTTCGTTACTACTAGAATATCTCCTTTTATTGGCTCAGGAGAAGTTACAAACCTTGTTAGATTAAGGAAGTCACTTAAGTCTTCTACAAATATTCCTCCGACAGTCTTTATTGCGGCCTTAAATACTTCATATGAGCCTGCTAAACTACCAGTGTGAGTTTTAACTGCTTCAGCACCTTTTGCTGTAGCCCCTCCTTTTATAAAAACTACAGGCTTTCTTGAGGCCGCGTCAGGTACTACGTCTAGGAACTTCTCACCGTCTGAAACCCCTTCAAGGTAAACAAATATCGCTCTAGTTTCTGGATCTCTGGATAAGTAATCAATTACTTCATATTCTTTTACGTCTGCCTGATTGCCCATGCTAACTAGGAAGCTTATTCCGGTTCTTGTCCTTTGAGCCCAATCCAGCATGTAAGCTCCTATTCCACCGCTTTGAACAACTAAAGCTATTTCTCCCCTTTGAACATTAGCATAAGCAAAGGTACCGTTAAAGTCTGGAGAAATTAAACCCATTGTATTTGGTCCTAAAACTCTTATTCCGCCCTTTCTGGCTGTAGAAATTAATTCCTCCTCAAGCTTAGCTCCTTCTTCTCCTACTTCTCTGAAGCCAGAAGTTATAACGATTGAGGCTTTTACTCCTTTCTCAACGGCGTCTTCCATAACCTCTACAGCAAACTGCCTTGGTACCGAAATGATGGCTAAATCCACGTCTCCGGGAATTTCCTTCAATGTTTTATAAGATTTCATTCCTTCTATTTCTTCAGCCTTATTATTTACTGGATAAATTTTCCCTCTGTAAGTTGATAGCAAGTTCCTTAAAATTATGTTACCTATCTTTTCTCTATTTCTTGAAGCTCCTACTACCGCTATCGATTTTGGTCTAAAAAGAGGGTCTAATGACATACATTACTTTTGGAACCGAGATTAAAATTTCCTATGTATATTCATTTATAGATTTCTAATTAACCTTGTTAAAAGCCAATAATACTTAAATATGTAAAAGAGTATATAAGTAAATATGGGAAAACTTACAATCGAGATCTCAGATGAAGTGGAGAGGGAACTTAGGACTTTCGTTGCCCTTGGCGGTTATAAGAAGGGTAAGTTAAGTAAGGTAGTTGAGGAATCCATAAAGGAATACATATCGAGACACAAAATTACTGTAAGGGATGACGAGATCCAATTTAATCTGAAAGACTTAGAGAAGGATAAGTTATACCTTGTAGATTATGAGGGTGAAAAGTACGCAATCCAAGTGACTTCTGATAATAAAATTAGACTTTATGAGGTATTGGAAGTTGAAAATAAAGCTGTGGAAGGTGGAAATAATATTAGAAGTTAATTCTGAAGAGCTAAAGCCTTGTGAAGGTAAGATTATACCTTCATGGAGCTATAGGAAGATGAAGAACGTAAAGTTTTACGTTCATCAAGACGAGAAAGGTAACGTTAAAATTAGGAAAATAGGATAGTGATGCAAATGCCATGTACAGGAATTCATGCAGTACCCTCTGGGCCTATAGAATTTCCAGAGCTAGTCTACTCTTTTATTGTATGCGACGAGAAGGTAGTAATGATAGACGGAGGAGTTGCAAATAGCATAATGGACGTTAGTTTTCTCGATAAACTTGATTATCTAGTAATCACACACCTTCACATTGATCATATAGGTTTAATTCCGGATATAGTTTCAACCTATAAGCCTAAAATACTAGTTTATGAAGGTTACAAGAAATACCTTGAGAATCCAGATAAGATAAATAAGACAGCAAGGCAAGTTTTAGGAGAACTGGTGGACATTTACGGAGAAGTTAAACCGATTAATGGAGATATACTAGAAGTTAAAGGAGGAGAAGAGATAAAGATAGGGAAAAACACGATGAAGATATTTTACACTCCCGGTCACGCTAGACATCATATTTCAGTAATGATTGGAGATATGCTTTATACCGGAGATTCTGCAGGAGGAAGATATAACGGAATTCCTTTCCCTACTACTCCTCCGCCCTTAGATTTAGAGAAGTATATTTCTAGCCTAGAGTTCCAAATTTCACTGAAACCTAGATTAATTGGCTTATCTCATGGAGGGTTTACTTCGTCATCTCACCTCTTAGAGCATTTAGAGCAAATAAAGAATAACCAACATGTAGATATAAACCTTGGAGGTACTCAAGGAGAAATTCTAAGAAGACATTTGGAGATTAATTATAAGGGATTAGAAGAAGCTAGGTTAAAAGCCGTAGGGAACAAAGGGCTTTCACAGAAGCCTTAATAGGCACTCTAGCCCCGCGGCTAAAGAAAAATTTTAATTTGAGGAAAAAAAGTTTTATGGTTCTCTAGTCTCTTCAAGTATCTCATCTATAGCTTCCGTTCTAAATCCAGATTTTACTGCTATATAATGGAATATTAAAACTACTATAGCAGCTATTATAACATCAGTCGGGAAGGGTATTATTGGATCTAATCCTAGTGCTCCGAAATAAGATAATAAGAATATTGCAAATATAAATGCGAAAATCCAATAGCTCGCTTTAATCTCTTTCTTTACATCATCATTGCTGAAGCTCCATAGTACTACAACATTCGATAATGAAACTCCTATCATTATGAGAGTATAAAGTATTAAAGCAATAGTATTACCCGCAGAAAGTCCAGAAGTTGCCAAATCAAAGTCATAAGCTGTTAGTAAAATTACCGCCAAGTCTATAATTCCTAATGAATAAGCTAATTTCTTGGGGACTCCTAACCTTACAGCATAATATCCGAAGAATAAAGGAAAACCTAAGAATATTGCGGTTACTACATAAAATAGTGTTGCAAACCCTGACCAATATACTATTAGTCCAGAAGCTAATGTAGCTATTGGAGCAATTACTTTCGCCGCAGGTAATTTAAAATTCCTCTTTAAGTCTGGGGCTGTTTTTCTTAAAGTCTCTAGTCCAATTCCACCCATTATATAAGTAAAGACTGTTGCAGAAGAGATGAAGCCTACTAAGGATTCCCAAGATGGGAATGGTAACATGAATATAGCTGCAATTATTGTTGCAGTAATTAAAGCTATAACTGGAACCTTCGTTCTGCCAATCTTTAAGAAGAGCCCGGGTAAATACCCATTAGTAGCAAAGCCGTAAACTGTCCTTCCAGCAGTTCCTATATAAATCCAACCAGTTCCGCTTGGAGAGAGTACTGCATCGATTAATAGAATATAGCTCCATACTGCAAATAGTGTTGCTATAGGACCAAAAACATTTGCAGTAGTAAATATTGCATAATACGGGCCACTAACTAAGTTAGAATGCGTTAATGCAGTCCAATTGCCTGGAGTTACTGGTTCTGTTTTATTACCTGCTTGAACAGTTACAGAAGACCAATCTATTGCCCCCGTAAATGCTACTTGAAGTAAGGTATAAATTATTAGTCCTATTACTAAAGCTCCAATTACAGCAAATGGGATGTCTTTCTGAGGATTCTTTCCTTCACCACCATATTCTATTGCTTGCCTAAATCCTAGGTACGAGAATATAACTCCAGTAGTAGGTATTGCATAAAGTACTGGTGCAAAGCCAGAAAACCCTGAGGCGTTCATTGACGCGCTAGGGAAAAAGCCTCCACCCATTGTAAAGTTAGCAGGATGGAAATAAAATGCCATTAAAAATATGACTGTAAGTACTGGAACAATTAATTTCCACCAGCCTACTCCATGAGTAACTTTACCAAGTATTCCAACTCCTGCGTACTGAAGGAGGAAGAATAATATTAATATTATGTACGCGGATAAAATTCCTAGAGGAGTTAATACTCCATTTGGATATATTAAGCCTGGAACAAGTGCAGATAAATAAGTAATTGTTGCTGTCGCTTCTATTGCAGGGACGGAAGATGCAGATAAGAAGTATGCCCATGTTATTATATATCCTGTAACTCCACCATGAGTATAGTGCGGATATCTTACAATTCCTCCAGATTTTGGTATTGCTGCACCTAATTCGCCATACGCTAATCCAACAAACATTACTAAAACTCCCGCAATTATCCATGAGAGTATTCCTGCACCACCTGCATAAGCTGCAGTATACAATGCACCAAATAACCATCCAGAACCTATTACTCCTCCTACTGATAAAAATAGTAATTCCCATTTATTTAAGCTCCTCCTTAAGAGCTTATCTGAAGTCGTTCCATAATCTTTCGCTCCACCTACTTTACTACTAGACATATTAAACTTTCAAAATGAACTTTCTTAAAAATTTATCTATATTTCGCACATAGATATATTCAGTGTTAATGCAAATAAGAGTTACTTTTATTCATATTTTATTAAAAATATAGATTGATGGCGAAAATGACAGACTTAAAATAAACAATTTTTAAACTAAGTTAACATTATCAACCTTTTATAAAATGAAAGAAGAAAAAGCTCATTGCTGTTTCGAAATTTCCTTCTTAAATTCCTCTGCAGCTTTCCTTATTTCTTCCATTGACGCCTCGTCTTCCATAGTCGAAATATCTCCTATTGGAGATCCCATCATTACGGCCTTGATCACCCTCCTCATTACTTTACCTGACCTAGTCTTAGGTAATTTATCTACAAAGTGAATCTTAGGAGTAACTATAGGTCCCATAACTTCCCTAACGTGATTTTGAATATTTTTAGCCAACTCATCCGAAGGGGTATATCCTTCCTTAAGGACTATGAATGCATGAACCTCTTCTCCTTTTACTGGGTCTGGAAGGCCTATAACTGCAGCCTCTGCTACTGCTTGATGAGAAGTTATTGCGGATTCTACTTCTCCTGCACCTATTCTATGTGCTGCAACCTTTATTGTCTCATCAGCCCTACCCAATACCCAGACATAGCCATCTTCGTCAATCATTGCATAATCTCCTGGGTAATAAATTCCAGGGAATTTGGAGAAGTAAGTTTTCTTAAGTCTTTCATTCCCTGGATCATTCCACATACCCATCATCATATATGGTGGGAACGGAGGTTTCATTACTAAATAACCTCTTTCCCTAGGCTTAGTCGGATTTCCTTGGTCGTCTAAAACTTCTATAAAGTTACCAGGTAATGGATAGCCGGAAGCCGGACCAGATTTCATTGGCATGTAAACTAAACCAGGCAAATAACCTAAGTTTGGTGCTCCAGTTTCCGTCTGCCACCATTGGTGAGACATAAAGACTTTGCCTCCTCCTACAACTTCTAATCCCCACTTCCATGGAGAATAATTCAATACTTCACCATTAGTTACTATTATCCTTAAAGAAGAGAGATCGTGAGCTTTAACGTAGTCATCTCCATACTTCATGAAAGCTCTCAAAGCTGTAGCTGAAGTCCCAAATGTTGTTGCCTTATATCTTTCTATAATCTCTGCCCACTTATCAGGATAGGGATAGTAAGGAGCACTTTCGTATATTACTACTGTCCTTCCCATAACTAACGGGGCATAAGTTATGTAAGAATGGCCTACAATCCAACCTATATCTGAGGTATTAAATAATACATCGTTCTCTTGACTTAGACCGTAACTCCATAAAAGCATTGTTGCAGTTCCTACTAGATACCCTCCAGTGGAGTGAACTATTCCTTTAGGCTTTCCAGTAGTTCCTGAGGTATATAAGATAAAGAGGGGATCGTTAGAGTCCATACGTTCTGGCTCTATATACTTATACTTGCCCACCTCATCAAAGTACACGTCTCTTCCTTCCTTAAATGGAATTTCTACTCCAGTTCTTCTATAAACTAGAACCTTAGATACTGGAGATTTATCTCCTAACCTATCTAATGCCTCGTCGACTATCTTCTTTAATTCTACTAGTTTTCCAGTCCTATAATACGCATCTGCAGTTATTACTACCTTTGACTTTGCATCATCAATTCTATCAGCAAGAGCTTGAGAACCGAAGCCTGCAAAAACTACGCTATGTATTGCACCAAGCCTTGCACAAGCTAGCTTCGCAAATATTCCTTCAGGAGTTAATGGCATGTAGATTGTTACTCTGTCTCCTTTCTTTACTCCTAGTTCTCTAAGTGCGTTAGCCCATCTATTTACTTCATAAAAGAGGTCTTGGTAAGTTACTATTCTCCTCTCTCCTCTTTCACTTTCCCATATTATTGCGGCCTTGAATTTCCTCGGTGAATTTAAATGTCTATCTACGGCATTATAAGACGCATTAAGCTTTCCTCCTATAAACCACCTTGTTAAAGGATCTTCCTGCTTCATTGTTTCCTTCCAAGGTTCGAACCAAGTTATTAATTCTTGAGCCAAATCGCCCCAGAATTTTGCAGGATTCTCTTTACTAAGCTTAAACAAATAATAATAATATCTCATGTTATAATCTGCTTTTTCCTCAAGTTTTTGTTCGCTAATCTCTTGTGTTTCAACCATATTATATCGTATAAATATACTTATACTTTCTTAAAAAACATTACCATTTTATGACTGACTTTATCTCACCTTTAGGTTTATTTTCCAGAATTTCCTTCGCATCTTCCGGTGGAACTACAGTAGTTATCATCCTATTAAGTAAATCTCCGTATTTTTCCTTCCACATGGTAAGATAATTCACCGCAGATTTGAAGTGCCACTTATTTGCGTTAACACTGCCTACAACAGCTATATTATTCTCAACCATGAAAGTTACAAGATCAGCATCAATTTGCACTTTATCCCCAGTTTGAGTACCAAATAAAACCAAGATAGAATTCTTGTTCATTTTATGCATTAAAGGAACAAAAGCTGAAGGAAAACCGCTTGTATCGACAATAATATCTGCCTTAGGAAGATGATCAACTCCCTTAGTAGTATTAACGAATTCTGCCTCAATTCTGGTAGAAACGTATTCTTCTGCAGGCGAAGGATCCCTCTTATTTAACATGTAAACATTAAAGCCGTATGTTCTTAAAAGTAAAGAGAAGAAAGTCCCTATCGGACCAGTCCCAACTACATAAGCATTCCTGCAATCGTAAGCACCGTCTTCACAATTCCATATCATTCTTTGTTGTATATACATCACTTCCTCTATTGCTTTAACTACGTTTGATAATGGCTCAGTTAGTACAGCTATATCTTTTATTGCTTCAGGAACTTTTACTAGATAAACTTCGTCATCAACAAATTCTTCTCTCATAAACCCGTTTTTACCTCTTATTCCTGCCTCAACAAAATTTCCAGTCTCACAAAAGTCTTGTTTACCTATTTTACAATTTAGGCAAACTCCGCAACCTCTTCTAACAACTGGAACTACATAATCCCCTTTTTTCAATTCTTTCACTCCTTCTCCCACTTCCTCAACTTGCCCAAACGCCTCATGACCTAGAATTAATTCGCTCCAACCTTCCTGAGGTCTTGTGAATGATAATTTGTTTCCTACAATACCTCTATCAGTACCGCAGACTCCAGTATAGAGAGTTTTAACTAGCACTTGACCTTTGCCTACTTTTTCTTCTATATTTACATCTTTTACTTCCATTCCAGCCTGGTGAGGTTTAACTACTATTGCTTTCATAATATATACTCATAAAGGAGGGTAATAAAGGAAAATTCTAAAATACCATATAGAACAAAAAATCTCTTTTGAATAATAAAAAAGGAAAGTAAAGAAATTCCTTATTTCTTTCTTGCAATTACCATAATTACAGCTATAATTAGTATAATGACTACTACTATCGCTATTCCTAAAATTTCAGTATTGCTAAATGAAGGTGAGGTTATTGTTGATGAAGAGCTACTTGTTGACGAAGTTGAGATAGTTGAAGTATATCCATAAACTATTAAGTAAGTACTTGCAGGATCAGTGAACACTACGATAGTGTTGTTTACTACAAAATAGTTACAAGAATTCAACTCTACTAAAGAGCCATTGCTCTCTTGTTCGAATATTACGAAGTTCTCATTACTTACTTTACTAACGTTAAAAGTAACATATCCGCTGGCGGAAATATTCACAATCTGTGCTAAGTAACTTTTACCTTGTATAGTAACATTACTTACTACCACTGCAGTAGGCTTTACAATAGTTACATTAACGATAATAGAATGCACAACGCCTACATAAAACACTGAAGAGTTTAAGGACAGCATTAAAAGTAGACCTTTAGCGTGGTTTATGTAAACCTCGTGTTGTATAATAACGTTAGCTGTAGTTTCTACAGTGTTATTCTCGCATACGCCTAGAATTACTGGTACTCCTTGATGATAAATTACAGAAATTAAAGAAGGCTTTACCAACGCAGGTGCATTAGTTATATGAACTATGAGTAGTTCTCCTGCTATAAAGGAGGAATCAAAAATTCCATGATATTCTGCATTTATATAAGCTGAATGAACATAACCAACTGTAGTTCCATTAATTCCGTAAAATTCTAAAGTAGTGAAGTTAACTCTACCGCTCATTGGGGCATGCAATCCTAAATTTAAGTTTCCTATTCCTAATCCTTTCCATTCTATAGCTGGCATTAATTTACCACAGAAGTATGCGGTGGTAACAGTATAGCCTTCAGCACCAGACGAGAAACTAGAGCCATTAACAAGGAAGCATTCAATTAATGGCGAGTATTTTCTTGGCATTTGGACGTGTAATATAAAAGACGAGCTATATTCAGATTCGCTCGAAATAGCAACCTTAGTTAATGTGAGATTTATATATTGAATTACTGAGGAGTTTTGTTTAATTCCTATTGAGATGTTAGAGATTGAAGTACCGTTAATGAATTGTAAGACTACTTCGCCAGATCCATTTATATAGGAATAAGTGTGAACATAAGTCTCGTTAAATCCTGCCCACACTATTTCCTCCATACCAGCAGAAATGACTATTATTCTAGCTAATTGAGGTATAGTAGTTCTAACATATAAGTTACCACTTGCAGAGGAATTAACACATATTTTTCCATTTATTGTTTCAGCACTTCCGGTTACTAAAGTGTAAATTGTAGTATAACGATTAACGTATATATCTTTGTCATTACAGCTTAAATTCCCATAATATGTAGAATTGCTAACTTTATATATTTCTATAGATAAAATTCCCTTACTAATATATAAGCAACTGGAGTACTTACTATACTCTAAAGTATAGTAGGTATTATTACTTGATGCAGATGAATTCACTACTGACATAAAAAATATTGGGACAATTAATAATGCTATTATTCCTATTGGAATTAATCTCATGAGTCAAACTCCTACATTCCACTATTAAAAATAAGCTTTCCGCAGTAGGATAAAATGATTGAAACGAAATAATTTCACTATAAATTTTTTCCATTAATAAGATTATATTTATGTAGACGGACATTTATGTCATAAAATAGTCAATCTCTTTAATTTATACACATAATTTCTGTTATGACATCTGTAGTTACAGGAGGGGCAGGATACATAGGAGGACACCTTGTTGACCATCTAATAGAGAACGGAGAAGACGTAATCAGCATAGACGATTACTCTTCTGGAAGTTATGTTAACGAAAAAGCTCAGAATATAAAATTGGATTTAAGGATAGCATACCCTACAATCCCTAAAGAAGCAATAATCTATCATTTAGCTGCAAATCCAGACGTTAAGACGTCAATGGAAAATATTTATGAACACTTCGAACGCGACGTTAAAGTAACATTGAATGTAATGGAAATGGCTAGAAAATATGACGCTAAAATGGTGATATTCTTTTCTTCTTCAACTGTTTACGGTGAGGGAAAAATACCTACTACTGAATTTGATGAAATTAAACCTATTTCTAATTATGGTCTGTTTAAAGTTCTAGGAGAAGAGATATTGAAGTTTTATACTAGAAATTATGGAATAAGAGGTATATCTTTAAGGCTAGCAAATATTACTGGAGGTAGAATTTCTCATGGAGTAGTTATAGATTTCATAAAAAAATTAAGGAAAAATAAGGAAGTACTAGAAATCTTAGGCAATGGAAAGCAGAGTAAAAGCTACCTTTACATTACCGATTTACTTTCAGCTGTTGACGTTATAGTTAAGTACTTTAAAGGATTATATGATACATTTAATATAGGGAACGACGATTGGGTGACCGTGGACGAAATAGCTAGAATAGTTGAAGAGGAAATGGGATTATCCCCAAAGCATGTTTATGTTGATGCTGGAGAAGGTAGAGGTTGGAAAGGTGATGTTAGGTTTATGTTACTTGACACATCGAAGATAAAATCTTTTGGTTGGTTACCAAAATATTCTTCAGCTCAGGCAGTAAGACTTGCAGTGAGGGATGCCCTTGATAAAGTATAAGCTAATGGGAATAGGATTAATTTTGCTTTCTGCCTTAGTAATATACGTGTCTTTTTCAATTTTCTTCTTAAATTTACGAATAAAACTTGGAGGATTAGATATTTCTCCAATAATAATAAAAATAATAAATTTTACAATAATCTTCCTAGTTTTCATTTATCTAGCATACGTAGGATATATTATGATTTTCCATGCTCAAGAAAAATAGGGAAAATTTCTTAAACTTAAGAATAAATTTTTACACATGCCACTCTCTAAAGATGATAAGAGAAAGTTAATTTACGCAATAGTGTTTTCAGTAGCTTCATACGCAGTGGCTGCAGGATTAGCTTTAGGAACTGCGGCTTATGCTCTTAGCATATTCACTGATCCAGTTGTAACGCTTACTGTTCCCTTAATAATAGTAGCAATAGGAATTCAAGCAATAAACGCAAAGAACGGACCGCTCCTCATCTTAATAATTAGCGCAATACTTTATGCTATATCTGGTTTAATATTTCTAGTTCCAACCTTCGTAATAGCAGGACTTGTAGTGGAAGGTGTGTCAAGAATTGTGGGATATAGATCATTTAAGGCTGTAATGATAAATACTACATTAGCTGGTGGTCTAGTAGGAGTCTTCAGCGTAGTATTCGGAGTACTATTTGTACCTTCAACAGCGTCACAATTCGCTTTAGATCTTATGTTAGCCTTTACAGGAATATATTTTGTAGAGTCAGCAATAATGGGTGTAGTCTCTTACTACTTAGGTAATTTCCTAATAAAATCCGGGGTATTACATTGAAAACATCTTTTTTATATTCAGTAATTTTTTCTGTTCTAATATTTTTATCAACTTATGTATCTCTAGGCATTTATGCAATGGCTATTACTATTGCAATGTTATTCAGAAGGAAAGGAATTTTCATAACAGAAATTCTCATAGCCGTATTTTCCTATTTCGTACTATCATATTTTGGTAAATCTTACCTTTACGTATTTACCGTAAGGGCAATAACTTACATAAACCTATATTTTGCAATTTCAGAGCTTGTTGATAAGTCAACAGTTCTTGATGCATTAGGAGAGAAAGGAGTGCCAATAATCATTGCCTTGGCTTATTATCCATATTTCTTTCAACTCTCCTCAGAGGTATCATTTTACGCAAAGGCAAGAGGGATAGGCTTCAATCCTATTAAAATCTCTAGGCCTCTTTTAGTAGAAATGATCAGAGTTGCTGAGAACCTTTATGTAGCTTATACTGTAAAACTTTTTGGAAATTATTCTGGAAAAAGGAATTTAAAACCTAGAACTTCCGACTTAATTCTTCTTACTATAGGAGTGGCTATATTTACATTATCAGTTATGTTCCCTTTATAGAAATTGTACAACTTATTACCATTATTAATAAATGTTTTGTAGCCAAAGAATACTCGTGCTTACAATTATAACCAGTAAAGGTAGTGTAGAAGTAGATAAACGAGAAATTGTTGGACTACTAGGAAGAAACGGAAGCGGGAAAACAACGTTGCTAAAGTCCGTTCTTTGCAACTCTCAGAACCAAGTTATACTTGATGGCAAAGACTTTTGTAAAGAAAAAGATTATAGTAAAGTTTCTCTCGTATTACAAGAACCTTACTCCCAGATTCTAGCAGAAACGGCAAAGGAGGAAGTAGAGCTTTTATCTAGGTATCACAGAGTAAACGAGAAAATCGTTAAGAATATTATGGGCGAATATTACGATAAAAAGTTCCTAGAGCTCTCTGACGGTTATAAAAGGAGATTCGTAATTTCAACAACCTTAGCTTCAATGCCAGAATACGTTCTACTTGATGAACCTTTCGCAAATTTAGATAAGTACTCTACTGTTGAAGTAAAGGAAATAATTCCTAAGGGCACTTTAATAGCAGAACATAGAGTTAAAGAAATAAGAGATATGCTAGATAGAGTTTACTTACTGGAAGATAAAATAGAAGAGATTGACAAGGAAAAGCTTTACGACGAAAATTTCTTAAAATCCCACGGATTAAGGGGATTTAAACTCTCTAAAATTGAAAGTGAACTGGGAAAAGAAATCCTTGACGTACAAACTACTAAGGCTAGAATAAAAGTTAGAGAAAGTGAAGTACTTTGTTTAATTGGAAGGAATGGAGCAGGTAAGACAACTACCTTAAAGCAATTAGTGGGAAAAGTTTACGTAATTTTTCAAAATCCTGATTTACAATTCTTTTGCACTACAGTAAAGGAAGAAGTTAAAGGAAGAGAAGACGTATTATCGCTCTTTAATCTAAAGGATAAAGAAGATAGGAGCCCTTACACTTTAAGTTATGGAGAAAAAATGAGGGTTCTAATTGCCTCAGCTTATGCCTCCGGTAGGAAGGTAATTGCGTTAGATGAACCAAGTGTAGGAATGGATGGAAATTCTCTGCTCTCATTTTATGAAATGATTAAGCTATTAAAAGAGGAAAAGAGAGGAATAATTATAGCTACTCACGACGAGGATATAATAAGCATGTGCGACAGCATAATTAACTTGGACAAGAGCTTTTAATACATTTTGTACAATTCTCCTTGCGTGAATAAAACAATAGGTAGAAATGCGGAAAGGGAATTAGTTAAGCTTCTTATGCATTACGGTTTTAACGC
Source organism: Acidianus infernus (assembly GCF_009729545.1). NCBI lineage: Archaea > Thermoproteati > Thermoproteota > Thermoprotei > Sulfolobales > Sulfolobaceae > Acidianus > Acidianus infernus. The sequence goes on from NZ_WFIY01000004.1 coordinate 1,764,068, forward strand.
AGTGAGAATTCCGACGTCAAACTCTTCTCCTAATCCTTTACCAGACGTATTTGCTACTAAGGGTAATATTTTACTTTCTATAGAAGTTAAAAGCACTTGGCAAAAGAAAGTTAAGGTTGAAGAAAATCAAATTAGAAAAATTTTAGACTTTCTGAAAATGTTTCCAATGGAAGGTAAAGCATTGATTGTTGTAAAATTTAAAGGAGGAATTGGATGGAGAGTGAAGGAAGTTGAAGTAGCTAAGGAAGAGGAAGTTAATGAAGAAAACTCTATTTCATTAGAGGATTATTTGCTTAACTTACAGAGTAATCTATTGCAATCATTAAATCAGCGTCCTTATCAAATTCTCTAAATTTAAAGAACTCCTCTTTTACTTCCTCTAAAGAATCTCCAATATTCACAAATATTCCAGCAGTATTATCACTTATTTCCCTGAACATTTGCCTTGAAAAGAATTTTCTACCGATCTCTACGTTATGCGTAAATACAGCGTACATAACTAATCCTGCCTTAGTTAAGTCAATTTCCGGAATTAGCCTAATGAAATTCCTGGAATAAAGGTACCTTATATGCCTCCTAATTGTCTTAGTAGATACCTTCATCTTATCTGCTAAATACATTGTATCCAAAGTAGGTTCTTCTTTCATTATTGAGACAAGCTTAAGGTCGAAATTAGAAGGATTATAGGGCTGTTGTTTAGGAATATATATCATCCTTGGGTAACCTAAACTCTCGCTCATAATATCAATTTTCTTCTTTAAATCATCTAGGGTATTACCTTCAATTTCGTAAATATTTGTCTCTTCTAGACAATTTACCTTAAATACGTACTCTCCTTCCCAGTCCTTTATATTCTTAAAAGCAACATACGCATGATATTTTCCATAAAAGTTTGGATTAACGTAAAGTGACACCTTCTTAATTACCTTATCTTGGATTAACTTATCTATCCTATAATTCACTGCTGGAGAAGATATTCCTATCATTTTTGCTATTGACCTTTGTGATGTTCTATAGTCCTTTAATAGGTAGAACAAGATTTTCTTATTTATTTGATCCATACTTTAATATAGTACTCATTAAATATACGCTTTCATTAGAAGATTTTTTATAAAAATTCCTCAATTTTTCTCGGTAATACTTAGTAAAAACTCTTTTAATGAAAAAGATAAAGCCTTAAATCATGGCTAGAAAAATGTGTCCAGTATGTAAAAAGGTTGTAGAGGAGAAGGTTATAAAAGATGGAGATATAATATCAAAAGTCTGTCCAGAGTGTGGATATGTTTTTATATCCTATCAGAAGGGTAAGGGAGTTTTAGTACTTAATAACGTAAAATTGTCCGAAACTCGAACTGTTTAATAATTAAGATTTATTTTCCCCTTCACTTAATTGGAAACTATGCCCCAGACTCTTACAGAGAAAATTCTCAGCAGAGCTTCTGGAAAAGAAGTCTCGCCAGGTGACGTAATAGAAGCAAAAACTGACATAGTAGCATTTCACGACTTAACAGGATATCACGTAATAGAAGTCATGGAAAAAGCGGGAATTGAGAAAGTATTCGACAAAAGTAAAATAGTAATTGCGTTTGATCATTTAGCACCACCTCCTGACGTAAGGAGTGCAGAAATACAAGTAATGATAAGGAAATTTGTAAAAAAGATGGGATTACCTAACTTTCACGATATTAATTTCGGAATAATGCACGAAGTTTTGCTGGAAAAATATGCCTTGCCCGGTCAAGTAATAGTAGCCGCAGATAGTCACACCACGACATCCGGTGCTGTAGGAGCTTTTGCTCAAGGAATGGGAGCCTCAGACATTGCGGCAGCAGTAATTACTGGGAAAACGTGGCTAGTCGTTCCTACTCCCTTTAAAGTAGAATTAAAAGGTTCACCAGGGAAATGGATTACCGGGAAGGACGTAGCACTGAAGTTGCTACAAGAATTCAAGGCTGATTACTTTAACGGAATGTCGATAGAAGTTTACGTAGAAAACCCCTCTACATTCCCAATGGATTATAGAGCAACAGTATCAAACATGGGAATAGAAATGAACGCAGATGCATTAATGTTTATTCCTGATGAAGAGACTAAAAATTATATAAAGACAATGAGAGGATACGAACCCGCGTTAGTTACTCCTGATCCCGGAGCAAAATATGCTGACGAATACACGATAGAATTAAGTAAATTAGAACCATTAGTTGCCGTACCTTATAGCGTAGACAACGTAAAAACCGTTAATGAGGTTGAAGGTAAAGAAGTGGATCAAGTTTTCATAGGCTCTTGCACAAACGGTAGGTTAAGCGATATAGAAATTGCTGCAAAAATACTTAAGGATAAAAAAGTAAAGACTAGGTGCATAGCTATTCCTGCATCTTACGAAATGTTCAGGAGGGCAATGGACTTAGGTTACATAGAAACATTGGTCAATGCAGGCTGTATTGTAACTTACGGAACATGTGGTCCTTGCTTAGGTGGTCACTTCGGAGTAGCAGGGCCAGGAGAAACTATAGTTTCAACCAGCAATAGGAATTTTAGAGGTAGAATGGGAAGTAACGACTCTAAAGTCTACTTAGCTAATCCTGCAGTTGCAGCGGCTTCTGCATTAGAAGGGAAAATAACTGATCCGAGGTCGATAGCATGATAATAGAAGGAAAAGTTATGAAGTTTGGAGACAAAATAGACACTGACGTTATAATACCTGCTAGATACTTAAAGTTTACTGACCCGCAATACTTAGCGCAACACGCAATGGAGCCTCTAGATCCAGAATTTTACAAGAAAGCTTCCTCAGGAGTAGTAATTGTAGCAGGAAAAGTTTTCGGAATGGGCTCATCTAGGGAACAGGCGGCAATAGCACTAAAGGCTGCAGGAGTTAGGGCAATAATTGCAGAGAGCTTTGCAAGGATATTCTATAGGAATGCAATAAATAATGGATTGCCAGTAATCACACTAAATGACGCTACAAAGTTAATAGACGAAGGAGAAATTGTAAGAATCAACGTTGAAACTGGAGAAATTGAAGTTAATGGAAGAAAATATCAAGGAAAAGGAATAAGCGGAATGGCGCTAGAGATTCTGAAGTCTGGAGGAATAATGGAATATTTAAAGTCTGAAAAATTCTAAATCTTAGCAGAATTCAATTTTTCCAAGAGTTTTTCGTTAGGTTTATTGCCCCATCTATCCTCAAATACTACCTCTGATAAAGGCAATCTATAATTCCAACCTTTTTCTTCTAACTCCGGTCTTTCAGGAAATTTTATAACATAGCCTAACGTTAGATACGCTATAAATTCCACATTTGAAGGAATGCCAAGAATCTCCTTTATTCTATTTTTATCCAGAAAACTAACCCAACCCATTCCTAAATTTTCTGCCCTTGCTGCTAACCAAAGATTTTCTATTGCTAAGACTGTACTATAATTGCAGGTTTCCGGCATCGTTATTCTTCCCAATACGTGAGGGCCGAATCTAGAAGGGTCGCACGTCACTGCAATATTTATCGGCGCCTCCATAATTCCTTCTATTTTAATAGTATCGAATAATTTTCTCCTGCCTTCGTCAAGTAACTCCCTATATCTTAGCCTCTGCCTTTCAACTTCTTCCTTAACTTTCCTTTTTATATTCTCATCTTTAATTATAATAAAATTCCATGGCTGAGAATAACCCACTGATGGAGCTAAGTGAGCAGCTAATAAAATCTTTGCCAGAACTTCATCAGGAATAGGATCTGGTTTATAATAACTCCTTATATCTCTCCTACCTTTAATTGCATCGTAGAGATCCATTTGGATAGCTTATCCAAAAAGGTAAAAAAGTTATCTGATAATATCCCCAATTTTCTAGCGTTTAAGATTAAAACAATGTAGTACAAGCAGATCTCCATAACACACGGCTTCGAATATTGCTTTGAATCACATCTTAGTATATTCGCCTTTAGATAAATATTTTATGAAATCCTCCTCTGCCTTATAATGCTTCTCACAAGTTTGAACAAAATCTCCACTAGATAAATTAGCTTCTTTTAAATATGCATCTACAAGAGTTTTAGCATTACATTTATTTTTCAAGCTTAAGAGACAAATCAAAGAATTTGCTCAGAAGGCTCTCCTCTTCAATTTCATTGTTAAATGTTGCATCCGAGAGCTTTAGTGTTATTAGCAACATAGTCTCATAACTTTCTAGATATTACAAAATGGGGGTTGGGGGGCGGAAAGAGTATGGATAGCCCAAGAAAGTTTAAAATCTTTTTTCCTTCAACAATGGCTAGGGGACAGATGATTCGATAAGAGCTGCAGTTTCGAGGAAGATTGGCTTATCTGACTCCCTGAATTTCACGATAAACTGTATTTGATGCAATATCGTCGTATTCAGTTTCAACTTAATATCTCATCACAAATAACATATAAACTTCTTTCTAAACATCTTAATCTAAGAGAGTATCATATTTCCTACTTATATTTCTCACTCCACTATTTCTAAATATATTGAAAATTCAATTTATAAATTCTAGATAAGAATCTTAAGAAGCCTTTTTCTGCAAATCGAAGAATGCCCTCCAGAATGGGTCTTCAGTAGGTTTTTCTATCCTTTTATTACCTAAGTAAACTCCTTCTTCTCCTTCTTCCACTCTCCCAATTATTTCTGCCTCAATTCCTTCCTTTAAGAGCGCGTCCTTAACTTCCGCCTTATCAGTTATTATAATCATTGTACCTTCGCTTATGGATATCCAAGGATCAATATTAACTAAAGACGTTACTTCCTTTACAGCCTTATTTATAAATAACTTGTCCTCAAAAATCCTTATTCTCTTCTTCGTCACTTCTGAAACTTCAACTAGTGCATTCCATAATCCTCCCTCGGTTGCATAGTGCATTAAATGAATTCCTATTTTACTTGCAATTAATCCGTCCTTCCAACAGCTCATCTTCCAATACATGTCATAAGCTTCTTTAAAAACCTCTGAGGGCAACCTCTCCTTAAAATACTGAGGATATAAATTAACTAGCAGAGCAGTGGCTTCAATTGCCGGACCTTTAGTTACTATTACAACATCGCCTTCCTTCACTTTTTTAGGAGAGCCTAGTTTTTCTTTCTCCCCTATGCCTATCATTGAGAAACCGCCTAACATTGGGTAATCGACTCCCTCATATCTCCCCGTATGGCCAGCTGTAACCATAACTCCTATTTCTTTCATAGCCTCATGCATACCTATCCACATTTCCTTGAATTGCTCATCTGTCATTGAAGGAGGCAAGTTAAGATCTATCATTGCATATCTCGGCGGAATTCCAGAGGTCATTACATCGCTTGCTAATATGTGAACTGCAAACCATGCCGCTTTTTTAAATCCAAATTGAGGCACAATAAATACTGGATCGGTTTTAACAACCATTACCCTCTTCTCGTCTATTTCTATAGCACCAGTGTCAACACCATTCATGGGTGGGATAATTACTTCCTCGTGAATTTCTCCAAGGTGAGGATAAATTACTTCCTCAAACGTTTTCCTATCTATTTTTCCTAACATAAGAAGAAAAGTGAATAATTAAGATAAAAATATTCTTTCCATAACCTCCTCTATTGACGAACGGAAAAGGTGAGTTAGTGAAGTTTTGTCATCAGTGTTTCCAAATCCTTTTATGCCAGGCAAGGATGATAACCTACTAACTATTTCTTTTTCCGAAAGTGGTAATACAATAACTCCTAAAGGAATACAAATTGACGAAATATAATCTACGTGCCAATGTTTCTTCATTTTTTCCTCTCCGGATATATGCCTCGATATTCTCTTATCGCAGTGAAGGCCGCAAGATCCGACGTATGCGTAGTAACCTTTCTTTAATTCAAACTCATTCTTTCTATTCACAATTATATTTACGTCCTTATCACAGTAAAAGAAGGCCACATAACCTTTATACCTTATCATACAATCTCAATTTATGAAAAGAATTTTAAGGATTCCTAGGTTTACAAAAGACGGTAAACCAAAGACTCTGGAGTTACTTGTCGATTCAGCATCGATTAATGATAAAGGATTCGCACAGGAAGCAAAATTTTTACTAGTAATTGACGATGGAAATAATAGGGTGGGCTTTCAGTTAACTACTGCTGAGGCTTCATTACTTTATCATAGGCTTGGTTATGCATTAAACGAGGCTTCAAAGGAGTACATAGAAATGGAAGAGAAAAGCAAAAAGAATTATGAGGAAAAGAAAGGAAGCAAAAAGTCTGAAGTTGAAGAAGATTTCTCAGATTTAATGAACGAGGAAGAATAAAAAGAAGAGAAGAATAAATTAAAAAAGAAAGAAGAAGGGAGAAATTTGCTTTAAATTTCTAACTCAAGTAGCCTGTAGTTAATAATTTGAATTATTTCGTTAGCTATGTTGTATTGTAAGGGCGGATCTGAAGAACCTATACTACTGAAGGACTCCTTCACGTATACATAATAACCGTTAAGGTTTACAGTACTATTCTGTAGTCCCTCGGCTGAGAAAGTCTCTTTGAACCCTTCACCGTTAACGAGCCAATTTGAAGTCAAGTTCTTTACTGTCATAGCATAGTTTGAAGTCAGTTTAACGAGCACTGCTCCTCCATAACTATTTATTATTTCTATAATTCCTCCAAACCCTCCTATGCTGTATAGGCTTTCTATAGTATTAACTTCGTGGCAATAGTCTCCAAATGTCCATTTCATATAATAATCTAACCCTAATGATATTGTACCGTTTTGCTCATAAGTTAAATTGAATGGAATGACGTGAGGATTAGTTATAGGAACTTCCACAGCGTCAAAGTTAAGAGTAATAGGATAATTTACGTCATAGCAGAGCGTAGCATTGTACATGCCACTTTCAACAGCTTTCTCCATAAACTTCTCATCTAAGAAAGCATATTCATAAACGAAACTGAGCTTTTGCCTTGCACAGTAAAATCCTTTTTGAATTACTTGAGAATTCTCCGTTCCATGTTCAAATTTCAGTTCTGCAGAATAGTCTAAATAGTAATGTCCATCCTCTAAGTAACATTCTCCAAAGAATACTGGGAAGAACATTGGGCCCGAGTCAATAAATTCGTGCTTTGCAACATTTAATTTACCGCAAATCATCGGATTGCTTTCATTTACCCATAATAAGATTACTCCAGCAATGTCCCAATCATGGGCCATAGATTGAGTTATTTCGTACGCTGTAATTAAATTATAAACACATACAGTAATGTTTGCCTTGTTACCAAGGGCTAAGAATGGTGTTAAATCTATTATATATGGTGAATGGAAGGACAGAGTATTTATAGAGGTCAAAGGCTTCCAATAGAATAAATCTATTCCACCAGTATATATTGTCTCATACGGATTAACTACTCCAGCAAGCAAGTTATCATAGTATACTAGAATTGGCCTGGTTGCAGGTTCACAAGCATACCAGAATTCGTCGTTACCTCCTCCTTTTTCATAAATTAGTGCCATCATTCTGTAAGTACCGTTAGGTATTTGAATTTCTTGGGTTTTTGCAGGCATCCCTGGATAGAGTATAACGTAAGAATAATTATAGCAGATATGTTCGCATGTAGCGTTGACAAATATTGGTATGAATCCGTTAGGTAAGCCTTGAGGTTTCTGCCCAGGATATAAGTATAACGTAACGTTCATTTCATATAATCCAGTAATTCCTATCTTAGCATCGTAATAATTTTGGATTACGAGTTCAAAAGTTACATTCCCTTGTAACAGATTCTCGAATAAGGTCACGTCGGCCTCCGCTGTGGAGTTATTAATTTCCTGAGTTGAGCCCCAGAATATTGGTATGCCGTCAGCGTAAACATAAGCGCATCTATCATACTGCGCACCATTAAATTCTCTTATTGTAACATTAAGTATTTCCAGGCTGTAATTACCCGGTGGTATGTAAACTCTTTCATAATAAGGTTTAAGCCCTGTATCGTTAAATATTAGGTTTTTGGCTATAGTTACTACTATAGGAGTTACGTTTGGTGGAATTATATGATATGCCTCAAATGAGTAAAATGCTGGATCTTGTGTAAATGGTATTGCAGACTTAGATATTGTTATATTTAATGGAAATACTGGCTTATAAATCTCTGGAGCAGTTTCTGCTGTACTTGGGACTACTATTGAAAATATAAGGACAAAAAATAATAAAGAAGATAAGATTGGAATTATTTTCTTCTTATTCATTTTTTCTCACCTCTTCCTTTAAATATAAATAAAAATATAGCTATTATACCAAGGACTATACCTATTGATCCTAATATTTCCCCAGTAGTTAAGGATGAACGCAATGAAGAGACGTCATGAGATAAAGATGACGAAATTTGAGCGTCTACTACTTCATGATATGAATTAAATATCACAGCTGATAAATTGTACTCGAGCCCATCGCATACTTCTATTGTAATGTAATAAGCTCCAGATGGTTCTATACTAGCATTAAACGGAACAGTAACTAGTACACCATTGGATGTAGCTTCTGAAGTAAAACTGACTAATTTTCCATCTATATAAGCCCCTATAACTTTCAAATTCTTTCCAGATATATTGAATTGTATTGTCGATGATGAAGTAGTTACATTAATTGGAGAATAGGCTACTATTGTTGGAGTAGGCAAGTTTGTTACTTCCATAACGTTCTTATAATACACTCCCTCAAGGTTAACCTTACTGCATGTAATATTAAATGCATACTTAGAATCTTCAATCACAGTGGAAACTAAAGTCGCGTTAGACTTCACCAAATTTAATGCAGACGCATTAATTACATGTCCTATTGTGTCTTGTATTAAACATAAGGAAGAGGATATAGCATGAATGGATGCTAACTCTGATCTCTCAACTATTAATGTAGAGTTAATTGAATCCACAAAACCAATTTCAGAACATTTAACCACGAGACCATGTAAGCATTCTATCGTTATACTAGGGCTATATATTCCTTGTAAAATATAGTTAGTGCCATTAAATATTAGCAGTGGAACCTTACTAACATTTTGTGGAGTAATTATCTTACTACCTATATATGTATATGGTAGCACATCAAAATATGAATAACCAGTTATTATATTCTCACCACTAGCTGATGTTCCCTCTATTACCACATCCCAGAAACCAGATAAACTCTGAATTGGATCGCCTTTATAAATTGTACATTGTTCATTTAATATAGAAGGAATTTGGTAAACTGCTTCCCATTCACCTAAAGTCGAATTATATTGCATTGGAACTCCTGCATAAAATTCCACCAATAGCTGTTCGAAGTTTAATTCTGCTGGAATAAATCCAGCTGTAAATTCTCCGTACTTTACTTCAGTGCCATTAGAATAAGTTATATTAGCAAATACCTTAATGCATTGGCCTTCATAAACCTCTGAAACGCTCTTAACTTGATATGATAAGCTAGAATTGCTAATATAAATGAACGTGGTGAAGTTACCATAGCATGGTCCAAATATGCTATGTAAGTAGGAAGTTATTACTACCTTATAGTAACCTGGAGTTACATTATTAGGAATCGTAATATTTGCTATATGAAACTCAAATAGATTATAAACTCCTAGAATTGTTTTATCTGGGGCTAATGTCATAGGAACTTTTGCTATTATTTTTCCATTAAGTGAAATTAATTCTGCATAAGCCGTTGCATTAAATATCCCTTGAAAACAAGGATTGAAAATGAAGCCTATTACAGTAATATTTTCTCCTGGGTAAGCAGAAGTCATTCCATCATTTATTGGAGGTATTACAGCACCGTAAACAACTAGCCCAAAATACTCCCATTCATAGGCAAAACCGCAAGTATTATTAGCTTCAATAATGTAAGTCCCTTCAGGTTGAGGATATAACAATATTAACGTTCCACGATAATCGCCGTAATGCCTAGTATGGACTAAAGGAGTGACTGAAACTACCTTACCATGATATAACATTGTCATAGTAACCGTAGTATTTATTACAGGTTGACCTTCTGGATTATAAATACATACACAAAATCTCACAGGAGCGTTTGGAGGTATTATACCCTCTGGAGGAGATATTATATTGAAAGAATATCCAACATCTATATCTACTTGCGATATTCCAGATAATCCTCCTGCAGTCCCATTAACTACTATAGTCCAACAATTTGCAGGGTCTCCTTTACTTATTGTGAAATTGCCTACCCAATACGTTCCGTTATACTTTAAAGGTACACTAGCCAAGAAGCCTTTAAGAGTGTAAATGTAAGCATTGAAATTTCCACTAGTTACTATTGTTCCGTTCGGATAACTTATCTCAGCTACTATACGGAAAGTAGTACAATAACAATACCATGGCATGGTAAAGCCTGGTTCGCAGGTGCTTAGTGAAATTTCCAATTCTGGGTGAGAACTTAGGTAATCCTTTATTACTTCTTCTAGAACGCCTACATTAGGCGTACCTAATCCAGTAACTAAGTTATAGCCTGCATGAGCTAAATATTTCCCATTAAATCCTTGAGTGACCTCGTGGAATGCCTCTTGATAAAGTGTAGAATTCTCATATATAGAATAAAGAATTGGGGCAACTAGGCCTAATGGCCGCCCTATGTAAGAGTCAATATCCGCTATTACGCCACCCCATAGCTGGGTAGATAAGCTAGTACCCCCAATTACCTCTTTATTACCCAGTACTATAGTTATAAACCCAGTATAAGGATTGGCATCTGCGGATACATCTGGAGTCGCCCTAGTATCTGACTTAGTAATAGAAGCCTGCCAGTAAGGAGCTGGGAAGAAAGTGCTATAACCCCCGCCAGAAGCTACAGTTGAAGTGCCTACACCTAAATACTGCGGTAATACACTCCAAGCGTTTTCATAGCCATAAACTGCAGTAGAGTTCATTGAAGCAATGTAACCAGAAGTTATTTGCGGATATAATGAAGTACCACCAACTGATAATACAAAAGGCGACGAAGATGGAAATACTACTCCTCCAAAAGTTGTGTAAGTTCCTTCGTATGCACCTTGATCACCAGAGGCTCCTATAAAGGTTATCCCTTCTGCACTACCCAGTTCAAAGTAATAGTTTACTAAAGGATAATTGACAATAGGAAATCCTTCATAATATGCGTACATTCCGCTAGCCGTAAATTCGTTCTCTGGAGCTCCAAAGCTCATGTCTACTACTTGTGCATTATCCGCGGAAACTATGTATATTATAGCTTGAAGAATATCGCAGAAGAGACATCCATGAGATAAAACGAGTTCTATATGAGCATACGGAGCCATTGTGTGAACAGCTTCTACATCTAATGCTGTTTCTATATACCAACCAGTAAATAATCCAAATATTGGTTTATATGGACCTATAGGAACTATAGTTAAATTAGCCGGAGGCAGGTGAAATTCTTGATCAAATTCTTGAATATCTTGACAGATTAGTGGGTCTCCCCAAGCATCAATGATTGCTACAGTAACGTTCTTACCTTCTGGACCGGTAACATTATAAGCTCCTTCAAGATCTTGTGGAGAATACATAGTATAAGCAAAATTTAAGCCTAATGGAACTTGTTTAGATGAATTAGTAGGCTTTAAGACTCCGTCGACTAATTTTCCTAAGACTAAATACTGAGTTTTTACGGCAGTATAATTAGTTAAACCACCTATTAAAACATTCTGGAGGGCAGGAGGAATATTAGGTTTACTATACGGTTTGTAAAATATTTCTTGTCCATTTTTATATAAGTAAAGCTGAGTTTCAAATAACGCATTAACCTTAAATGCTGGTGCTTCTGCCATTAAGGAGAATGGCGTAGTAAATACTACGTTAAATCCATTAGATTTCAAATAGGATGAAATTTCGTTAATTTTTTCTTGATCTCCAAATTCATTTATTATCTGTTGTCTACTTAAATGTACCTGACCGTGATATTCTTCTTGCATTAAAAGTAATAATTCATTCATATTCTTTGGTGGTAGGAATATATTTATATAAATAGGAGTATTTGAAGGAAGCTTACCTAGAGGGGTGCCATTAATTTCTGGAGCAATATAGCAATTCTTGGCGGTTTGGGAATAAACTATTTCGATACCTCCTGTTACACTACTTAAAAATATTATAAAGACTAACAGAAAGACTAATGCACTTTTCATACGAATAATAAATTACCATAACTTTTTAAACATTATGTTTGTATTCTATATAAATCATTAAATTAAAGTAAAAGAAAGAAGGTAAAAGGTATTTAATATTAAGAATAGAAGGCTTTCAGCATGAGGTTAATATCTTGGAACGTTAACGGATTAAAGGCTATTATGAGCAAAGGATTCATAGATACAGTAAAAAGTTTTAACGCTGATATTCTAATGTTTCAAGAGATAAAAACTGACGTAATTCCCTTAGATCTTCAATCACTAGGATACGAAATCTATGTTTTTCCAGCCAAAAGAAAGGGATATAGCGGAACAATGTCTATGACCAGAATTCATCCAATTTCAGTTTCTTATGGGCTAGGAAAGGAAGAATATGACAGCGAAGGAAGAGTTATAATCCTAGAGTACCCAGCGTATTATGTAATTAACACTTATTTCCCTAACGCTGGAGAAGGATTAAAGAGATTAGATTTTAAGCTATCTTTCAATAGAGACTTTGAAAAATTTGTGACATCTCTTAAAAAACCTTGTATTATCTGCGGAGATTTTAATGTAGCTCATCAAGAAATAGATATTGCCAGACCTAAAGATAACATAAATCACGCAGGGTTCACGCCTCAAGAAAGAGAATGGTTTTCTCATTTCTTATCTTTGGGTTACGTAGATACCTATAGAATGTTTGTCAAAGAAGGTGGCCATTATAGCTGGTGGTCCTATAGATTTCATGCTAGAGAAAAGAACATAGGTTGGAGGATAGATTACTGCGTAGTTTCTCAATCCCTCAAGGACAGAGTAATTAAAGCGGACATACTTGAAAAGGTAATGGGATCTGATCACGCTCCAATATTATTGGAAATACAATAACTTTTTATATCCGATATCGAAATCGATAATTAATGAGAGTAGCAATCCCAGTAACTAAAGGGAGAGTTGACGGTCCCGGTGAAGGAGAGGAAGTGCTAATCTACGAAATTGACGGAGATGAAGTAAAACTTGTTGAAAAATATGAGAATCCCGCACTAAAGGCTACCGCTGCGAGAGGAGCTCATATGTTAAAGTCAGCACTGGATAAAGGAGTTGACGCGGTGATAGTTGCTGAAATAGGCCCACCTGGAGTTAGATTACTTAAAGGTAAAGCAAAGATCTTCCTGGCAGAAGGATTAACTGTCGAAGAAGCTTTAGAGAAGCTAAAGAAAGGAGAACTACAAGAAACTGATAAACCAACACACGACGAGCACCATCACGGGTTTTAAAAATTTTTATACGTTAAACTTTTTTTACTCAAAAAATGTTTTATCTTATGGCAAAGATCTTCGTTATTTCAACCGCAGGAAAAGATGATATTAATAGAGCAACGATGGCAATAAATTTTGCACTAGGAGCGAGGAAAAATGCAGGAGCTACAGTTGCATTTATGTTCCTCGGAAGAGGAGTAGAAACTTTATTAAGAGAAGCTGCAAACGCACCACAAATGAAGAAGATGATAGAAGAAATGATTAATGCAGGAATTGACGTGAGTTATTGCGGTATTTCGTTGAAAAACTTAGGTTTAAACAAGGATTTAATATTCGACGGAATAAGGGAAGTAATGGGCGGTGTAGAAACTGCAAAAAGAATTGACGAAGGTTATGCTGTAGTAAGCTTCTGATGAAGAGCTCAGCTCACTCAGAAGAGATGAAGAAAGCTAAATAACTGATTAATTTTTTCCTCCTTATCTTATTATTAATTTATAATCTCCTTTAGATATAATTCTCTCATGACAAGAAAAATCTTAATGCATGTAGGCCCTGAAACAATAGATTACGACGTGCTTTTAGGAGGAGTTAAAGGAGATGTAGGATTTACATCTAAGGAATTCGTTGATGCAATGTCGTTTTCCCTAAAGTTCTTAAGGAAACTAATGGGAGTAAGCGAAAGTTATCAGCCATTCATAATTCCAGGTGGCGGAACTTCTGCAATGGAAAGTGTAACCTCTTTACTCAGAAAAGGGGATAAGGTCTTAGTAGTATCTAACGGAGTTTTCGGCAATCGTTGGATAGACATTTTTTCTAGATATCCGGTTAATGTAAAGGCGTTAAAGGCAAAAGCCGGATACTATGTTAAACCAGAGGAAATTGAAGAGGAAGTTAAGAAAGATAATTATACAATGGTCACAATGACTCACGTAGAGACTAGTACTGGAGTTAGAGAGCCTATTGCTGAAGTTACTAAAAGAATAAGGGATTACGTAGATCTCATAGTAGTAGACGGAGTTGCAAGCGTGGGAGGAGAAGAAGTTAGAGCAGAAGACTGGAAAGTTGACGTGTTTCTAACAGCCAGCCAGAAAGCAATAGGCACTCCGCCTGGAGCAGGCTTGCTCGTAGTTTCAGAGAACGCTACAAAAAGATTAGGTGAGGATAGCGTTGCGGGTTATTATCTTAACTTGAAGAACTGGCTAGGAGTCATGCAGTCAATGGAGAAAGGTAAGGCTTCCTATTTCTCAACACTACCAGTTCATTTAATTTTAATGATAAAGAAAGCATTCGAACTAATAGAGACTGAAGGTATTGAAAATAGAATAAGAAGGCATGAAATTGTCTCTTCTGCAGTAAGAAAAGGGATAGAAGCTTTAGGTTTAGAAATAGTGGCAAAAACTCCAGAAGCTTATAGCAATACTGTAACCGGGGTAATGCTGAAAAAAGCTAATCCTAATGATTTACTTTCAATGTCCTTAGCTGAAGGAATAGAATTCGCCCCCGGCGTTCACCCAGATTTGGCAGGAAAATATTTTAGAATAGGACACATGGGATGGGTTAACATTAACGACGTAATATCAGCAATAGCAGTAATTGAAAGAGTACTTAGCAAATTAGGAGAGCCAATAAACTTTGGAGAAGGCGTTAAGGCCGTTCAAGAATATCTAATTAATGGTATTTCCATCTCCTCTTCCAACATTGCGCCATGATGACCTTTATGTCCAGCATAGTCGTTTTTAAATCTATAGACGTAAACTTTCCTATAGATACCTAAATAATCTGCATGGATATCAATTTTCTCTCCTTTTTCTGCTAATAATCTAAGTTCTTTGACTTTGTCTATCGTGAATACCTTAAAGTTTGGAGAATTTCTCTTCTAGGTATTTTAAATCCTTTCGTCTCTTCATAAATATTGCTCTAGCGTCTCCAAAAGGCGGTAGATGAAACAAAGTCCTTATCTTCATCGAGCATTATTGCATTCTCTGTTTGTATAAATCCGTGATCCGCAGTTATTATTGTGTCGTATCCTTTAGGAATATCCCTTAACATCATTAAAATAACATCTTTTACTGCACGCAAAGTTAGTTCAGCGTAAGGCAAATATCTGTGAGCAGTTAAATTTATGTCAGGAATATAAAGTGTAATGAAATTTACTCCTTTTTCTCCAAAAATTTTAGCTTTATATATTCCGTCCCACAGAGTTCTATGACATTAGTATAGAGCATCTTAGTAAATTCGCTTCCGGCAATGCATTTAGGTAAGATTGAGATACTCTTCTTACTTTTTCCCTGGCTTTTTTGCCTATGTTTTTCACGTTAAAAACTTCCTCCATTGATTTTTCTAAAGCTTTTTAAGTAAATCAACTTCTGACGTTTCTGGCATAGTATACTTCAAAGCGTTTATTACTCCTACCTTATCCACATAAGTGGTGTAACCTAAAATTTTGTGCTCTTCAGGCTTCGTAGCGGTCATGAGCGTAGTTAAAGCTGTTGCCGTAGTTGATGGAAATACAGTGTAAATTTTATTCCTTCTACAGCAGATTTCAAAATGTTATATCCCATTCCATCAATTAATACAAGGAATATTTTATCTGATAAGGTAATATTAGAACAATACTCCTTGTCGCCAACTAACGCGTCCTCTATACTACATGCTACGTTATATAGGTTGTTCCTTGAGTAATCTGGATACATCATTTTAGTAGTATTGGTTTGACAGACATTATTAAATCACACTAAACGTTTTTTACTTAAGAGTAAATAGTTTCATAAATGGAGAAATCGCCTGAAAGTCGACTAAAGATAGTTGCAATTTTGCTTGCGATATCTACTGGAGTATTTTATATTTCTTATGCCTTAATTTTCTATTTTATTTATGTTCTTAAGAATAATTTTTTCATTGAAATGATTTTTCCAGGAACAATAGGAGTATCGTTAGTAACTTTACTTCCAATAGGTTTTTTGACTAGAGGACTAAGAAATACAAATTTTAATATAGGTTACCTAATGTATGTAACTGGTATAATTCTCTTTGAATTTATACCAATTCCTTTCTTAATCTTTCTGGGAAATTTTTTCTTAGGAATAACTTATAGAGATATCGGTAGATTAGAAAAAAATAAAAAATTAGAAAATGCAGGTTGGGTGGCATCAGTTCCCTTTGTTTCATTTATAGGATTTTCGCTTTGTTATGCGTATTATAAATCTCCAGAAGAAGTTGAGAAAGAGGAAGAAAAAAAGAAAGAAATGGAAGAAATTAAGCCATCTCCTGTTCCTTATCAAATAAGAATAGGTAAGATGACAAGCAATGGAGATTTTGAGTTTTCCTTTTATTCTCCTAGAGAAGATAAAATACTTAGCATAAAATTTGAGGATAAGACGATTAATACAGAAATTCCAGTAAAGGTAGGGAAAAACATGGTAAAAAGTAGAGTTCAAATTGATCCCTTAAAAATGATTGCTGGAAATCTCTATAATATAACAATAACATTCAGTAACGGAGAGACGTTCACTGCAGTAGTCGAATATATGCCTTAAGGGTACTACAATGTCATTCGATGTTGCATTAGAGTACTTAAATAAAGCAAAGGAATATCTTAATGCTTCAAGATTATTATTTTCAAATTCGTCATATAATGTTTCATCATTAGCTAGTGGAGTTTCTGCACAACTTGCAATAAAGACACATTTAGGAATAGAAGTTCCTAGAACCCGCGAAATAAGGAAACTATTAAGCATAATTATTGAAGATAGATGATGCCATGATTTTTATGAGATAGAATAGGTATTAATATAAGCTTAGAATGTCTAGTTGGCATAAAGCATCTTTTTCATTAAGGTTTTTAAAACTTTTATATTTAGAAGATAAGCTTACTCAAGTCTCTCTCACGTAGTGAAAGT
The DNA here is from genome assembly GCF_009729545.1 of Acidianus infernus. NCBI lineage: Archaea > Thermoproteati > Thermoproteota > Thermoprotei > Sulfolobales > Sulfolobaceae > Acidianus > Acidianus infernus. The sequence continues at coordinate 1,781,331 of NZ_WFIY01000004.1, forward strand.
GTTATCACTAAGATACAAATTCTGGAATTAACTTTTTCCTCTCACAAGACTATTACTAAATGCTACTTAATAATCTCCAGACTGTAATGCTTTTACGTAACTACTAATTATTCTAAATTATTTTTGATTAGTTATATTTATTTATTATATAGTATTTTTATTAATGATCTCCCAATCGATGACTGCTTACGAGGGTGAGAGAAAGGTTAGATGGAGGGATTACAGAGATGCGAGCCCCGTGCCGTTGAACTCCCATGACCTACCTTGGATACACTTTATCATGATTAATAAAAGTGTAGGGACAAACTGTTAATATTTCAACAATCCCTTGTGCTTCAGACTATATATCTTTGGAATGTCTCTAAGACTTCTTTCCAGTTCTTTACTTCCTCGATGGTTCTCTCTCCTCCTTCATAAACTATAATCAAGTCAGCTGTAGGTCCATTCTGCCTTAATACTTTTATCTCCCTTACTTGGTCTAGGGATATCTTCCACTTACCTATCTCAACTCGTTCTGGTGTTATTCTAACGTTTAAATAGGAGTATGACTTTATAACTAGAGTAATTAAAATTATGCCTAAAGCTAACGTTATTGTACCAAATAAGAGTAATTTATTTATGAACAGCCCAACATTAATTAAAACATATATGAGCCAAATGATAACTTGTCCGTAGAGGAACAACTTATCCCCTTTCTTAGTGTGTACTCTCACTGCAAGTGGGGCTTTCACGAGATAAAATTTTGAAAACATAAATAAAACTATAACTACAGTATATAGAGGATCCCTTTTCTTAATTCTAGATTTATTAGCAGCCTTCATGCTGAGGATATAAGTTATGAAGTTCCTTCTATGTCTCTTATTTATCATCACCTCAGTTCCCTACTTTTTATAGTCGAAGCTTCTTAACTCTACAGCTATTCTAAGCCTTAGATCATGCTTTTCGTATTTAATCGTCCTTACCAAGCTGTAGTCCATATGTGTATCTATTCTTCTATTGAGGACTCTTGGGGTTACGTCTAAGTTAAGATTTAGATGGTTCAAGCTGTAGAAAAAGGTAAGTTTAAGGAATAATATTTGAGGAAAGAAATGCTTGACAATATTTACAAGTATTGGAAAGAGATTAAGGAGGCTGTTATAGAAAATGCTCCAGAAGCTAGGCAGTTTCGTTAGGGAAACTTTAGGCCAGACAGTGACAAATAAACGACAGTCCTCGTAAATACACTGAACTTGTGAATTATATTGGAGACAACATTATTAGAGTTTCACGTAGTCACTATGAAGACTTAAGAGAGTTAGTATAAGAAATTCATAGACGTATACAAGGAAATTTAGTACATCAGTTATAAAAAGAAATATATTTAATTGGAAATATTATTCTTAAAATTTCGAAAAGTAAATAATCATGTATGATTGTTAAGAGCATTTGTCCATTTTGTGGAGTAGGCTGCGGAATAGACCTAGAAGTTGAAGGGGGTAAGATAGTAAGGGTCTTGCCTGATAAAACCCACGTCGTGAGTAAAGGGCACTTATGTGGTAAAGGCAGTGTTGCTTTCAAATCTCTTTACGCAGAAGATAGGGTTTTATATCCTTTAAAGAGAGAGGGCGAGAAATTCGTAAGGATTTCGTGGAAAGAAGCCATTGAGGAAATTTATATCAAATTAAACGATATTATTAAAAAATATGGCCCATTCTCCGTAGGCTTTTACGGCGGTTGTCAGAACACTTTGGAAGAAGTTTACTCTTTCATGAAACTGGCTAGGGCGTTGGGGACTAACAATGTAGATTCTTGTGCTAGAGTATGTCACGACCCTTCAGCTATAGCATTAAAGGAAATGTTAGGAGTAGGAGCTTCCTCGACTTCGGTTGTTCAAATTCCTAAAGCTAAAGTCTTGGTCATAGCAGGAGAATCGATAACAGAAAGCCATCCAGTAATATCCCAATACATTGTAGAGCTCAAAAGAAAAGGAGGTAAACTAATAGTTATAGATCCTAGATTAACGGGAATTGCCAAAATTGCCGATCTTTATTTGCAGATTTCTCCTTCTACTGATATATACTTATTTAATGCAGTTGCAAATTATTTAATTTCTAATGGATTAATTGATGAGAATTTTATTAAACAAAGGACGGAAGGCTTTGAAGACTATAAGAGAGTTGTAAGTAAGTATTCCATTGAAGATGCGGAGAAAATTACTGGAATTCCTAGAGAAAAAATAATTGAGTTTGCTAAGCTAATTTCACAGAAACCTGTTATTTTCTCTTGGGGCTTAGGATTAACTCAGTCTTCTGGAGTTAACGGAGTAAGAGCTTTAGTTAATTTAGCGTTGCTGACAGGGAACGTTGGAATAGAAGGGGGAGGGTTAATAGTATATCGTGGCCAGGCTAACGTTCAAGGTTCTGGAGATTTAGTAAAGCCTAATGTATTTCCTAATGGTAAAATGGACGAGTTACATGCTTTACAATTAAAGGAAGTTTGGGGATTTAAACCGCCTATTCAGCCGGGTAAAACAGTTACCGAAGCCTTGTATGGCTCTAATTTAAAAGCAATCTTTTTAATGAACTTTAATCCTGCTAAGAGTTTTCCTAATAGGAAAGTTGTTGAAAAATTCTTATCATCTCTAGACTTGTTAGTCGTAATAGACTCCTTTATGACTGAGACCGCAAAGTTTGCTCATTATATATTGCCTGCAGCAATGTGGGCTGAAAAAGAAGGTTCTGTGACGAGTTTGGACAGGTTAGTAAAGTGGAGGTTTAAAGCTGTTAACCCTCCAGGAGAAGCTAGGCCAGAGCTAGAAATAATAGCGGATTTGGCAAGGAAATTTGGTTTTAATTTCTCATCAGATCCTAAGGAAGTGTTTAATGAGCTAAAAGAGGTATCAATATACTCTAATCTCAACTTTGGAGAAATGACTGACTACTCCTTACCGTCGAGGTACCCGCAAAACGACGAAGTACTTTATAGAGAAAAATTCCTAACTGAAGATGGTAAAGCTCACTTCCGCCCAGTTGAGCAACCAAAGCTTTCTAAAGGCATGATACTAATCACTGGAAGGGAAGTTACTCACTATAATACTGACGAACTAATAGTTAGATCCGGATTTCCAGAAATTCCGTTAGAGGTTTTTATTAACCCAGAAGATGCTACTAGACTGGGAATAAAGGAAGGAGATGAAGTCGAGATCTCTTCGAAATGTGGTTCTGCAAAGGCAAGAGTTAGGCTATCGAGAGACATAATGAGAGGTGTGGCTTTCGCATATATGCATAACACTGAAATAAATTATGTAGTATGTAATGATCTAGATGAAGAGTCAAAAACTCCAAAGTTCAAGTATATTGTGATTAACATAAGGAAATAAATATCCTTTCATTTTCTTTATTCAGTTATACATAATTCTAAGTAACTATTTACAACGGAATATTTATAAATGCACAAATAAGTAACATGTTATATGGTAAAATACTGTCCAAAGTGTGGCTATCCAAACCCTGATGACGCTAAGTTCTGCATGAAGTGTGGATATCAACTTCCTACAATACTTCAACAACCAAGCCCAAACTCTCAACCGCCCTCTATTCCTACAACTCCTCCGGAACGACCAAAAAAAGAATTACCACTGAAGGCTATCATAGGTTTAGTAGTAGCTGTAATAGTTGTGCTAGCAGTTTTCATAGTGGTGTTACCTTTAACTTCACCTCATGGGATCTCCACATTAGCTTCTACTGCACAGAGCAACTTTGGCGGTAGTTGGGTTACTGCCAGATGCCAATCTGGCACAGTAACATATGTGGGAAACGGAGAATACAAAGTAAGTTACTTAAATGGAACAACAATTACTGTTAAAAATATTTCTAATATACCCTTCATTTCGAATTCTTTCTCAAGTACTAGTTCTTTAACTGCCACTTGCAATGTTACTTTTTCTAAGGCAGTTTTTGCCCTAATTAATGGTACAATTAATGGTAATAAGGCTTACATACTTGTTATAGGAGCTTATTGGAACACCACACCAAACCCAATCTACGACTCTTACAATCAAATAAAATCAGAGTTATCCAATAATAGCGGTCTAATTTTATCTGCAAAAGCGTTTTTCAAAGCTGAGGGAATATGCGTCAATGTGTCGATTCATAATGGCATGGTTTATCTTTATATGTCTACATCCAACTCTACTTTCGCCAGGTCTCTGATATCACAAAATCCGGATTCAACTTTAGCTTCACAGCTAAACTTAACTTCTGTTACTGCTCTAGGAGTTTTGGAAGAATTAAATGCTAACGAAGAAATTGGTGTAATTGTTATTAACATGGCTCCTAGCGAGTCTCAAATGATACCACTAGCAAGCCAAGTTGAAGGTTGTTTATAAAGGAACTCTTTTTTAATTCGTCTCTTTTCTCACTACATTTTATTTATCCTTGATTGAAAATCTATAGTAATGGAAAGAGCTTGGAGAGGTTTCGCCATTATTTACGCAAGCAAAAAAGAAATTGCGGAGAGGCTTTGCGAGGAAATAAAGAAGAGGGAAACCCCCTGCTCACTCTTCTCCTACAAAGAGGCAAACTTTAAAAATATTTGGAAGTGTTACGACGGGATAATATTCGCCATGGCGCTAAGCGGGGCAGTTAGGACAATATGCAAGTACGCACAAAGTAAAGATAAAGACCCACCAGTCCTAGCGATAGACGATGAAGGGAAGTTCGTCATACCAATATTGGGGGCACACTGGGGGGCTAACGAGTACGCAGAGGAAATCGCTAAGTTATTGGGATCAATTCCAGTAATTACTACTGCGAGCGAACTATCTAACGTTACAAGCGTGGAGGAATTCGCTAGGCTAGTCAACTGTAAAATACTTAACGTGGAGAACGTGGTTAAAGTGACTTCAGCCCTTTTAAGGGGAGAAGAGGTATGCGTAAAAGGTCTAAAGAAGTTACCCAACGTTAAGGGCAAATACAAAATTGGCGACAACTGTAAGTACTTCATCGTGGTGGGGGAAGAGGATAGAGAAGAGGCAGACAATGTGGTCTACTTAAAACCGTTAAAACTCTCCATAGGGGTAGGAAGTAAGATCGAGGCGGACGAGAAGACAATAGAAGAGGCAATTCTGTTTGCGTTGAATAAGATAAACGCGGATATATCCCAAGTGGAGGTGATTTCTTCAGTTAGAGAAAAAGTGGGGAAAGTCGCAGAAAGGCTAGGTGTTAAATTTAGGTTAATTTCGCTGGAGGAAGTCAACTCCTTTAACGACGAGTGCCTCTCCCCTCAAAGCCAAAAGTTGAAGGAGCTAGGCATAAAGAACGTGGCTGAGGCTTGTGCGTTAATTTCTGCTGGTAAGAACGCCAAGTTAATTTTGAGGAAAATCCCTTATAAAGGAGAAGTAACAGTTTCTATTGCGTCAATTGGTGAGTAGAAGATGACTCTTTACGTTATAGGCGTAGGTCCGGGAGATCCAGAGCTAATAACCCTAAAGGGCATTGAGAAAATAAAGAATGCTGAAGTAGTAACTGGTTGGGGAAGTGTAATAGAAAGGTTCTCAAAATACACTGAAGGCAAAAAAGTGATTCCATTAAATTATAAGGAAGAGTCTAAACTACTTGGCGAAGTTATGAATTTAGCTAAGGATAAAGAGGTTGCATTTTTAAATCATGGGGATCCAGCAGTTTCTGACTATCAACTTTTGGATAAATTGAAAAAGTTAGCTAAAGAATATGGGGTTAGTCTTGAAATAATTCCAGGTGTTTCATCAATAATTAGAGCTTTACAAATAGTTGAAAGGGACTTAACGCAAGTTATAGTGGTAACGTTACATGTAAGGGGAGAAATTAATTATTCAAAGCTTAAGGACTTGATAAAAACAGGAAGGGATTTACTAATTATTCCAGAACCTTATCCCGATGGCGTCAAGAGAATAGCCCTTCAGTTTGAGAAAGAAGACCCAACTTTAACAATTATGGAGAAATTAACATATCCTGACGAGAAGGTCTGGAAATTTAAGTGTAGTGAAATAATAAAAGGGGATATTAAATTTGGGGATTTAACTATAGTTTATGTTCCTTCAGTTACAGAGATGGGGGTTAAGGGGATGAAAGGGGATGGATAGCCCAAGACGTTAATGCGCTCCTCCCCAGCTCAAGTATGAGCAACTAACAATAAGGGACTAGGTGAATGAAAGTCCTCACTCTTCTAATGCTCTGAGCTACCCGAATCGATGAACCGCTTGGGAGGGAACCCTTCAGGAGGAAGTCAGTCGTTCAAAGAATAATATTTATAAAAGACATATTTATATTCTGGATAAGCTATCCATTAATGTGGATACAGCAATTATAATCATAACTCACGGCTCAAGAAGGAATACATTTGTTGAAGATATGGAAGGAGTAACAAAATATATTGAAGACAAGCTACGAATTCCAGTTTATTTATCTCATAACGAATTTACTGAACCAAATTGGAGGAATTTAGTTTCATCTTTACTGGAAAAAGGAATTAACAACTTCATATTCGCTCTAGCTTTTTTAGGTAGAGGGAATCACGTCGCTAAAGACATAATGGGTTCCTTTGGAGTTAACGAATTTTACAAATGGGTGGAAGCCCAGTATGAAGGTAAGAAACTTAAAGTTTATTTCACAAGACCTTTGGCAGATTCTCCGTTAGTTAAGTTGTCGTTACTTTACAGAATATCTTCAGCATTAAGAAAAGACAACTCCTTCAATTTTTTGGAAGACCCTGAGGAAATAGAAGAGAATTCAATGGAATTATCAAGGCAGAAAGTAAGGGAAATAACTGGAAAGGATGGGGAAGAGCTAGAAATAATAAGTAGAGCTGTTTATGCAAGTGGAAACTTGGAGATTGCTAGGCATATTTACATAAGCAAAGACGCAATAGAGATGGGAGTTTCAGCATTAAAGTCCGGTATAGGAATATTAACTGACGTTAAGATGGTTAAGGCAGGATTGAGGTGGAACGCTGAAAATTATTTAGACGATGCAGTAGAGCTTGCTAAAAAATTAAAGATAACTAGAACTGCTGCAGGAATAAGGATAGGACTTTCAAAGGAACCTAAGATAGTAGTTATAGGTAATTCTCCAACCGCATTAGTTGAGGCAATAAAAATGCATGAGGAAGAAGGAGTTGAAATTCCTTTAATAGTTGCGACTCCCCCTGGATTTACTAATGCCGTTGAGGCAAAGGAGAGGTTAATCTCTACTGATATTCCTTGTATAGTACTTAGAGGCAATTACGGAGGAAGTAATATTGCAGTATCAATAATGAATGAAATAATTCGTTATGCGCGTGGTAAAAATGGGTAAAATTTACGTTGTAGGTATAGGTCCAGGAGGAAAGGAAACAAGGACGTTAGAAATGCTAAAGGCTATAAAGGAAAGCGACGTTATAGTTGCTTATACTACTTACGCTAGGTTAATTCAAGACTTGACTGACGGTAAGGAAGTAATAACTGCAAAAATGAAGGAAGAAGTATTTAGGGCAAAAGTTGCAATAGAAAAGGCTTTACAAGGTCACACTGTTGCGGTAGTATCTAGCGGGGACCCACAAGTTTACGGCATGGCCGGTTTAATCTTTGATATGGCTTGTAAAAATAATATTAATGTAGAGATTCAGATAATTCCTGGAATAACTGCAGCAAACGCTGTTGCAGCTAAATTGGGCTCGCCATTATCAATGGATTTTGCGGTGATTAGTCTAAGTGACTTGCTAATTCCTTCAGAGGAAATCCTTAATAGAGTGAGGAAGGCTGCAGAAGGGGACTTTGTTATAGTCTTGTACAATCCTATAAATAAGCCGTTATTATTGGAAGCGATGAGAATTATAAAGGAAGTTAAAGGAACCGATGTTCCAGTAGGTATAGTAAAATCAGCTTATAGGGAAGATGAGGAAATTATGATAGCAACTTTATCTACTTGGGAAAAGTTTTTGAATAAAATAAACATGATTACAACAATTATTGTAGGAAATTCAAAGTCTTATATTTGCAATAATAAAATAATAACACCAAGAGGATACGAAAGGAGGTACGATCTGCACGTCATTGATTCAAACTCTTAAACGATTTGGAATAACCACTGGAGCAGCCGCAGCGGCTGCATCAAAGGCTTCAGTAATTTACCTTGTAAGAGGAGAAAAACCGGATAGTGTAGTAGTTCCTACTCCAATAGGAATAAGGATCGAAATTCCAGTTGAAAAGTATCTTGAGGAAGAAGGTAAGAAGTGTGCTGAAGTGAAGAAATTTTCTGGCGATAATCCAGATATTCTTGATGGCCTAGAAATAATTTCTTGTAGTGAATTTTCTTCTTCTGGAATACAAATTCTAGGAGGAAAAGGGATAGGAGTAGTGACTAGACCAGGGTTAAAGTTAGAAATAGGTGAGAAGTCAATAAGTCCTATTGCTAAGCAAATGATAATTGATGCCGTAAGTGAAGTAATTACTAATGGTATAAAAATTACGATTATAGTACCTAAGGGCGAGGAGTTGGCTAAGAACACAATGAATCCAGACGTTGGAATTAAGGACGGAATATCTATATTAGGTACTACCGGGATCGAATACCCAGTAAGTGATGAGGATTATTTAGAGCATATAAAAGCTGAAATGTGTGTAATAAAAGCTACTGGAAATAATAAGATAGTTCTTGCTCCGGGTAATACAAGTTTTGAATATGCCAAGAAGATCTACGGCGACATTGTTGTAAAAGTAGGTGATAGAATTGGAGATAGTATAAAATTAGCGAAAGACGAAGGTTTCTCTCATGTGGTAATAGTTAGTCTGCCAGGAAAAATTACTAAAGTTTCAGCAGGTCTTTTAAATACTCATAGCAAGTTCGGTGATGCTAGAATAGAGAGCATAGTCTATTCTGCGTTAGTAGCAGGAGTTCCTTTAGAAAAGCTAAAGAGGATTGCAGAGTCTTTAACTATATCAGAAGCCTTAGAATTCTTGACTCTGGAGGAGAGAAGAAGAGTAATGCAGATTGTTGCTAAAAGAGTCCTTTCCCGCTTATCTAAATTTGGAATTAAGCTTGGCGTTATAATACTTTCAGATAGTGGTGAAGTTTTAGCTAAGGAAGGTGAGTTATAATGTTAGGAATTCCGGATGAAATGTTTATAAGAAATGAAAAAATTCCTATGACTAAGGAGGAAATTAGGGTATTAGCTTTATCGAAAGCTAAGCTTTTCCACGGTGCAAAATTTGTAGACATTGGCAGCGGAACAGGGAGTGTTACAGTTGAGGCAGGATTATATGTTGGAAGCAAAGGTAAAGTTTACGCCATAGAGAAAGATCCTAACGCTGTAGAATTAACTAGGAAAAATGTAGAAAAATTTGATTTACATAATGTGACTATTATACAAGGAGAATCTCCTGATGTATTAAAAGAAATAAGGGAAGAAGTTGATGCAATATTTGTGGGCGGATCTGAGAGACTTGAGGACAGTCTGGTTGCTTCTAATGAAATTCTGAAGAAGAAAGGTAGAATAGTCATTGATGCAATACTTCTAGAGACTGCAGTCAAAGCCATGGAGGTTCTTAATTCAATGAATTATAATCCTCAGATAATTGAAGTAATTATTGCTAAAGGAATGAAAACGTCGAAGGGATATGCAATGTTGTCTAGAAATCCTATTTTCATTGTTTACGGTGAGAAGCCTTGATTTACGTTATAGGTTTAGGCCCAGGAGATCCTGAATTGATTACCGTGAAAGCTCAAAGAATATTATCAGAGGCTGAAGTAATATTCGTTCCTTACTCTACTGGAACCAATAGAAGTTTGGCCTTAAGAATAGTTGAGAAATTTACTAAAGGCGAGATAGTCATGTTAGGTTTTCCAATGAAGAAAGATGTTAAAGATGAAGAGTTGAAAGAAATAGCAAAAATTATTTGCGAAAAATCAAATGGAAGAAAAGTCTCGGCTTTCGTAACTTTAGGAGATGCAACTCTTTATAGTACGTTTTTCAGATTATTTAACTTCCTTAACTGTCAGAAAATTGAAATAATTCCAGGAATAAGTTCTATTACTGCTTGTCCATCAAAAGTTAAAATTCCGCTTGCGTTAAAAAACGAGGCTATAGCTATCATTCCTGCAGATAGATTAGACTTAATTAAGTTAGCAAAAGGAAAATTCGAGACAATACTGGTAATGAAAGCCAATGAGAACCTTGAGGAAATTAAGGAATTACTATCTCCTTATTATAATATAATTTATGCTAAGAGATGTTACATGGAAGGAGAGGATATTCATGAGTTAAAAGGTGACGAAGACAAAGATTATTTCTCAACATTAATATGTAAGGTGAAAGAAAATGAAAGGTAAGGTAGCTTTTATAGGTTCAGGCCCAGGAGATCCAGAGTTAATTACTGTAAAAGCAAAGAAATATATAGAGGAAGCAGACGTAATACTTTACGCTGGATCTTTAGTAAATCCTGAAATATTAAATTGGGCTAAGAGGGACGCTGAGATAATAAATACTGCAGAACTAACGCATGAGGAAATTGTTAATATAATGATAAAGAAAGCTAAAGAAGGCAAATTAGTTGCAAGGTTAAAATCTGGAGACTTTTCAATTTATGGAGCATTAAACGAAGAGTTACAAGCGATAAAGAAAGAGGGAATTGATTATGAATTAATCCCTGGAATAACTGCTGCAATTGCTGCAGCAAGCTCTTTAGGTATAGAACTTACTCTCCCGAGAGTTTCTCAGACTTTAATTATTACCAGAGCATCAGCCTCGGTTCCCATGGAAGGTTCGATAAAAGATTATGCCCCATTCTTAAATAAAGGCGCATCAATGGTGATTTATACTGGAGTTCACATAATCGATAAGGTTGTTAAAGAACTGAAGGAAGGAGGACTTTCTGAGGATTCTCCTATAGCAGTAGTTTATAAGGCTACTTGGAAAGGAGAAGAAAAGATCATAAAAGGCACATTAAAGGATATTGCAGAGAAAGTTAAAAAGGAGAAAATTACTAGGGATGCAATAATAATAGTAGGAAAGATATTAACTCCGGAGAAGTTTGAGTTCAAATCAAGTGCATATGATGAAAATCATTATACCGGCTTTAGGGTAGCTAATCAGGATAAACTAAAGTATTTTGAGGCTAGGTATTCCGTAGATAAAATATTTGCAGAGGAGTACTTAAAGGAATTAATCAACGCCGTAAAAGAAGGTAGAGGAAATGAAAAAGAGCTAATAAGTAAAATGGAGAAAGTATTATCCGAAGGTAAGATCAATCCTAAACTAAGGTTAGAAGCTGAGGAAATAATAGCGGAAAAGAAAAGAGGATTAGCTTAACAATAAGAAAGAATTACCTTAGGTTATTATTGTTTGCTTTCTCCGCCCTGTGACTGTCCCTTTGATTTCTTTCCTTTCTTTGCCATTTATGGTCTGAATAAATGTTGTGAAGAAAGAAGTTTATAAATATTATTAACATTGATTTTGTTAAATACTAATGATAAGTACTAAGGAGAAATGGAACATTCTTTTCATTATAATCTCCTTAATCTCTTTACATTAATGTAATCTATAATTCGCTTTTTATAAATATTATTCAACTTTCTCTTAATTAGAAATGATAAAAATTTAGATTTGTTTTACGTCTATCCGTAACGTCTATTTATAGAGATTAAAATGAATTCTACCTAGAAAGAACTCTTTACTACGAAAATTATATTTCCGTCTATCTCGTACTTCTTTATCCTTACTCCATAAACTTCGCTTAATACTTCTTCAGTTACATCGGAAGGTTTACCTTGGTATACAACTTCTCCGTTCTTTATTATAATAACCTTATTGGAAATATTAATGACGTCTAGCTCGTGAGAAGTTATTAAGAATTCCTTCGTTTTGCTAACTTCCTTCATTATATTCATTATCCTAGTTTTGTTTGCAAGATCAAGGTTAGATAATGGTTCGTCCATTATTACTAGGTCTCCCTCGGTTAAAGCTTTGCAGATTAAAACTAGTCTCTTTTCCCCACTACTTAAAGAATAAAATTCTCTATCTAGGAAATCTTCAACACCTAAAATCTTAGCATTTTCGATGTAATCATCAATTTTTCTTCTCTTTTCCCCAGAAAGCAACACGTCTTTAACTCTCATCTGTGCAGGGAAGAACTCAGACGGCACGTAAGATATTCTCTTATTAATTTGAATTTCACCCTCAGTAGGTTTTATCATTCCTATTAAAGTTCTCAATAAAGTAGTCTTTCCAGAGCCGTTAGGGCCAAGTATAACGTTTATTCCACCCTCAGTTGAAAAAGATATTCCGTGTAGGATCTCCTTATCTTCTAGCTTTACTTTAATACCCTTCACTAACACGACCCTTCACCAAGATGTAAATAATGATGGGAGATGCCAAAACTGAGGTTATTGCAGTTACTGGGATTACGAATCCTAAGGCACCACTGGCTATTATATTACTTAACATCATAATTGATGAACCTAAAATTGCAGAAAAAGGAATTAGAGTTGATGAATTTCCACCAATAGTTCTTCTAACTATGTGAGGTACAATGATTCCTATGAAACCTATTATTCCAACTTGAGACACTATTAAACCTACTATTATACTTAGGAATATTATCCACAACATTCTATATCTACTAGGATTTACTTTCTTTGCAAAGGAAAGCTCATCACTTATGTGTACTAAATCTAATTTTCTGCTTTCAATTATTGACAAGATAATTAATAAGAAAACCAGAGCGCCTAAAACCTCATCGAACTCGTAGCCAACAATTTGTATTTCTCCTAATAGCCAGAATAGTGGAGGAGGAACTTGCGGATATTTGTATTCTATTGCCTCCAATAACATTGTAAGCATTGATGAGAACAAATAAGAAACTACTACTCCTCCAATTATTATTCCATATACTCCGGTTTTCTTTCCTATGGCTAAAGTAATCAAGGTGGCCAAAAGAGAGAAAAAGAAAGCAATCAAAGGAGAAATATAAACCAACCAACTAAAGGGAAGATTAAAAGCTAAGAGAAAGTAAGCTAAGACTGCACCAAACGCTCCGCCAGAGGCTGTCCCGCTTACGTATGGGTCCATTAATGGGTTCCTAAGCAGGAGTTGCATTATTGCTCCAGCAATGGACAAGGAAGCCCCTATTAGGGCTGATGCAATAACAGTAGGCAACCTTATTTTAAAGAGAATAGTGTAATAAAATCCGTGAGGAGAAATAATCTCTTTGAACGGAATATAAATTTGCCCGTAAATTAATGATAGAATGAACGATATTGGAAATGAAAAAATCGTTATTATTATAAAAAAGAGAGTGAAGTAATTCTTTCTCATTTAAAACACCGGCAATTCTGGTTTAATGCAGTTGTATATCCAAGACCAAGTAATTTGGTGAGGGGCAGTGCCGTTAATTATATCGTGGAACAAGAGTACTGCGTAAACAGCCAGAGGTCCAGGTTCGTTTGTTAAGTAGGAAGAGTAGCAACAAAGGAAGTATATGTTTCCATCCTTATATGCTGTTACGTTTTGAATCCCTGGAATGTGAGATAATAAGTACTTAGTATATGAAATATTGTATACGACATTTACTACTAGAATATCTGGGTTTGCTTCGATAAGTTTCCCTGGGCAAAGTTCTTCGTAATTTACACATTCTCCAAAGGCGTTAATTCCTCCTCCTAATTGTATTAGGGAATTTATGAAAACGTTACCTCCTGCAGTCCAGAAATAATAATTAGGACAAATCCAGTCAATGTAAGCTACAGTTTTATTACCAGAGGACGAGAATTCTTGTAACTTAGAGTTCATCCAGTTTACGAGCTCTTTTGAAGCGTTAGTCTCATTAAAGTATTTACCTAAGGAGCATATGCAACTTTCAATTTGATAGAAGTTAGATGCGTAGTCTGCGTTTGTCAAGTATGTTTTTAAGCCGGCCTTTTGCAAAGAGTTTATGCACTCATAAAGTAAATCTTTTTCTCCTACAATTACTGTAGGATTAAGCTCAATGAGTCCGGAAATGTTTACTGGATAAATTTGCGGAAATACAGTAACATTACTAGGTATGCAAGAGGTCTTATTCACCAATTGTAGTATTGTGTATGAATACCGATCAAGTCCTACAATGTACTTCCCTAAACCTAAGGCTATTAGATCTTGTGTATCGCTAGGGGTTAATGATACTATTCTAAGTTTTACTGAGGAGGTTCCACTAGTGGTGGGGTATGTTTCATTAGCAGTTGTTGTCTTCTTCATTACTTCGTAAACCGCAATTCCCCCAATTACTACAAGGATTACGATTGCCAAACCAACAATTTTTAGATTCATGAGATACTTGTATAGCCTATCCATATTATAAAGTTAACTAAAAATAAAACCTTGTTTAATCAACTTTCACTGGAAATTTATCTTTAATGAAGTTTAACCTAACGTATTATTTACTTAAAATTCATAGAAGATAATACTTTTATTGAAACCTATAACCCTTAAAAATTGTACGTCACAATTTCTTGTATGAGTCAACTGATAAAGCTACCAAAAGATCTTAAGGAAAAAATGGTTAAGTATAATGTTAATTGGAATTCCATCATAAGGGAATTCGTTTCCGAGAAAATAGAGGAGTTAGAAAGACAAGAGCACGCAAGGAAAGCCATGGAAATACTCAAGTCGTTAAATTTCTCTTATGAAGGAGCTAAAGAGGTGGTGAAAAATAGGAATAGTAATTGATGGGACCCTCCTTTCTGCTGTTATATTAAAACAAAGCGATTGGGAGAAACTTGCAGAATTAATTCCTAATTCTTCAACCCTAGATATTGCAGTCATGGAAACGTTAAACGCAATAACTAATGCTAGGAAGAGGAAAGTAATAGACGAGGAAGTGGCAAATAAGCTTTTTGAAGCATTAAATGAATTTGCAAACTCAATGAAGATTTACGAGAGTAAATATTATCTCGAGAAAGCCTTTAAGCTAGCTATAAAATACGGAATAAATACTTACTCCGCATTATACTTAGCCTTAGCCGAGGACTTAAATTTGAGTCTTGCAACCTTAGACGTAAAGCAAGCCAAAGTAGCAGGGAAAATGGGAATAGAAGTAATTAACATCAAATAACCATAGTACCTTCATCACGTTTTTACGAACCTTTCAACTTCCTCTAGCTTGCGCTGGAGCCTTAACCTTATGCGAATATTACATTGCTCATTATCAGATATAGTACTCTAAACCTCTTTTCAGTATAAGCCTTGAGGCACAAATTACTTTTTCCGACGCTTGAATCTTTCTTTTCAAGATATTTCTCTCCTAGTAGTTCTGTTTATTTCTCTTTATATAGATTTACTTTAACTTCAGGGCAGAGACATAGGGAATGAGTAATACCCCCTCATCTTTTTTAAGGAGATCTTCCATTTGTTTTGGTACTTATATAAATACCTTTTAATTGAAAAATATATTGCTTATTATTAATCTCATGCACGTAGTTGAGAATTTTACCGGGTTTAATTTACTTTCTTTTGATGAGGAAACTAACAGTTGAGGAGTATTTTAACTCATACTTACCAAAGCCAAACGAGAAGGAGACTTATCTCTTTTATTTAATTTCTAGGTGTAGGGAGGCTAAAGAACAGGGGCTAAAGATAGATAAAGTGCTTTACAGGTTATGGGGTGTCGAGCCCTTAAAAGCTGTCAAAATATTATCAGCAATAAGGGATAACGTTGAGTTTGAAGTTAGGGGAATAAAAATAAGGAAAGAATGGATAAAAATAATGCATGTACTTAATCCTGTCAATATTTCTAAAGTATCAAAGGAGACAGTAATAAGGTATATGCATGAGTGCGAAAGAAAGCCTGATATTTCCATGATATTATACTCTGAGCTTCCTAGGCACATAGATTTTAAGATTTTCATGATAGACGTGGACTCTAAAGACCCTAAAGTGTTAGAGCAGATGAAGGGATTAAAGCCTAGGCTTGTTATAACTACTAAAAGGGGTTTTCATATCCACTTTTGGAAGGAGGATTTAGAAGATCCTCAGTTACTTTTTAAACTTAAGGACGTGGAAGTAAAGACTAGGGATTCGATAGAATACGTTCCGATAACTCAAGGAAGTTTTACTCCAGAGGCCTTTGAAATAAATGACGTGGAAGAAATAATCAATTTGATATAACTAAAAATTGAGAAGGAAGGAAAAAGAATCAACTTAAAACAAGCTTCCTATAGAGATGGGGCGGAAAGCCTCGCCCCTTACGGTAGACCCAAAATCATCTCCATGAAAATAAATCTATAGTGTATGAGCGTTCTATTTTTTAGACCAGTTTAATACTTTATCTCCCACGATCATGGCAGATATAGTTACCATCGGAACTCCTATTCCGGGCTGTGTATATTGACCAACATAGAAAAGATTCTTTAGTTTTCTGTTTTTCATGGGAAGCCTAAACGGACCTGTCTGATCTAAAGTGTGAGCTAATCCGAAGGCAGATCCCTTATACGCGTTATAGTCCTCTTCGAAATTCACAGCTGTATATATTTTTTCGTATTTTATTTGGAAGTTGCTTCTAGTCTTTGCCTTGAAGTCATCAATTACTTTCCTGACATAGACTTGATAATTTGGAAGTGAAAGCCCGGCGGGAGTTGGTATAAGAAATACTAAGTCCTTTCCCTTCAAAGAGCTGTCGGTGGCCTTCCTATAACTTACATAATAAGACATATTTTCAGGGTCAAGTTCTTTTCCCTTGGAAATTGAATCAAAGTGTAGTTTCCAATCTCCGTTGATAAAGATTCCGTGATGTGTAGCATTAATTTCTCCTTCAACTCCAACATAAGCTAAGATCGCAGACGGAGAGAGTTTTCTTCTCTCCCAGTAGGACTCTCCTCTCATTGTGTATTCTATAGGGAGCAGGGTATCAGCGTAATGATAATCCATATTAAATATGAACACATCCCCTCTTTCCACGTATTCTCCTGACCTAACAGAAATTACCTTATCGTTGTCCACGTCTATCTTATTAACCTCGCGATTGAACTTGAATTGAACTCCGGATCTCTTACAAGCTTCAAATAGCTTCTTTACGTATCCTGCAAATCCTCCTTTAGGATAGTAAACTCCCTTTCCGTATATTGCGTAATTTACCATTGCATAAAATGCTGGAATATTAAATGGAGATCCGCCAAGAAAAACTGAGGAGAAATCTAAAGCCTTCAATAAGAAATCGTCGGAGAAATATTTCCTGTTAAACGAATCCAAGCTGGTAAATATTGGGAACCTCTTTAAGTTTTTTATTATTGTTGGATCAAGGAAATCTGAAAATTTTACCTCCTTAAATAGAAATTTCTCCATGGCTAGATTATACATGAATTGAGTGTCTTCCAAGTAACTTTCAAAGTCCTTAAACTGAGAAAGGTCATCATAAAATTCCTCTTTTCTCTCTAGAACATTCAACTTCCCTGTATATAAAGAAAATAAAGGGTTAAGTTTCATTATTTGAGGAGGTTCCTCTCCTACCTCATGGAAGAATTTTTCGAAGACTTCAGGCATTAGATACCATGAAGGTCCCATGTCAAATGAGAATTCCTCATATGAGAAACTTCTAGCCCTTCCGCCAGGCTGATCTAACTTTTCTATTACAGTTACTTCCTCTCCCTTCTTGCTCAAATAAAGTGCAGTTGAAAGTCCTCCTATTCCAGCTCCTACTATTACTACTTTCATGCTTTCTGCCTCGCTTCTTCCGGTATCTTATCTATTCCTCTTATTACCAGAAGGAAACCCCAATTTCCTCTACCTTCGCGATGATGTACGTCGTGAACAAGTATTAACTCCCTAAAAGGTTGATGTTTTAAACCCCAAGAACGTAGATGTAGATGTCTATCATGTATTATCATGTCATGCACGAAAACGTAAGCTGCACCGTAAGCTGTCATTCCTAAAGCAACTGCAAAAGGAAGCGGATTTCCAGTTCTCAACCACTCAACAAACAAGAGTATTGCAATACCAGCGAAAATTATTCCAAATGCATCGTTCTTTTCAAGTTCAGCTTGTTTCTCCCTATGATGATCCTCGTGTAGGAACCAAAGAGCTCCGTGCATTACGTACTTATGAAGGAGCCTAGCTAAGAATTCCATTCCTAAGAAGGAGAGGACTCCAATCAAAGTGAGCTCTAACGTTTCTAACATATATTAAAGAGGAGAAAGATAGTATAAAAGGATTTATTAGTTGAATTTTAATTCTCCCTTTTAAACAACCGTAAGAAATTTCTTTACGCTATTACTTAATCTGGATATTTAGATAAATATAGCCATGGAGAATATACTTAACACCATTTTCAAGAAGTCCAGCACAACTTACTACAATAGCACGCTCCTATTCCCTCGAGAGATTAGGAGCGATGTTACAAAACTTTATGCCTTCGTCCGGGTTTTTGATGATCTAGTCGACTCTGTTCCACAGAAGGTAGAAGAATTTTACGCATTAAGAGAGTTATATTATAAGGAACTTGATAAAGGCTCTGGTGCAAATGTAGTAATATCAAACTTCGTTGAGTTAATGAGGAGAAAAGGATTTAAAGAGGAATGGGTTGAGGCATTCTTAAACTCTATGGAGAGTGACTTGAAGAAGAAAGTATACTATACGATAGACGAGACGTTAAGTTACATGTATGGCTCTGCGGAGGTAGTGGGCCTTATGATGATGAAAATACTTAACTTAAGGGACGAAGCTGCATACTATGCTAGAATGTTAGGTAGAGCAATGCAATATCTAAACTTCATTAGAGACGTGAAAGAGGACATGGAAATGGGAAGGCAATACTTACCTGTTAATGAAATGAAGGAATTTAAGGTTTCAAGTCTAGGGGAGTGCAACGAAGCATTCAAGGAATTCATTAGATTTAACTTAAAGAGGTATTTCTCCTTTCAAAAGGAAGCTGAAATAGGATACCAAATGATACCCGTTAGATATTTGATTCCAATTAAGACCGCCGCGGATATGTATAAGTGGACTGGAATGAAAATAATGGCAGACCCTTGCGTGGTAAATAGAATAAAGGTAAAACCCAAAAGGAGAAGAGTTCTAATTAGGGGTTTGTTTAATTTTATAGGTGTGCCAATTTGGAAATTAACATATTTCTACCGCATTTAGCATATGTTGAAATTGATTCAATGATATTTTTCCCTGCCTTGCTAATATCAATCCTTTTCAAGGTCAAAAGATACTATAAATCATTGGCATTCTCTATAGGGATAGTTGCCCCTCTTTACATAGTATGGGACTTCTTAGCTACTCTTAAGGGCTCTTGGAGTTTCAATCCTAAGTGGATCTTAGGTATTCGAATTATTGATCTCCCCATAGAGGAGGTCCTTTTCTTCATTGTTACGCCATTTGCTACCCTTTTAATATACGATTTTGTAATGGCTAAGGTAAGCGACAGGGAACTTAATTGGATTACAAGAAAATTGATGATATTAATAGCTTCGCTTCTTCTCGTAATAGACTTATTTTTGACACGCTTCTCATATACTTTCATAGTATTGATTTATGCGTCATTGTCAATTCTGCTTGTTGAATTCCTTGATCCTGAAATGTTCAGATCCAGGAACTATTGGATATTCCTTGGATTAACATATATTCCTTTCTTAATCTTCGACTATTTCTTGACTTCACTACCGGTGGTCATTTACGGTCCTCATTCAATTTTAGGGATAAGAATATTCACAATCCCAATTGAGGATGCAATATACTCATTTTCGATGATAAATTTCTATACTCTATTTTATAGAAGGGGTGTAAAGCTTTGGAATTCCGCATGATCGAGAACATGTTTTCAAGCGAAGATCCTTCAGTTGTGGAGAAAATATATTCCCTAGATAGGAATTCTATAATAGAATGGATGAGAAAAAGAGAAACAGCACAGATGAAAGTGTTTCAAACGGGTAATGATGATGTAGCTGTAGTGATACCTACGGCTGACGTTGAAAGTCAACGCGCTAAGGAATCAATGAGAATATTCTCCGGAGCTAAGATTGTAATGGTTGAAAGTAAAGGGAATTTCTTTAACTACGCTAGGAGCGTTAACAAAGGGGTGTCGGTAGCTTTAGAGAGCTCACCTCGTTGGGTCGTGATATCTAACGATGATGTTCACGGTATAGACAGCTTTAAGAAATTGAAGGACGAACTTTCAACGTCAAACAAGGGAATGGTTTTAGCTAAACCTTCTAGATACCATTCTTATAAGGTTTCTTTGATTGAGGTGAAACCATACTTCTTGAAGGGAATGTACTTTATTGGAAAGTTTATGAGAATACCCCCTGCAGAAGTTTACGGCTACCTTCAAATGAAATACGGTGCGAAGCTGGGAGTCAAAACCCTTACTATAATAGATTCAATGATAGGATTAATGAAGAACTTTGCTGGAGAAGTGAAAGATTCATTCATTAACGCAGGAAGCTTCATGGTTTTAAATAGAAGGGTGATAAACGGTAAAGTTTTCGATGAAACCTTCATAAATGGTTATGAAGACGTTTACCTTTCAATGAAGATGAGAAATGATATGGAAATCGTGAACTTTAGAATAGACGAGGAAAGGGGAGCTAGCCTAGGTTTCGGTAAGTTGAGATTTTATAGATCCTTCGTTAACGAAATATATCTTAACTATCTCCTTTGGGGATAGTATAATGATGGATAATTTAAGAATTTTATTTTGCAATATCTTCCACATTCTCAGAGAATTATATACATTATAATTGAGACTATGAGCATAATTATTTGAGAAACATCTATTCCTCCTAAAATACTTGATATTGGCCCTTCATAAGGTATTCCATACTGTTTAAGGTTCATGAAAGGTAAACCTAAAATTATAGCAGTGGCAAAAGATAACCATGCTATTTTCCAATCTTTTTTCTTCATTGTGTATGCTATTAATATGCCTATCCAAGGAGAAATCCAATAACCTAGACTACTGAGGAAATTTATCAGAAAGTTTAGAAAATCTTGATAAATGAAGTAAAAAATCACGAACCCTAAAACTCCTGCTATTAAAGTTGCTATCCTCTTATTCGTCTTAACTATAGACGTTAATGCTACTGTATTTGTATAGAGGTTTAACGCATCTGCTGATACAATTCCTAAAATCATTATTGCTACTCCTGCAATGGAATATTTACCTAAAACTCCTAAAACGTCAGCAATTGGCGAAGCCTTTCCTATTGCTAATGCGCTAAGATAACCAATATAACTTAACCAAACGCTCGGAATAGTTACTCCAAAGGATGTGTAAAGTAAAGATTTCTTTAGATTTAAGTTGATTCCTTTACTATAATCACTTGCATAAGGTGACCAGCTTAATATTGCACCGAAGGAAGTTAGGAAAACTAACCAAAAAGATGAAATTGAGCTTCCTGTAGGAGTATGTATACTCTTTGCTGTAACATCAAGTGTTACGAAAATTCCTAAAAGAATTAACAGAACGCTAGCGTAACTCTCAAATTTATGAATGAATGAAGATCCAAAAATTACTACAAATATATCAGTTATTACTATTATTATACCTCCTAATACTATATTATTTGTAAGTACTGAAAGAGCGAATCCTCCTAAGGTTACGTTGACTATAAACCAGCCTAAAGTATTGAGGAAGTTAAGAAATGAGAACGTCTTCCAACCCTTGTTAAACACGTCCTCAGATATCCTTATTTGTTCTTTATTGAATTTAGGCCCCATAGAAGTTGCTATTCCTAAGACTATAGAAGCTGAGAGGTTTCCTAACAAGAGTGAAATTATTGTTAAAAGAGGTGAAAGGCCTAATACTGCCGGTATTAAACCAATTGCATACTTTGCTACTGCAGTATTGGATGAGAACCAAAGCGTTAAGATCGAACGTGGTTTTACAGACATACGAACATGTGTTCCACATATATATTAAAATTATTCTAGGCTAAAATTGATTTATAGCCTATATGTATAAATAATAATGAGGAAGTAATGTTACTTTCAGTTCTTTCTTATTTTTAATCAAGGAAGTTTTTATGCAAAGCGGAATATATCTGACCTCCTGCACGCCCTAAACGGTAGACCCAAAATCACCTCCTTAGTGTAAATAAGCGTTTCTACCAGATGGAAAATTCTCTGTGAATATGTCACTTGAGAACAAGAGAATGAGCAATAGTCTAAACTCTTCCCTCCCCATCATCTCCTTGAATATGCAAGGAGTAGAGCACCAACACGCGAGTCAATCCAATGAGGTGGGGGAGCGGCTGCTAGAGATATAAGTCGTAGGGAAGTTTAAGAAAAAGGAAGTTAGAGACGAGGAATATTTAATGCAATAATGGTTTAAATTGTAAGTAAAGAAGTAATATTATTGTATATCAATTAAAATCTTAATAAAAGAATAATAAAATGTGTTCTAAGTACCTTTATTCTTCACATTGAAGCATAGACTAAGAACTCTCTTCTGTGCTTCGTACTTGAAATGCCTCATGATGGGTTGGAAACCTGTCGATAGTTTTTAAATACTTACTAACATTATTTTTATGTGGACAAGCTAAGATTGGAAATTATTCTAAGTGCGTTATTATTTATATCATCTTTCTTTCCTCATTATTGTTTATATTTGCTTACAATAATTTCATTCGGAATTCTTCTAAGATTAAAGTATTTCCCGCCTTTCGTTTCCTCAGTTTTGCTACTTTTTTCTCCATTTCATGCTCTAATAACTTTGCTCGCATTTCCTCTTCTCTATATAGATAGAAAATTCTCAATCTCTTTTTCCTTAGCTACTTTATTTTCCCTTTTAACCCAAAATTATCTTATATTATTTCTAGCTGGAGCATTGGAAAAAAGAGGACTGATAATTTCCGGGATTATGTTCTTGATATTAGGCGCATTAACGATGAATGAGGGATATAGTAACATTGCATATTTCCTCTTAATAGCGGGAGTAATTTCTGCAATAATTGAAGGCAAGATTTCCTTGAGGACTTCTGCAGTAATTTACTTGTCAGCATTGGCTTTTTACTTTAAATTATCATTCTTTATACCTGCCATAGTTTCTTTCTCTCCTTTAGTCTCATTATTATTTTCTCCTTTTTATCCATATTTTGCTATTATATCAATAAAATATGTGAGTAAATTCAGAAGACTAAAGTTCCTAAATTATGTACCTTCAGCTTTATCCTTTATTAATCCTTTTCTTTCATTTTCTTCGTTATACGATGCTATTATGAAGAGAGAGATTTTCCTTTACATTCTTTTACCTTTATTCTCATCGATATATTTTATTATGAAAGGCGAATATATTCAAGAAGAAATAATCTCTATTTCAATAATTTTCCTTTTTATTCTAAATATATTACGTGGATATTATAAGTTGATAATTTCATTTATTGATAAATATTCACAGTTTATTATCTCCCTAGCGCTGGATTTCATTGCATACAAATTCTTCCTATTTAATTTAGAAATTTTCTTAATAATCGTTTTATCATCAATTATAATATCTTTACCTAAATTGAAGACTAGTATATATCCGTTTTTTGCTTCAATAATGTCGTTAGTTAATCCTTTCGTTGGTCTTTCTGCAGTACAAAAGCTTTCTTCATTATTTGTATTTATACCTCTTTTCTTTTATATTGAGATGCATTATTCTGTATACTCTGTAATATTTTATATTATTGGAGCTTTTCTAGGAATGGTTTTTAGTGTAAGAGATTTTAACATAGGGAGAAACATAGTATTCGTTATATTTGCATTATTATTAACTCTAGATGATGTCCTGCTGAGGAATTATATTTATATTGCCTTCAGCCTAGTATCTGCAGTTTTAATATTGTTATTTAGACGTAATCTAAATATTTCAGAAATTTTAGCTTTATATTTTGCATCATTTCCTCTGTCCTTTATTTCTGGATTTTTCATTCTTCTTAAAGGTAAGCTCAATCTATGCATAATTTTAGTAACTGAAGCCGTAATCTCTGTACTAGTTCTTAAGATAGTTTCAATTACGTCCCCAATTTTAAGCCAGATTTTGTAATATGCTTGATGAAGACGTAAAGGAAATTTTAGGGATAATAAAATCTTATCCGTTAGTTATATATAAAATAGATGCAAACTATATTAATCCTCCTACTTATGAAAGCGACGAGCTTTATAATTTAGCAAAGGAGTTAGAAGATTTAGCTTATCCCACTAGAGAAAACGACTATGCAAAAATTTACTATAACTTCTTCTGTCCCGTCAAGTTAAAGAACTCTATAATAAGATTTATACCTATAGGTTTAGCTTATCTTAAAAAATACGATACTTACGAAATATTCATAAATACTAGGGGTAAAATAGAGATAAAAAGAGGAAATAAAGAAGCTGATAAATTTATTAAGAATTTATTATTAAGAGCGATATCTTTTTCTAAGTTTCAAATTAATAGGGGATTAATAATAACGACTGATTATATAGAAAGGTAAAGTCAAGCTAAAGTACGTGAAAGATCCTACAATAACTATTGAAGAAGCCAAGAAATTGCTGAAGGAATATAAGGATAATTTAAGCAGGAGAATTGAAAGAGATATAAGTCTAGGAGATTACCTCAGAACAGTAAAAGTTATTTATGAGGTACTAGGTTTTGATATCAGAGGTGAATTGAAAGACCTATATAGGCGTTACGCTGATGGAAGGGACTGTGGAATGATGGAATTACCTCTAGATGATGTAATAGCGTTTAAGAAATGGTTAAGCAGTGAATCCTCTTGTGGAGGTCATCCTTTTGAAGTTGTTAGAGGCGGATTAATTACTTATGGAATTCATTTATATCCTCCAGAAGGCGGCAGGTATGTTTTATCTCCAGGGGACTATTATGAGGAGTTTTACAGAGTGGTTAAGGAATTTTTAAGAAGGAAAATTCCTTTTAAGTCTCCTGAGTTGGTAAACGTATTAAAAGTGTTAACTGGCTTAGCGGAAGTTAAGGTTAATGAAATAAACGATTTTCCAAAGATGATTGTTCTTTATGAAGATGTAAGAAATAAGAGAAAGATAAAATGGGAGGAAATAGAGGAAGTTGAGTATAGAAGGGAGAAATTTAAGAAACTTAATTCTAATCTGTATTAATTAGCTATATTACTATAGAACAAGTTACAATATTATTATATTTTGTTATATTCTCCAATCATGAATGCATAAAGCTACAATAAGTATATAATTTAAAACTTTAATTTTAAAAATATAATAGAAATACAAATTTTATTTTTCAACAATTTTTCTTATATTTTTATCAAATGGAGGATATATTATTCCTTTCTCAGTTATTATTGCAGTAACATACTTTGGTGGAGTTACATCAAAGACTGGATTATAAACCTTAACTCCTTCAGGAGCAATAGGTATACCTCTAATTGTCCTAACTTCGTCAGGATCTCTTTCTTCTATTTTAACGTCATCAACCCTGCTCTTTAAGTCAAAAGTAGAGATAGGTGCTAAAGCATAGAACGGAATTCCCAGCTCATGAGCAATTACTGCCTCTTTGAAAGTGCCTATTTTATTAAAAACATGACCATCAGATAATATCCTATCTGCCCCTACCATAACGCTATTCACCATTCCTTTATACATAACAAGTCCTACAGCAGTGTCGGCAATTAATGTTACTGGAATGCCGTCAGTCATTAATTCATAGACTGTAAGTCTGCTTCCTTGTAGCCAAGGTCTTGTTTCTGGTGCAATTACCGAAACCTTAATTCCGAGCATGTGTGCAACCTTAACTGGCGCTAAAGCAGTTCCTAATCCAGTTCCAGTAGCTAAGCCTCCAGCATTACATTGCGTAAGTATCGTATCTCCGTCGTTTATTTTTTCTAAGCCATATATTCCCATCTGTAATTCTGCCTCCAGTTCGTCATCGAAGACCTTTTTAGCATCTCTTTTTAGGAGTAATATTAGCTCATTAACGCTCTTAGCTTCTCCTTGTTCTATGTACCTATTTGCGTTGTTTAGCATATTTGAAGTAGCCCACGTTAAATTGACTGCTGTAGGCCTTGCTTGATCCAGAACTTTTTTAGCTTTAGTTAATTTTTCTATTGCTTCTTCTAACGTTGAAGGAGTATCTGAAGTTAATGCTGTCACCATTCCGTATGCTGCAGTAATTCCTATTGCAGGAGCTCCTCTAACTTTCATGAGTTTTATTGCAGAAGAAATTCCTTCTGGATCTTTTAATTCTATATAAGTAGTTTCAAAAGGTAAGGCAGATTGGTCTAGGAGGGTTAAAGTATTCTTATCATCATTCCATATAATTGGCTTTAGTTTAGGGTTAAAGTTCTCTTTTAGTTCCTTTAATGAGACTTTCATGAATATACTATTTAACGTGGGATTAAATTTTTAGCGTAGATAAACGTAATTTTTATAATCTATCAATGTAAAATAAATTATATGTCTCAGCAACAAGAAATTTTTGCCACGACAGCTGATGAAATTCCTGGATATATGGTTATACAAATATTGGGAATAGTTGTCGGAACTTCTCTACTTTATAAAAAATTTGATTTAAATAAAGAAGAAGAAGCTAAGAAGTTCTTAGAATTATCTGAGAAGGCTAGAATTGTAGCTATGAACGAAATGATAAAAAAAGCGAAGGAGTTTAATTCTAATGCTATAATTTCAGTTAGATTCGATTCCCATAGAATTAACGATGAGTATGATGAAATAATAGCTTATGGTACTGCAGTTAAGGTTATTAAAAATATACATTAAACTTTCGGGTTCCACTTTCCTTTATAAATGAATAGAACTCGTAATGATAGGTAGAATACTTGTATCATCAGTACTCATAACACTAATAGGCTTAGGAGTAATTTACTTTACTCTTTCCAGCTTATATTCCTCGTTATGTTATGCTAAAATAATTCAATTTAATGAGTTTACATATAAATATGTTAAGTATAATGCCACAGAATTCTTATATAACGGCTCAGTATTTCTCTGCTACTCTATAAATGCTAGTAAATTAGTATACGTTGAAGGAATTTTAAATTGTGGTTTTAAAGAAATTGTTAAAATATGTAAGTTAGTTTACGGCTGTTTACGATGTTTCAAGAGAATTCCCGGAATAGCTAATGTAACGTATTTAAAAATATTGATAGGCAATTATTCAGAATTCAAGTGTGTAAAGCCTAGAATAGAAAATGCGATAATAAAACTTAAGGGAGAGATACTAAATTGCGATTCGATTTTGAAATACATTGTAACAAATTGCGGTAATGTTCCAATATATTTATTAAAACTGTATGTTCATATAATTTGTGAAGAATATGTAAAAGAAGGAAATAAGACCGTGACAAAGTATGTATACAAAGACTATAATATAAATATATATAATTGGTTGAATCCGGGCAAAATTTATAGATATTGTACGTTAATATGTAAGTTAGTCTGTGCATCAATTACCTTATGTTATAAGGCTCTATGTAATACCATGTACTCTACTGTTAACACATAATAATGCGTTTAAGAAAAAGAAAATGCATATGATACTTACAGCAGATGAAGCAACATTTTATTCTCTCTCGCCATTACCAGAAAGAATTCTACCAATTGCAAGAAAGAATAGATATCCTCCCTACGGTTTGAGAAAAATAGAGGCGATTACAAATTCTATAATACTACCACCGTCAAAAATTAGAAAACCAGATATTCTCGGGATTTATGTTAATGACCCGTTAGCGTTAACTCAGCCTTCCTTAGCAATAAAAGAGGCTTTCGGCGAAAATCCGAGGTTCTATTATTCTTTCCAAAAATTTTCTGCAAAAATAAGAGAACTTAAATCAAGATTTAAATTTAAAGTGATCGTTGGAGGTCCAGGGGCATGGGAATTAGTGGAAAAGAAGGAAGATTGGATTGATACTATAGTAGTTGGCGAGGCAGAAAACGTTATTCACAAGGCTATAGCAGAGGATGGTATAATTATAGGAACTCCTGCTGAAAAATTTTACCCAATTAAAGCTCCATCAGCAATGGCTGAAGTTGAAGTTATGAGAGGAAATAGGAAAATTCCCAGGGAAGTAATACTGAGTGAGATGAAAATTCAGTCTATCCAAGGTAAAGTAAATTTGATTTCTCCTGACCTTTTCTCCTACGGCGATGAGGAGGAAATAATTTCCTTATTGAAAATGTCGTCTAAATTCGGTAAGGTATTCTTTAATCAAATAAGCTTGAAAGGAATTAGTAAGGTAGACTTAAGGCAAGTGAGTAGAATATTAAATCTTAATGAGAAGAATTATAGAACTCCAGTACTTAGCAAAGAGCCTGGAGTCTGTAACGTTAAAGTAGAAGGAGACGAGATTAAGGAATTAAATAATAATTTTATTTATCCAATGATTTTTATTCCTTCAGATTCTATTTCCTCGCTTGAGGGCTACAAAGCTTTAGTTATACCTTTACCCAATGAGAGAGATGAATATTATGAGGCATTATATAAATCTTGGAATATAAGCAGAAAAATTATTAAAAATAGAATAATAATTTCATTAGTAGATAAGATCATTTTAAAGAATAAAGAGACAAAAGGCGAATTTTTGAGAAAATTAAACGTAAGAAGTCCTATTTTTCTCTTACAGTTATTCAGTTTATTGCTCAAGAGTTAATGAATGAAGTTTTGTAATATTCTTAAAAATCATATCATAATACGGTAAACTTTTAAATTATGCTTATGAAAATGATTTTATGATAAGAGTAGAAAACCTAGTTAAGTTTTATGGGAATTTTCAAGCTTTGAAGGGGGAAAGTTTTACAGTTAACGATGGCGAAATAGTAGGCTTTGTTGGTTTAAACGGCGCAGGCAAAACTACGACCATTAAGATTGCAACTGGTGTTCTTTATCCTACTTCTGGTGACGTAGTTATAGACGGATATAGCATAACTAAGGATAAGAAAAAGGCCTCAGAAAATGTAGGTTGGGTTCCAGAACTTCCAATTTTTGAGCAGGACGTAAAAGCTTTAGATTATTTTGTTTATATTGCAGGATATTACAAAATTCCTACAAACGAAGCTAGAAGCATGGGGAAAAGGCTGTTTGAGGAAGTAGGTCTTTCAGGAAGAGAAAATGATAAATTAAAGAACTATTCTCAAGGAATGAAGAAGAGGTTTGCCTTAGCAGTTTCTTTAATTTCTAACCCAAAGAATTTCCTATTTGATGAGGTACTTAACGGATTAGATCCGGAAGGCATACAGTTTTTTAGAAATTTAGCATTAAGGCTGAAGAAAGAAGGGAAGGCTATACTATTTTCCTCTCACATACTTTCAGAAGTAGAATCTTTAGCAGATAGAGTAGTGTTTTTGCATAAAGGCAAAATAGTTAAGGAAGAAAGAATGGAAGATTTAAGGAAACTAGTTTCCACAAACGCTTTAAGGGTAATTCTCAATTCTCCGTCAGAGGAAGCACTAAAGGCTTGTAAGGATTTTGGAGAGCCTACATTAAATAACGGAGTAATAATAATACAGAACTTTAAGGGAGATCTAGAGGACGTTGTAAGAGCGTTAAAACCTTACGGAATACTTGATATTGGTTATGTAAGGCAGGATCTTGAAAGCTTGTTCTTCCAAATAATTGGTGGCAATCAATGAATCCCATCATTTATGATTTTAAAAGGTCCTTCTTTAGATTATCTGTTCTCATCTTTTTAGTAGTATTTGCCGTATTAGGCATAGGAATAGGTTATTTAGTTTATAATGCGTCAATAGCAAATTTACCTCGATCTTCATATTATGATTTGAATTTTGTCGGAGTAACTTTTAATTATAATGGAACAGTTATAATTTGCGGATACGTGTTCGATAATCAAGGTAACCCGTTAGTAGCTACGGTAGAGTTGTTAAGTCATACTGGCAAAGTCATATCTATAACGCAAAGTAACTCCTCAGGATTTTTCGTTATTCAAGGTAGTAATGCAAGCTGTATAGCTGTTAAATATTCAACTTATCAAGAAAAGGCTAATATAAGTTCATCTGAGGCATACAAGACCATAAGTATTACACCTCAACAACCATTTCATATAATTTATAATATAACAGAATTTTACAATTATAAATCGAATAGTGGTAATATTCTAGTAATAATTACTGGAGTTAAGGGTTGCGTGGGAAAATTAATTCTTGTCAGCATTTTTAAAAGGGGCATACTTAATTTAACCTTCTATAACGAGAGATTAAAAACCATAGGATCTTGTACTATTAACTATTCCTCTTATATAACTATTACTAAATTAAAAATCAAACCCGGAACACAATTTATTTCCATAGAAGGTGGAAATGCCCCGGCATTTGGATTTAGAACTATGCTTGAATACTATCCTATACCGTATATAGAATACGCAATTAACCAAGGCGTTATTTCAACCTCTTCCTTATTCCAACTATTCTTCCCAATAATAATGATATACCTAGCTTACGTACTTTATTCCAAGCTTATAGATGGCGGAGCAGTAGAGTTTATAATATCGAGACCGTTAACTAGGGCAGACTTTTATCTAACCAGGCTTACCAGCGGATTATTAACTGGAGTAGTGACTAGTATTATATTTAGCTTGATAGTAGGTGATACCTTTTCAGCTTTAGTACATTATTTTCCAAGCTTTGTAGTTAGTATGATGATAATAGAATTAGTTTCAATTCTCAGTTTCTATTACATACTTTCTTTCATGTTAAGCAATTTCATTAAATCTGCGTCAGCAACCCTTGGTATTTCAATAGCATTATTTTTCATTATCAGAATAGTTGAAGGGCTATTGCCAATATTTTTACCGACTAACGTAGTAAATATAGTAGGTTATTACGTAAATCCCACATCCATTTGCTCTGTTGCAATGTACTTATCAACTCATTTAACTTTAGCAGGAGCACCGTTTAATTTAGGAATATCTATAGCTGCACAGTTAGCTTGGCTTATAGGTCTATCATTACTGGGGTACTTAAAGTTCAGAAGGATGGATCTCTGACTTCTCTTAAAGATAAAGGCTTTTCTTTGCCTTAGTTGCAGTTTTAGTAATTTTGTCTCTTTTTATTAAAGGATAATAAAGTAAAGCTGAAAAGAATCCTAATAAGATTAGCTATTAAAGATAATCATTCATTAAAAACCTGCATAAGAAGAACCCAGTACTCTGCTTAATGCAGATAACATTCCGTAAATTCCTATCTCTCTTCCTCTTATATCGTCTCTGGATGATGAGGAAGAAATATTATATACTCACTAATTCTTGATTATGTTGTACAATAACTAAATAAGAATTAAATCTAAATATAAAGGAAATAATCATAAAAAAGTTATATAGATTTAGTAAGAAAAATTTATAAACATAGGTACGCATTTTTTATCATGAACAATTTCCTTCTCCTCTTCGGAATAGCGTTCTCAATGCTTGTCGTAATGATTTACGTAATTTATGAAGTAGAGAAATGGAAGAGCGAAAGAAGAGTACTTACAGCTTTATACATTGAAGGAATGATGTTAACAATGAACATTGGTGCTTACCTTTATATCGCTTACCATTGTCTATTCTATTTTCTAATAATTAACGGGGCTTATGCATTCCTTGGTTTATATTCCATCCTTTCAATTAAAAGTATAAGGAGAAGAGGAGTTATTTACGCGATCTTTTCTCTATTTATGGTTATTTCAGAGTTCTTCATGGGTTCACTATTCGTAGTTCTGCAAACAGGGAAGCCAGTTACGATAGATTCTTCCGTAGAGAACGTTTGGTTTGTGAGCGTAATGCTTGCAGAAATGTCCTTTACTTTCTATTTATCCTTCAGAAAATTAGATAAAATTACTAGAAACTATCTTCTTTCACTACTTTTATTAATGCCTTGGTTCCCTGCACTCTTCCCCAACGTTGTTATACCTTTCTGGGCTTCAGCAATAATAATGATAGGAGCAACCATAATGATATATGAAACGCTTTATAATCAAAGGCTAAGGGCAAATCAAGAGACCTTTACAACAATGGAGTTAATGGCAATATATATGTTAATGATGCTAGGAGAGTTCTTGTACTTTATTTATTCAACTCTTGTAGTATTCGACGTTTCAATGATGATAGCCATGTCTTGGTTTATCTTTAGGTCTCTAGCGGGTCCAAATTCGATAAAAGGAAACTATTTAAGGAATTCTAAATTAGCTTTTGGAATAATATTCCTAACCTTCGTCATGGAATTCTTTATGGGAGGGACACTGGATTTCGTTGAAGGGGTATTTTCTCCCGGAATAAGCGGTTTCATTTCAAGTTTATCGTTACCTTGGTTGCCGTTAAATAATGTACAAGGTGCAATATGGGATTTCATAGATATAGTTGGAAGCGTGCTAGGTAGTGTATGGTTTTTAATAATGATGGGGATAGAAATGGGATTCTTAGCTTTTAAGAAAATGATGGAAATGCACGTCAGGGAAGTTAGAGTAAGGATGATGTTAATGATAATAGCTTATGCTATTTACTCAATTTATATACCTACCTTCTCTCCAATATCTTCTATTTCGCAATACGTTCCTTATTTATGGTCTATGGGAATAGGAACTATTGCTCCGGTAAGTAATTCCGTCCTCGTCGGTCTAATAGGTACTTACGTGGTATATGCAATACTCTCTTTCTTGTTCGGTAGTAGGAATTTATGTGCAGTCACTTGTACTGCGCCTTTAATGTATCAAGGAAACTTTTATGACGCGTTAAAAGTGTATAATAGAACTTCAAGGCTTGGAAAGAAGACCTTAACTTCTAAGCTTTCTCCTTGGTATAAAGCAATAGCCTTAGGGGTTTCGATTTTCGTATTGGCTTCTGCAGTTATATCTTACCTAAACAGCGAGGGAGTCATACATTTTACGGTATATGGTGTAGATATTACCTTACTTATATACTTTATCTGGTTTGACATAATGTGGTATATTCTCTTCATATCTATTCCTTTCCTAGGAACTTTCGCTTGTGTAACTACTGGCTATTGCTACTGGGGAGTATTTAATCAAGCAGTAAGCAGAATAGGATTATTTAGGCTAAAAGTGAAAGACCCTCAACAGTGCTTAAATTGTAAGACTGTGGACTGTGCAAATGCTTGCCCAGTTGGGCTTACTGACATGAGGGCTTACTTCATAAAGAATGGAGAGTTCAAGTCAATGAAATGCATAGGCATAGGAGAATGTGTAAACGCTTGTCCTTATGATAATATCATGTTCTACGACGTTAGACATTGGTTAAGGGAAAAATTTGGTAAAAGTAAGTAGTTGAACATGGGAGACTTTTTCTTACTTTCAATAATTGCTGGAGTAATGGTTGCGATTATCGTATTTTTACTTCACGAGGCTGAGAGAGTAAAGAGTAAGTTAGGCTTTTCTCTAGTTATTTTTGGCTTCGTAATGATGATTACCATGTTTTTAGGTGCGAGCTTTTACTTGCTGTTTCCTAGTAAACTGTCTCTTGCTGAGGCAATATTAATAAATAATTTTACGATGGTTGCCTACATTCTTTTGGTATTCCCTTTCATTAAGAAGTTTAAGGTAAAATTTGAGATGAACTCTATAAGTTCATTAAGTATATCTCTTCTCGCAGTTGCAAATGAGATTTTGATGAGCCTAACTTTTAATATTGCTTGTGAGGTGAACAATTTATTTTACTTTACGTTCAATGGTGGTTGGTTCTTTTATCCTATGATGGTCGAAATGCTTTCAATTTATTTAATTCACTACATCGAGGGTGAGTTTAGGAAAGATTTATTTCCTTTAATAGGTATAACCTCTTTCCCACCCACGCTTATAGACAACATTAAGTGGTTTTATTCGTCCTTGGCTATTTCCTTGGCTTTAAGCGGATTAGGAGTAATAAATAGTAAAGGCTTTATAAGATGGATATATGTAATATTAATTTTATCTTTATTATTACTATTATTCAAGGTTTACATAATCTACGACGTTGCAATTACTGTGTCGATGATAACTTATTATTTCTCACTACTCAGTCAATAAATTCTACCTCTTCTATGCTTTTCTTCGCAAGCTCTTCTTCTCTCCTAAATAATGCCCTAGTTTTGAGGAATTTTGCAGTAGCTATACTAAAACAATCTGCTAATGAAATTGAATGTATACATTTGCATTCTGCAGCATATTTTAAAATTTTAGGTTTGACACCTACTATTTCATAATACCCAGATTTTATTATACTCTTAATAATCTCTTCCGCTTTTTCTTTCCCGATTTTCCTACAAAGAACGTAATATACTTCTGTGAGATTAACAGTGTTGATATAAGGTATAATCTCTTGATTCAATATCTTTTCATAATAATCTCTAAATTCCCCTTCAAGAAACGATAATATAACTCCAGAATCAAGAACTATTTTCGTCTTCTTTACGTCCATTTAAGAGTTCCTCGTATAAATTCGCTCCTTTAGCTATTCCAAATAATTTTTCAGCAGTTTTCCTATCCTTAAACTTCTTCTCAATTAAATAGTTTATAACGTCGTCGTAGGATACTCTCTTACCGGTCTTTTTTTCGAGCATTCCTGCAATTTCTGTAAGCTTCTTCTTAGTTTCTGGCTTTACTTTTATGCTTTCCATATTTTCTACTTTTTCCACCAGATATTTAAGCATTAGTAGAAACTGGAAAGATTAACAATAAAAAGGTCTAGCTAAATAGATACGCGTGAGAAAGGAAGAATTCCTGCTTATACTCTCATCTTCATTGTCAGGATTGATAATGGGTAGTAATTCTATAATTATTTCACTTTATCTTCTCTCTTTGGGTTTATCTGCATTAGAAATTGGAGAATTACTTTCCTTGGGAGTTTTAGTAGGTTCTTTTATTTCTCTCATTTTATCATTTCTTGGCGACCTTTATGGGAGGAAGAAATTTGTCATAATTTCTAGGTTGGCAAGTACAGTATCCTTCTTCTTTCTTTTTCTAGGTATTCCTATTGCATACATATTCTCATTAACCTGGGGTGCGGGCGGACTTCTATTCTCCCTATTAGCAGAAAAATCAGAGAATTTAGATAAATCGCTTGGCCTTAGACAAAGCCTTACCATCTTATTTTCAGTTATAGGTAGTTTGTTTCCAATATTTATAGAATATAAAGGAATACTTCTCTTAGATGTTTTAATAAACCTAATAGCCTTACTCCTAGTTCTTCCAGTAAGGGAAAAGTTCAAGGGTAGTAAAAAGTTAAAGATAAGTAGCGTTAAAGTTGTATCAAAGTTCTCAACAGAGGCAATAATAGGTTTGGGAGCAGGGTTGGTAATCCCATTAATGTCCCTCTGGTTTTATTTAAAGTTCGGAGTAACGGGAGCAGAAATGAGCCCAGTTTTCGCGATATCAGAGTTAACTTTAGCCTTCAGTAGTTACGGCTCTGTTTTATTAGCCGAAAGGCTTGGAAGAGTTAAAACAATAGTTTATACTCATTCCTTGGCCATAGTTCTCCTCTTTCTACTACCCTTGTCGCCAGATTTTTTAATAGCTTCGTTAATATTCGTTAGTAGAAATGTATTAATGAATATGACTTCTCCAGTATTTGAAAGTTTCCTCTTAAGGTTAATTCCTGAGGAAGAAAGGGGAAGAGCAAATGGAATAGTGAACTTTATGGAATCCATACCAAGAGCTATAGGTCCAAGCATAGGAGGTTACTTCTTTAATGAGGGAAATTTAATTCTACCATTCTTCATTACGGGTTTCCTTTACTCCTTCGCTACAATACTTTTCTTTATTTGGTTTAAGAGAGAGGAACATCTTTAAACCTTGTTTCACATATTTATTAAAATGCTAGAGTCAATACTGCCAAACTCAATACTGATTGACGCAGGAAATAGGAAAGAATTTACAGACCCTAACTTTGTAGTATCATTATTCCTACTGCCTTTTATGTACGAGAAAAAGCCGGAAGAGAAAGAATACCTAGAA
Organism: Acidianus infernus; assembly: GCF_009729545.1. Lineage (NCBI taxonomy): Archaea > Thermoproteati > Thermoproteota > Thermoprotei > Sulfolobales > Sulfolobaceae > Acidianus > Acidianus infernus. The sequence goes on from NZ_WFIY01000004.1 coordinate 1,817,197, forward strand.
GTTATTGAAAGCATAAAGTTTGAGTCTTACGACGAATTAAACGAGATAAGGAATAAGGATTTTCCAATGTATGCTACATATTTCCAACAAAAGGTTTTAAACGATTATATCTCTGGAAAGGAATACGCTCGAAACGCTATAAGCTTTTTACTCAACAAGTTTAAAGACGAAAAAGAAGCTGAAAAAATAAAGGAAGAATATGAGGACTTCATTCTAGATAAGTTGTCCTTAAAGGAGCTCTTTAAACCTTCGAGCTACGAAGAGCCAAAATATGTATTCCCCTATGTTTGGAAGTTTTATACTCCAAATTTTGATGAGGCTGTAAAGAAAGTGACCTCTGGGAAGGAAATAGTAAGCAATTACATGGGATTAACTACATACGTAATTTTAGTTTCTAAAGGGCTTTTCCCTTTCTTTAGGCCATACGTCTTCCTATCTAATTCTCCACCTAGAGTAGGCTTAAAGATGGGCGAGGTACTTATAGATCCCGAAGAGATTACGGTAACTCAGCTAAATGAAGACAGGCTTTCTTTTTCAAGAAAATTCCTAGAAATAGAATTAGGAAAATTGGATTCGAAGGAATTATCTTCATTTATAGAATCAAAAAGCGAAACTAGCAAGAGAATATTACTCTCCTCCCTCAGATACGCTAATTGGGCTTTAAAAAAGAGCGGAATTTCCTTAGAAGATGCGGTCCATTTATTTGTTAAATTGAGGGAATTAATTGATGACGTCGAGAGGGATTTTCAGAAGGCGATAGATAATGGCGTGGACTTTAAAGAAATTAAGGAGGAAGTTAAGAGGTACGGTTGGCTAAACCTGGAGGTTTCTCCTGCTGTAAATCCATTAGCATTAAAAAAATCAGTAAGACTTATATCAATTATGAAGGAGATTGGTGACATGTATTTTATTCCTTATTCTATAATAATGAGTGCTATAGTATCTACTTACGTTAGCGGGAAGGACTATAAATTGCTCCTTTATGGATTAAAGACAAACAAATTCATTTAAAAAGTCGAGGCATGAGTCATTTGAAGAAGGCATCCAATCCGCTCTTCCTATTTACAACTTTTTCTATGAACGCGTCACGAATTGGCAAGTATACTTTCTGGTAGAATTCCCTCTGATTTTGTAAAACCTCTTTAGGAAACGAAGAAACGTATTTTACAGTAGCTTCCCAAGCTTTATCGTAAGGGATTACAGCGTTTATTTTCTCCTTAATTTCCCTGTTATAATCTTCTGGAGTTTGCTCCTTATCGCCTATAACGAAAAGCCCGTTCTCTGGATTCTGGTAAACTTGTTCTCCAGCAACTGTTACTAAAATTCTATCTTTCCTAAATTCTGCGGGCAATTTTTGCCCGGTAACTTTAGGAGTGTAACCCTTACCGTAATACTTTGCCCATGCGTAAAATATTGCTCTATTTAATCCAAAAGACTCTGCCTTTGGCAAATCTCCGTAAAGTACATAATACCTTGCAGCCTGGACTATTCCCATTACTTGAAACCTTCCTATTTTACCTTGCGGAGTAGTTCTTCTTTCTGGCTTTATTCCCTCGTGAGTTGGCTTATACTCAAGGATTGCCTTAGAAAGCAATTCCTCAGTTTCGTCTTCTACATACCTTGAGAAGACTCCTTCCTCATGTCTAAAGCTGTCAGGCTTAGCCCAGTCTAAATTGAATTCGTGCAATTTATCTGGAGAAAAACAAACGGCTACATAATTCAATTCCTTGTGGAATGAGAGAGGTGCAGTGAATATTCTCTTTGCATCAATTAGCTCGTCGATTTTAAGTACTCCTCCTGATTCGTCTGAAAGCTTCTTTATTTCGTCCTTAACTTTCTTTAGTACATATTGAACTATTGCGTGGGCTGCAGTCAAAGGATCGTAATCTTTTGGTATAGCATTTTCGTTTATCCTTACGTGAATTCCCTCACCGCTCCATAGTAAATAAACAGACATTGAAACTCCTTCCTTATCTAGGGCAGAAATAATTACATCTGCTGCCTTTATTGCATATTCCCATTTATCTATCTTAGTGTCGATATCAAAGAAAGGGGTATAAGCGAATATTTTGTCTCCACTCACGTTTTCTTTATTCACTTTCTCGTACTTTCCTGCAGTTGCATAAACAGTCCTTGCGTTAAACCTCTTTACTAGAGAAGGAACCTCTTCCGGAGATGATATGGATAAAGGTTCTTTATCGTTATACCTTATCATTGTTTTTCCGTAAAGCGCAATCCACCTATTCTTTGAAAATTCAAAGATCTCCTTTTTTACTACCTCCTTGTTGTAATGAACAAGAAATTGTGATGACATAATTTCTCTAGTTAATACTCGAGTAATAAAATTAAAAAGGGCTATTAGCTTCTTTTATATAGGTAGTTTATTAATATAAATGTAAAAATTATTCTCCACAGTTATTAAAAGTTACATGGAAACGTTATAGCCTATTATCATTTTATTAAGTATATTCTAAATAATCAAATAAATTAATATTTTACTAAATTATACAAAGATTTATATATACGTTTTTATCATATATATCATGATTAGATATGGAAGTGCAAAAGCTTAAAGTTAAATTACCTTCAGGAAAGGAAGTAGGTCTGTTAGATGCCCTACTCTTCTGCTATGACATTTCTGATACTGACTTTAAGGTGTTGAAAGAGCTAATAAAGAACGGACCAAAAAATGAGGATGAGTTAGCAGCAGAGCTAAAGCTAAGCAAAGCTTCAGTTAATAGGTCATTAAATAAATTGCTTTCCATAGGTTTTGTTCAAAGAATGAAAGATCAAAGTTCTAAAGGAGGAAGACCGAGATTTATTTACTCTGCAATAAGTTCTGATGAGCTAGTAAATAAGATCTCAAGGGATTTCGAATATTGCGCAAAAATATTTATAAACATTACACCAGCGGAATTAAAATGAGCTAGATTAAATGCTTTAAAAATACCTTCCTTATTTAATTTTCTCCTTTTAAAGAAATCTAAGTTTCTTATGTAATTCTCAATTTTTTCAAAATTGGAATATCATAAGGATTTGACTTGAATATTGCTCATAAAGGTTCAATTGTTTATCATGAAATAAGACTTAAGATTGCGTATGGAGAGGTGCCCATTCTGACCTCCTCCTGGAAGGGTTTCCCTTCCAAAGGGTTCATCGATTCGGGTGGCTCAGAGAACCATTTGAGGGGACTTTCATTCACCTAGTCCCTTATTGCTGGTTGCTCATACTTGAGCTGGAGAGGAGCGCCACTAGTAGATAAACGAATAAATCTATAAGGGGGCTATCCATCCCCTTTCATCCCTTAACCCCTATCTCTGTAAGCTCTACTATAATTTCATCTAGTTTCTAACATCTCATCCATATTCCTAAAGTTATTCAGAGTTCAAATCCTTGATCAATAATTTTCTAAGAACTTCTCTAACATCCTTAGTCACTTTCTTACCTATTTCGCTTGAAGGCCCTGCAAAATACTCATTTCCTCCAATAGTACCTACAGCTATTGCATCACTTGCAGTTCCAGTAAATAGAAAATTAAGGTCCCTTAAGGCACCACTCTTTGCCTCAGTTATCGACCTAACTAAATCAACTAAGCCGTTTAAATTGAGCGGATAATTTACGAAGGCAGAAATATTTATTGTACAACCCGCATTTTCTCCACTCTCTCCTACTCCAGCAGAAATAAATAACTCTCCCCACGATGTTTGTTTAAATTCGTAATTTTTAGCGGCAGTTATGAATATTATAGTGTTGCCTTCTCTTAACTTCTCAACATCTTCAAAGGCATTTTTACAGTAGTTCTTGTTCACAAATAGTACCTTTATTTTATTAATGAAGTTAATTCCCTCCGGATAAAGTGCGGAGGTAAGTGTTAAGTAAGTCCTTCTTAAATGAAAAACCTTTATCATTAATTTCTTGTATCCACCTAAGTATTTAAGGTGGTTTAACATCTATTGCGACAACTGGACAAACGTTTACGCAGGCCATACAGAATATGCAAGCTTGTTCGTTTATTGGATCAGCCTTCTTTTCTGATGTGTCATACCATTGGAATACGTTTACTGGGCAAGCAGTTATACAAGAGCCGTCGGCAATGCATAAGTCTACTCTAACTACTGTTCCCAAGTTTTTTGGGCGGTTGGTATGGATCGTAAACTTTTATTCCTTGAATTTCTGTAACCACTTTTCTCGTAGTTCTATAATAGGTTCCCTAAATATCTCTCAATAATATGTAGATAAAACTGCTGTAGTGCCTATGCTTCATCTAATATCTTTACTCCTTGTGGTGTACTCATTATCCAGCAATAAAGAGTATATCCAAGTTGTGCTATTCCATTATAGTCATTGAATTCCATTCCTACTTGAATTGCATCTAGGTAATAAGAGCTTTCGTTTATTGTTGGGAATATTTTATTTATCCATTGAAATTCGTCCTTTATAAAGAATGTTAAGGGAATACTAACCTTTCCTTCTAGATTTTGGTTTGATAAATAATATACTCCTATCCAACCGTTAGAAGAACCTGTGTGAGGTAAAATGTAAACAGTAAATGTACACGTAATTTTGCTTCCGTTTACACAAATAGGTACTTGTACTTCTCCCACTTTTATGAAGTAGGAAGAGAGAGTCTCATTGTGGTATAACCAGATCATTAGTTCAATGTCAGGAAAAGCTAAATACGTAGTGTTAGGATTTTGACTTAACCAAATATCATAAGAGAAATCGTCAATGGTGCCTTCCTGCACCCATACCGAGTAGTTGAGGGTAGAGATAATATTAGGTAAACAGTATACCTTTTTAGGTAATACTAAAGAAGGATTTTCTATAGTAGTTCCTGCAAAGGGAAACCATCCTTCATGACCATACATTAATCCAGGATAGCCATCAACTGGGATTGAAGGAGTTATTTTCTCGAAATGCGAAAAATTGACATTAACGTATAAAACTCCGTTCCTAAAGGTGAGATTAGCATTACCGTCCGCATATTTCAAATTCCACAGGAAGGGTGAAACGAAGAATGAGCAATCAATAGAATATATTTCCCCCATTGAATATTCGCTATCGCTCTTATAGCTTCCAATTATTGAAAAATATCCTTCTTGATGGGAAGCAGTAGTAATTACTTCATCATTACTACCCTTTTCTGAACTCTTGATATGCATTATATTATTATTTAAGAAATGTAATAAAATAAAAGTCATACTTACTATAATTACCGCGATTAAGACAACACTTGTTATAACATTTTTCTTCATCTTCTTCCTCCTGGTAATACCACTATTATTATGAAAAGTAAAATTAAAGCTATTGCTACAACTTGTCCTAAGTGTGGTCACAAAATGGTTGAGATCGCTCATAGGTATTTTCATTGTCCCTCGTGTGGTTATGAGAACGATCGTGACGTTATTGCTGTCACGAATTTAAATGGGAGGGGGTCTCTGACCCTCTCGACTGCCCCTCAGATGAGAGATGTAAACCCAAATCGATGAGGGGAACCCTCGCTGACGGGAGGAAGTCAGCATTAAAATATAGAGTTTTTGTACCATTAATAGCCTTATCCATAGTTACATTAAAACTAATAGTAATGTATCCTTAGATAGAGATAAAATAAAATTTATGTTAAGTGATGAGCAAAATAATCATGCTAGTAAAAACTTTTTATAATTCACGTGAAAATTGTAAGATAATGGAATGTATTTCTTTGAGGAACGTTGTTAAGAGATTTGGCTCAATAATTGCATTAAATAATTTATCGTTTACTATTCCATGCGATGGAAGGTTTGCTTTGTTAGGTCCTAATGGTGCTGGAAAATCTACTACCATGAAAATTCTTGCAGGACTTTTAAAACCCGACTATGGAGAAGTGGAAATAATGGGAATGAAGCCGGGAACTAAAGAAGTTAAAAGATTTTTAGGCTATTTACCAGAGGATCCAATGCCATATAGGATTTTGACTGTTAGAGAAAACTTAGAATATATAGCCTCCTTAAGAGGAGTTAAAAAGGAAAGAGTAGATGAGATGTTGGACTTACTTGATTTAAGGCAATATGAGAGAGTTCAAGCTGGTAAACTTTCAAGAGGAAATCAACAGAAATTGTCATTGGCATTAATACTTATTCATAATCCTAAGATAATTTTGCTTGACGAGCCGTTAAATTACCTAGATATTCCTACTCAGGAGAAGGTGATAAATGTATTAAGGGATATGAAATCAACTTTCTTGATCTCAACCCATATTATGTCCATAGCGACAAGACTTACTGATCACGTTATTATTATATCTAGGGGTACGGTAATATGGCAGGGAAGTATAGATGAACTTAGAGCGTTAGGAAGAGAAGACGAAACAATTGAAAGTGTTGTTGCTAGGATGATGAGAAATGCTTGAGAAATTAATTAAATTTGTTATATTTTCTAGAATTCCGAAGAGAAGTCTAATTTTCTATTTGGTCTTTGCAATATTCTTTGGCTATATAGGTTATGTAAGTTATAGTAATGCGCCAATTTATGTAAATGAGGAATTTAAGTATCTATCAATATTTTATCTTACAACTATGGTGGCTGTATCACCCTTCAATAGTAGATTTAGTTTAGCAAATAAGTCGGATAGTGATTTTCTAGCCTTATTACCTTTTGACGATGATAAGATAATAACAGCATTAATTATAGGAAGCTTCATTGTTAATATAATTTTTCTTTCAATCTTTATATTTTGGTTTATTGAAGCCTTAGGTATTATAGGAGTAATTGTTATTCCTTCATTTGCATTAATTTCTTCCTCATTGCCTGCAATACTTTTTAACTTAGATAATAAAAGAAAGGTATTAGTAGATTTAGTTATTATATTTTGGCTGATTTCTGCCATTTTCGATTTCCCATTAAGTCCTCTTTCAATGTTTTATGGATATTTTGAGGGATATGCTATTTCCTATTTATTTGCATTAGCAATATTTATTATAGCTATAAGAAAATTTAACTTTTCTTCCTATTCCAATATTATTATATCTTCTGAGAAAGAAGAGGTTAAAGATCAAATTTCCTTTAAATCGTATAATCCATTTATCTTAACTTTAATTAGAAACATAAGAATAATTGAAATAGGGGGAAGAGTCAACTGGATGGGTATGAACACATTAATTTCTAAAAGAGTTGATTTATGGAAGGTTATTTTAGGTTCTTCCATTTTAGCTGGGGTACTTTACATTATTTTAAATCATATTAATGAATTAAATTTTATATTTTTCTATATATTATTTGGAGGTTGGTTTATTATGATAATGATCGCAAGTGCTTCTTTCATTACTGAACCTCTATGGCTAGATTTGAACGTTATGACGCCATTAGAGTTTGCAAGATATTACTTAATAAGTAAAGCCGTATCTATTGCGATTATTTTATCACCCTTTGCTATACTTTCATTACTTTTTGGTTATATTGGAAACGCTTTAGGATTAGTAGTTTTCATACCTTTAAGCTCTATATTCATAATGTCAGTATATGCCAGATATTATCAACAAAGATATAATATGCCGTTAAATGTTTCACCGATAAGATTCTTAGTATCTCTACTAACTTCAATTCCACTTATTCCTCTAGTAATATTAGCGTTTATACCCAAATGCTTAATTTTCTGTTTATTATTTATACTTCCATTGACACTATTTTATGTTTCAATATCTTTTCCTTTTCTTCTATCAAACTCTTACTGGGAATCTACAATAGAAAAAATTGTTACTTCAGTTACCTAGCTATTTCGAAATAAGCGGAGTCCTTCTTTATAAATAAAATAGACGGTTTAGGAACTAAAATCTTCCTTTTAATTCCTCCTATGTTGATCTCTAATTCTTGCGGGTAAGTTAATAGAACTGTAACATTTTTATCCTTCATTTCATCTAGTATAATTCCTTTTCCTTTTATTTCGTCCCATATATTAAATTCTCCTTCCTTGCTAAATAGAAAATTTAGGAAGTCATCTTTTCTCTCAATTACTTTCTTTGCTCTGATTTTAGCTAATAAGGAGTTAACATTAATTGGTTCTCTTATTTCCTCCTCTACATGCTCTTCGTCTTCAGAAATTCTCTCGTCAGAATAAAGTTTTATTGATTTACCATAATCTAACTCCACGTTATATTTTCTTGCTATCTTAATTAATTCACTCTCTATTTCCTTATATATATCTTCAACAGATGTTTGATTTTCTACTTGCATGTCAAGAAAATTCTTTACCTCCTGGTAAGCTTTACTTAGCTTTTTTATCTTCTCAAGGTCGCTATCCTTTAATTTGTCAAGAAATTCTTCATACGGGTTAGAAAAATAAAGGTCGCCTTCAAGCATTGCATAGTCTTTTCCTTCGTATTGAGTAATCTCTTGGTTGATTATATAATTCTTAATTTCACTATAGTCATTAAATACTTTTAAAATTCTAATAATCCTGTCAAGTACTCCTATTTTAACTTCTTCCTTCCATGGAAATTGCTCTTTGTAATAATAATCAAATCCAAGGCAATGTTTTATATCCTGGCTAAACTTTACGCAGTCCTTATTTATAGGCAATACGAAAACCTTTCCTTCTTCTTCTCCTATTACAAAGTCCTTATTTGGGTCAGAAGTTTCAATGTAAGTAAAATCACCGATCTTAAAAGATGAAACCTTAAGCGCCATGGCCAGCCTATATCTTACATTATGAATCTCGTCTAGGAAATCCATGATATCACCTTTACATTTAGTAAGATTAAAATATTTCCTAGGTATTACCACTCATGATGGAAAAGTACAAATTCTTTGATCTTCCAGAGTTTTCTACTGTAAAAGATATTCTAGAGAATGAAAGGAAAAACTATGTTATTACTCTCTTCGGGTTATGCAAAATTCTATACGCTGGTAGAGCTTCCTCTATAGCCACTTATAGTTCTAGACTAATAACTTTTAAGCCTGATGGAAGCGTTCTAGTTCATAGTAATAAAAAGCTTAAGCCCGTTAATTGGCAACCTTCGAGTTCAGAAGTTAAGGTGGAAATAGGTGACGAACTTAATATTTACGTGGAAAGGAAGAGACCTAAGGAGGTCTTGGAAATTTTAATGCCTATAGTGTATTATCTATCTTTATCGAAAGTGGACGAAGGTGAATTTCATTTATTTGGTAGTGAGAGCGAAATGGTGGAAGAAGTAGTTAAAAATCCTGAATTAATTTCTAGAGATTTCATACCTTTGGAAAGGGAGTATCAAACTCCATTCGGTAAAATAGACTTGCTTGGAGTTACTTCTACAGGATATTTAATCTTGGAGTTTAAGAGAGCTCAAGCAGGACTAGAAGCTGTTTCTCAGCTGAAGAGATACGTTGATTACTTAAGCTGGAAAGGAGAGAGGGTTAGAGGAGGAATAGTTGCTCCGTCAATATCTAAGAGTGCGTTAAAATTGCTTAAAAAGTATGGGTTAGAGTACTTTCAACTAAGTCCAAAACTACTTCCTACGATAAGATTAAAATAGGTAATCATTAGTAGTTCAATAAAATGCATATTATAAAACTGGTAATTGTTATCCTCATTCTTTTAAGTCTTGGTAATCATGTGAGTTTATATTCACAATGTAATAATACTTATATCCTTAATATTACCTCTCCTTCAGCATTTATTTTTAATATAGAAGGAGAGAATGTTAACATTTCCATTTTAAGAATATGCAATAATTCCTGTCAAAAATTAATTTATATGAATTATACAAAAAATAATTTAACTTCTGGGCTCCTACTAATTCAAGGTAAATATAAAGTAGTAGTTAAAAGCGCTAGCCAATTCAATTTTCATTATTACATTATAAAATTAAAATGCATTCAAAAAGCTTTATGCCCTTCATTTTTATTTAGTACAAATGAATCCGTTCTAATTCCTATACCTGACTTAGAAACCCCAGAAGCTCTAAAGGCTTTTGTTGTGTCTAATGTATCATTGAGTTTTGAAATCATTCAGTGTAATAAAATTATTAAAGAATATGAAAATACAACAATAGTTTTCTCAAAGGATTCTTACGTATATTTTAAAAATCCTAAGAATATTTTTATAAAAATATGCGTATACAAAGACTCATTATTTTATTTATCATATAAAGTAATTCCTTGCTTTATTAACCCTTATCTTAAACTTTCCTCACTATCTTCAGAAGGCATAGCTAGTTATGGTATCCTTAACGAGACAAAAGCAACTAAACCTTATTTAATAAAAACTACTTCTATTTTAGGTAAATTTAACATTAGTTGTATTTTAGCTTATAATTATTCACAAAATTTAGTACCCCCATGTTCTGCTTCTTTACAACTTAATGTAGTACTGAAAACTTGTAGGCAAGTCTATTGGCTTCAGAATGTTTTAGAATTTCTTACATTAAAACATGAATTTAAACTAGCAGATGGTATTCTAAATATTACATGTATTGATTCTACTCTTTCAAATTCTAGTATTACCTCCCCCAATGGTTACGTTACAATAGTTAACCAAAGCGGTAAAATTGAATATTATTATGGAAATTATTACTGTCAACCGGAGCTCAAATACTGCTTACCATTATGCGGATATCTAGTAACAAACGTTAGTTTAGAAAAATGCGGAATATTAATCAGTTTTGCTGTTATTTTTGTTAAGAATGGTAGTTCTATGTGCTATAAGGAAATTGTATATGATAACGTTTTGATTCATGGTAAATTCAAATTTGCTTACATATTAGTTTGCGGGAAACATTACACTCCAATTGGAAGTTACTACGATGCAGAATTAGTTTTCGGAGGAGGAGGAAACGGTGAAATTACCAAATTCTGCAAGTTAAATGCTACATTATGGTTATTTTATCTTAAGAATAATACTTACGTAACTTTTCCAAATTACTTTACTTTTGGAGAGGACACTGCGGAGAAAGTTGTAAATATCGCAGTTAATTTTTGTAAATATTACGCAAAGTTAACTACTGGAAAAGAGAATTTCAGATGCTATAGGGCATGTTCTTATTCCATAGATCCTTTTCATTATCATAATATCCCATCATCGCGTAATTCATCAACAAAATCTATAACTGTAATTACAATTAGTAGTCATGTCAGTAATCCCAATTATTATACTTATGAAATTTTAATCCCTATAGCTCTGATTTTATCATTTATATTATATTATTTACTTTTTAGAAAAAATGATAGTGGATCATAACAGAGTAGCACCCACAAAGGGGTGTAACCCTTAAGACCTCGCCCTTGTCAGAGAAGGACTAGATGACTATCATTCCTTTTTCTATAACGCATTTCCCATAACCTTTTAGGATATTATTAGCTAACTTTTCTATATCTTTATCCGAAGGCCTTATTTCTTTAACCTTTTCCTCCTCTTCGAAGCATAAGTAACCAGTTAATTGGGAATAACATAATACCTTATTAACTCCACCATAATACAGTTTAACCAATCTTAGACCATTCTTCTCAATGTATCCAGAATCTGTAACTATCTTTGTTATCTGTTGAAAATGTTTCTTCAAAACGTCTTGAGGTTTTTCAGACAATAATATAACTGCTGATAACAATTTAAAAGGAGTAGCCCAAGGAGGTAACTGAACGCTAACAGAAGAAGGCAATAGAGGTTTTTGTAAAGCTGCAGAGAGGAAATGTATTCCGTTTAAAGTCTTCTCAATTATTTTAACCTCGTGACAATTAACTGAGAAGTCATAAACTAAGCCTTCACCGCTTAAAGCAATTATCGGCTCCTTATCTTCTCTAATTAGATTCCTTACTGCTGAGTAAGCAAAGGATTTGACATCTGCTAAGTTTATTTCCCTTGACGGTAAATATAGGTTTTTCCCGGTAATTCTATAGTGTGGCGTCTCTAAGGATAGCTTACTAATTCCGTCAGCAAAAATTTCAACATTAGTTTCACTATTAGGTATATTCTCTTTTATTAATATTACTTCTCCGTCATAAGTTATTTGAGAATTAAGGAGCTTTAAGGTTATCATAAATAGGTTTAATAAAATGTAAGTTAAATCGTTAGCTTAAATTATAGTGGTAAAATTTAGTAATATGGAAGAACTACTCGATATAGAGCATTCAAAAGAGGAAAGAGAAGACTTCGCAGGCTATAAAATTTCTCCTAAAATGATTTTCTTTCCAAAAAACGAGAGCGAAGTTGTTAGGATAGTTAAATATGCGTATACTCATAATATTCCAGTAGTTCCTTGGGGTTCTGGTAGTAGTTTAACTGGAGCTACTGCATGTAAAGACTGCATCCTCGTTGACCTCTCGAAAATGGATGAGATTCTCGAAATAAATGACGTAGACTGGTACGTAAGAGTCCAACCTGGAGTGAAACTCATTGACCTTTATGAAGCAGTGGAAAGCAAAGGATTCTTTTTCCCTCCAGATCCTGCTAGTTTCTTCTTATGCACAGTTGGAGGAGCGATTTCTGAAGGTTCCGGTGGAATGAGAGGAGTAAAATACGGACCTTTTAGGGAATGGGTTCTCTCGCTGAGAGTAGTATTGCCTACTGGAGAAGTTGTGAAAGTAGGAGAACCGTTAAGGAAGAATAGAGCAGGATATGATTTAACCCACTTGTTTGTGGGCAGCGAAGGTACACTTGGGATAATAACTGAAGCTTGGCTTAGAATAATTCCAAAACCCCGAAAGAAGATTTATACAGTGAAAGTCTTATTGCCAGATTTTAGTACTGTGGCAGATAATATTATAGGTATAAGGAAAGCCAGAATCTTACCGGAGTTTTCAGAATATATAGACGCTGATGTAATAAAGGCATTAAACAGGAACTTAAATGCCGGCCTTGAAGAATCAGAAGGAGGAATGCTTCTGATTTCAATAGAAGAAGACCAATTGCAAGACTTATTAAAGGTATTGAAAGGTAAGGTAGAAGTTTTAGAAGGAGATGAGGCTGAGAGGCTTTATTCTTTGAGGTCTCAAGCAGCAATTGCAGTTAAGGCAGAAACTAGAACTTTTTACGCAGAAGACATAGTAGTCCCTATATCTAAATTGCCAGAAGCTATATCTAAACTAAACGAAATCGCAAAGAAGCATAACACGAAGTTCTACATTATTTCACACATAGGCGACGGTAACTTACACCCCAACATTGTTGTAGACGACGAAAAAGAGATGGAAGAGATATTTAATGAAATAGCCAAAGTTGCAATAGACTTAGGAGGCTCAGTAACCGGAGAGCATGGAGTAGGAATACAGAAGGCTAAAATGATGTCGGAGCAGATAAAAAGTCATAACGGTGAGAAGGTTCTAGACTTAATGATGGGAATTAAGAGGATGCTAGATCCAAAGGATATACTGAACCCTGACAAGTACGTCGAGCTAGCTTATAAATTTAAGTAATTTGGTAACAAACTTTTTATTTTTTGATTACATACTTAACTTTATGGATAGAGTATCACTTGTCACCCTTATAGTAGTTCTTGGGACAATGATGGCCGCAATTGATTCTACTATTGTGATTCTTGCATTACCAGTAATGTTACAATGTCTGCATACTGATTTACTAACTCTCATTTGGATAATTTTAATTTACTTATTAACTATCGCAGTTCTAACTACCCAGTTAGGTAGGCTAGGAGATAGATTTGGAAGAGGAAAGATATACAATTTAGGATTTCTTATATTCACTATAGGTTCAGCCCTTTGTGGTGCTTCGCCTAATGCAAGCTTTCTCATTTCCTCTAGAGCTGTTCAAGCTATAGGTGCGTCAATGTTGCAAGCTAATAGCGGTGCGATAATTGCCGATAATTATCCTCCAAATAGGAGAGGAAAAGCTTATGGTTATACTTCAATAGGTTGGAACGTTGGCGCAATTTTAGGAATTATTCTAGGAGGAATTTTAACTACTTTTGTAGGTTGGCGGTATATATTTTATATAAACGTTCCTATAGGAATTATAGCTACTATCTTAGGCTTAAGGGAAATTAAAGATTCAAGAATGGTGAATGCAAAGTTCGATATTTTAGGAGTTATCATCTTAGCCTCCTCTCTCATTTTAATAACTTATGGTGCGTCGGAAATTGCTGGAGTTGGTATTACTCCTTTTAATTTATTCTTGATAATTCTTGGAATTATATTATTGTTCCCATTTTACCTAGTAGAGAAAAGACAGCCTTTTCCTGTAATTGACTTTAAAGTATTTAAAAATAGGGTACTCACTGCGTCGCTTTTAGCGTCTTTTTTACAAAGTTCAGGTTATTTAGCTACTGCGTTTATTCTAATCATGTACTTACAAGGGATTAGAGGATTGACTCCTTTCAATGCATCATTATTACTTGTTCCAGGGTATGTTTTAGCTAGCATGGTTGGGCCAATTACCGGTAGACTTTCAGACAAAATAGGTGCAAGAATTCCTGCAACGATAGGAATTGGGTTAATGATTATTGCAGCGTTTATCTACTCTAACCTTACTCTAACTACTCCTTATTACGTAATAATAGTCACCTCAATAATTGGAGGTCTAGGTTCTTCGTTCTTCTACCCAGCTAATAACAGTGCTATAATGTCAAATGCCCCTAGAAGCATTTATGGAGGGATTTCTGGAATAATGAGGACTTTGGCAAACATAGGAATATTAATAAGTTACGTCATTGCTATTTCCATTGCATCAATTTCAATACCTAGGTATGTCGCATTTGAAGTGTTTTTAGGAACTTACTCTTTAGGAGAGCTGAGTAGTAAATTCTTAATCGGAATACATTCAGCTTTTTATGCTTCAATTGTTATTCTTTCAATTGCTCTAGTACTTTCTGCAATTAGAGGAAAGGAAGAGAGGAGTTATTTAAGTTAAAAATATTCATTTTGCTAAAAATATTCAATAAATCGGGTTAGATTTAATAACAGCATATGAATACTGTACTTGATGAGTAAGGAAAAGGAAGAGTCTCATTATCAAGAACCTAAACGTGTAATAGGATTAAAGGACTTGGTTTTCCTAAGCGTTGGCGGGCAATCTCCTTTCTTAAGCATACTAACTTACGGTGTCTCAGCTTTTCTTTACGGAAGTTATTTTGCTCCTATTGCAATAGTTATAGGGACTATTCTAGTTCTGCTCAACGGCATGGTAATTTACAAGCTATCAATTAGGTATACAAAATCTGGAGGATACTATACGTATGCTTATTACTCCTTAACAAAAAGATTAGGGTTTGAAACCGGTTGGATATACTTAGTTTACTCTGTATTATACGGATCAGCTTACATCTTAGGTGCTACATTTGTTTTACATCACGTACTTCAGATAAACCCTTGGATAATAGCATTGACAATTTTTGGAGTCTCATCAATTTTTGCCTTGACCGGGATAAAACCTTCAGCTAAATATGCAATTGTGGCTAGCGTAATAGAAATAGGAATAATGGCTACGTTAGCTGTCTTATTCCTAAAATCTACTTCTTTCGCTTTCTATAATCCTTTTAATTATCACATATCAATTGGAACGTTGGCTTTGGCTATATTATTTGGTTCAGGTATTCCGACTGGTTACGGTTCAATTACTCCTTTATCTGGGGAAGTTAAAGATCCTAAAAGGACTATTCCTTTAGCAATAGTTATTGTAATTCTCTTAGGTGGATTATTGGCAGCATTTGACGTTTATGCGATAGGAGATCATTTACTTTACTATCATATTAGCCCAACTTCTACCGATCTTCTTTCGTTAATTGAAAGTAGGTTCGGTATAATTACCTTCGCTTTCGTAATCTTTGCAGCAGCAAATGATGGAATATTAGCAACATTATCCTTTATGCTCGCAACTTCTAGGACAGCTTACGCAATGTCAACTCATGGTTTCCTTCCAAGTATATTCTCTAAGTTTGAGAGCGAAAGAGGACCAGTGTTTGCATCATTATTAACAATAGTACTCTACTTGATTACGATAGTCAGTTCACTATATCTAACCGGGCTAAGACCATATTTAGCATTTGAAGAAGTAGCAGAAATAGCTGTTCTTTCCAATTTATTAGTACACATTGCAGCTGACTCTTCACTTTTCAAGATCTCATTAAAGAGATTAAGGAGAAGGTTAGTTGAAATTTCCTTAGCTTTAGCCGCAATAGGTATAACTGCCTGGAACATGATTGAGACTATAAGTTCCACTACTCCTGTCTTAGTTTACATATTCATGACTTTCATAATAATGGGCTTCTTGGCTGCAGAAGTTATAGAGATGGAAAGAGAAGAGCAAGAAGATTAACAGTGTTTACGAGAAATTATTAATAACAAGGTTAATGTAAGTTTAGAATTCCTCTTCTAACATATTAATAAATTTTTGAAATACAACATTCTCATGATGAGATGGGAGATTATCTTAAGAGGAAGAGGAGGAATGGGGGTTGTAACTGCTGGAGAAACCTTAGTTAAAGCTGCTGTAAAAGAAGGAAAATATGGTCAATCAATTCCATTTTTCGGAGGAGAAAGAAGAGGAGCACCTGTAGTTTCTTACGTAAGGCTTTCAGATGAACCAATTTATATTCACAGAGAAATTTATAATTCAGACCTTGTAGCAGTTTTCGATACTTCATTATTTAACATACTGAATCCTCTAGAAGGGCTTAAAGAAGACGGAATTCTCTTGCTTAACACTAAGACGCCTAAGAAACTATGGAAAAATACATTTTACGTGGATGCGGTGGAGATAGCAGATAAATTGAACTTATCCATTGCCGGGTGGAAATTAGTAAACATGCCCATGGTAGGGGCAATAGCTAAAGTTACTGGAATGATAAAAATTGATTCTGTTGTTGAAGCGATAGAAGAGGAGTTTTCAGGAAAGTTGGGAGAATTAAACGCTGAAGCGGCAAAATTAGGTTATGAAATGGTGAGTAAATATGATTAACTATCCAGTACCTTTAGGAAGGCCTAAAATTGGATCATCAGGATTAACTGGCCATTGGAGGTTAATGAAGCCTGTAATCGATTACTCAAAGTGCACTAAGTGCAGGCTTTGCGTAATTTATTGTCCTGAGAATACTATAGACCTCCTTGAAGGATTTGACGTGAGGATTGATTACGATTATTGCAAAGGTTGCGGGGTTTGTGCACAAATTTGTCCTCAGAAAGCAATACAAATGGTTCCGGAGGTGAAGTGAAATGATAACCGTTCAAAAGAACGTAACTGCAATGGTAGGCAATCACGCTGTAGCTTACGCTGTTAAACAAGCCAAACCTCAAGTGTTGGCCGTATTCCCAATAACTCCTCAAACTACTATGTTAGAGAAATTGGCAGAATATATAGATAACGGAGAGCTGAAGGCAGAACTAATAAAAGTTGAAGGAGAGCACTCAGCTTTGGCTGCAGTTTACGGAGCAGCTGTTGCAGGAGCTAGAGTATTTACGGCAACTTCATCCCAAGGCTTGCTTTACATGACGGAAATGATTTATTGGATAGGAGGAGAAAGAGTACCTATTGTAAACGCAGTAGCAACTAGAGCGTTAGCAGAACCTTGGTCCATTTGGGACGACCACCAAGATTTCTTTAGCAAAAGGGACGCCTCTTGGATAATGATGATGGCGGAAAACGTTCAAGACGCTTACGATATGACTTTACAAGCCTTTAAGATAAGTGAAGATAAGAGAGTAATTTTACCTGTTATGATGGGCTTTGACGGTTTCATCTTAACTCACACAATGGAGAGGCTGGAAATATTAGATGACGAGACTGTAGAAAAATTCCTTCCACCTAGGGAGTTCAACTTAATAGACTTCAACGATCCGGTAAACGTAGGTCCTATTGCTCTACCAGACGATTACATGAAAATAAAGTATGAGGCAATGAAGGCAATGGAAGGAAGTAAGGAGGTTATTGAAGAAATAAGTAAAGAGTACGAGAGGATCTCTGGAAGGAAACAGTATGGTCTGGTAGAGTGCTATGAGTGCGAAGATGCGGATTACGTGTTCATTACTGTAGGAGCGTGGACTGGAGACGCTAGAGAGGCAGTAAGAAGGCTAAGAAACGAAGGGAAGAAAGTAGGTTTGCTTAAGTTAAGAGTAATAAGGCCTTTTCCGAAAGAGAGAATAAAGGAGGCATTAAAAGGAGTTCAAGGAGTTATAGTATTTGACAGGGAATACTCCTACGGTTATGGAGGAATTTTAGCTAACGAGGTTAAGTCTGCAATTTACAATTCTGGAATAGAAGTAATGAGCGTAATTGCTGGCATCGGAGGTAAGGACGTTAGACCCCTTCACTTCCAGAAGGTTATGGAAGACGTTCTTGCCGGTAGAAAATTTGAGGAGAGGTGGTTAAATGACTGAAGTTCCATCTTACATTAAAGAAAAGAAAGTAATTAGACAACAATACTTCCTAAGGGGAAACGCTGCCTGTCCAGGCTGTCCTATACCTAAAGAGTTAGACTTACTTCTAGAAGTTATGGGCAAGAAGACTGTTCTAGTAGTCCCTGCATCGTGCAGTACTGTAATAATGGGTGATATTCATGGGTCTCCTTCAACTGTCCCGGTAGTACACAGTGCTTTTGCTTCAGCTGCCGCAATTGCCTCAGGATTAAGTAGGCAATTAAAAATGAGGGGAGAAGACGCTAAGGTAGTTGTTTGGGCAGGAGACGGAGCTACTGGCGATATAGGATTTGCCACTGTAAGCGGCGCAGCCGAGAGAAATGAGGACATACTTTACGTATGTTATGATAACGAAGCTTTCATGAATACTGGGATTCAAAGGTCTTCTTTAACTCCTTACGGAGCGTGGACTACAACTACTCCTGCAGGTAAGAGGGAATTTAAGAAACCTCTGCCTTTCATCATGATGGAGCATAAAATACCTTACGTGGCTACTGCGTCTATCGCTTATCCATTCGATTACCAAGCTAAAGTTAGGAAAGCAAAGGATATTCAAGGATTTAGATATATTCACTTACTATCGCCCTGTCCTCCAGGTTGGAGGTTTGATAGCAGTCTAACTATTGAAGTAGCAAAGCTTGCTGTTGAGACAGGAATTTGGCCTTTATTTGAGGTAATTAACGGAGAGTTCCAGTTAACGGGGATAAGTAAAGTTCTGCTAGACAAGAGTAAGAGAAAGCCAATAACGGAATACCTTAAACTTCAAGGTAGGTTCAGTAAGATGAGTGAGAAAGATATAAAGATAATGCAGGACGCTGTTGATGCGATGTGGGACTATATTGCTGAATTAGTGAAAAGATAAATAATAATGGAAATAAGATATTGTATTGTTTAAATTTTCCTTTGTTCACATCATTAGATAATCTGAATTGACAAGGGAGAATTTTGTTGATTAGCGGAATTATTTCTACTTTAGGATCTGCATAAATATCCTTAAAGTTATACACATAATGGACTTTCTAAAACGCAATGCCTTAGATATGCTGAACTCTTGTTTAACAATACTTAGCAATATTTTCTCCAGAGCAATCTTTGCAGTTAGCTATCCCTCGTACACATAATATAGTAGAGCTTACCAATAATTCTAAGCTTTCAGAGATTTTGAAGAATGATAAAGGGGTGTAACCCCTAAGACCTCGCCTTTAGGGCGGGGAGGAGGTCAGAGTTTGTCAAGAAGGCTAAGAAATATTCCATTAGTTAATGATTTTATACCGAATTTGAAAGTCAACCTTATCACGATTTGACCTGCAGTATGAATTTTTGACCAAAGAAATTTTAACGATGAGGAGATAAAGGTATTAAAAACTTGGAAATGGACGCTTTCTTTATCTTCTTATTAACTTTAGCTGAAAAGATTATATTATGCAAATAGAAATCCCTGATGTAATTTATAGCTTTATAACAGAAAGCTTAGGAAAAGACGTTTCGGATACTTTAGTCGAGGCGTTCTTAACATCTTTAGATAGAGAAGATAGAATAAGAGTTTATATTAAATTAAGTAAGGAATATGAAGAAAAGGCCAAAGACGGAGAAACTTGTTGGAAAGCTTTATCTTATCTATTTAAGGCAATAGCTGAAATCGAAGGTATGGAGATTTCCTCCTATCAAGATTACTATAACTTAGCAGAATATTTATCCTTTAAGGAAAATAATACGGAGATCGTAAAGTATTTTTTAAATGCGGAAAAACTTCACGCAGAATTTCATCCCAGACCCCAAGATAAAGAGACATTTAAGATAAGAATGGAGTATTGTAAAAAATTGATAGAAATTGCAAAGGGTTACTTACGAAAATCAAAAAGTTTTTCGGAGGAGGATTAAGTACTTACAACTACACTTGCTGACGAAGCTTTAGTGTTAAATGAATTCAGTATTTCTTTTAATTTTTCCTCTAGAATTTCAGAATCTCCTTGTAATATTCTAATTGCCTCCATTGTAGTTAACTCTATCTTTGTTACAGTGTTGTCTACGTTGAGCTTTTGGGAATTAGTTATTATGAACCTCTTTTCAACCGGATATTCCTTCTTTTCGTGCTCAACTTTTTCCAGCATTGAAAGTAATTTCACTTCTTCATCATCAGTCCTATCATCATTTAATAATTTCACTAAACCTACGTAAGCGTTGCCTTCCTTAATAAAGAATATTCCTAAGGTAACATACTTACCTTTAATTTCAGCCCTTTTTCCTCTGGGATGAACGTAGGTTATTTGGAATTCCTTAGATAATGATGATAACAAATCCCTTATCATTTTCTCTAATTGTTTTGACTCCTCTTCAGGGTTTTTAAGGCTGTGAGATTCCTTTAACTTCTCCTTTACACAGTTTATGACATCTTGAGAGTTAGAGCATTCTTTTTCAAATTTTTCTACTTCGGACTTCATAAACTGAAGTATAGAGCTTACAGTGTTAAGTTCTCTCCCGTTCCATAAAGATAAAACTATTGGAAAGAGGTCTTCAGATATTTCGTGGCAATATGCATCAACTATTTCCTTAATGTCTTCTGAAGTTAAGGCATTGTCTAGGGATATTCTACTTTCGTCTAGCCTCCTCCTTATAGCTAAATCCGTAATTTTACTGTAAACTTCAGTGGGTACTGCCATTAATATTGGGACTCCTAAACCCGAGTTTATTAGCCTATGAATTTTCGGAATGTGGTTTTCCCTAACTTCATCTATGAGTAAGGAGAGATGCTCAACTTCCTTTAAGTCGTTTATTGCTTTTATCATTCCGTCAAAGTCCTTTTGATAATCAAAACAGTATAACCTAAGGAGAGGGTCATTATACTTACCGCAGGCTTTCATTAACCAATCCTCAAATTTTATTCCAAGTAATCGCTTCCAAAATGTATAGCCGTATTTTTTCTTATCAAGCCTAGGTAAGACTTTTTGCCTAATTTCGTTCTTGTCTATTTTACTCCAAAATTCCTCCTCTATCTCATTTTTACTTGCTAGGTCCATGTAAAGAGAGTCCTTTACAATCTCTTGTACTTTCTTTAATATTGTTGTCTTACCCATTCCCGGCTGGCCTATAATTGAAGCAATATCGTTATTCTTTATGGAATTAAGCGCTTTCTCCAAGTATTGTTTATAAGTAGGCCCTACTAGGATTACATTGTTTGAATTCCAAGTTGTTACAGTCACTTTAGGAATATTGCATATCATTTTTCATCACCTCTTCCTTCTTATTATTATACCGTAAATAGATCCTCTTTTGACGATTCCTTCTTCTCCTCCGGCAATTAGCTCATAATTTTCCTCAATGTGCCTCTTTAACTTGGAGTAAAATTCCTCTTTAGTTAACCCCATCTCTATCCTTATATCTTTCAAATGCGCATAGCCTAAGTTGTCCTTGACTTCGTTGTAAATCTCGTCAAAGTAATTTTCGCTTAGTTTCTTCTTTTCTAATACAGCCTCCTGCAGTTTCTTAATTTCGTCTTTAATCTCTGAAATTTCCTTTAATAATAAGTCAAATTTGTTATCATCGTCATTCTGTGAGATTAATTCAAATGATTTTCCACCACCGCTTTCTATCTTCCTGATTTTTCCCTCTTTTTCCAATTTTTCAAGTACTAAAGACAATTCTTCTCCATCAGCTTTTAATTTCCTCTTAATTTTAGAAAATGCAACCGGTCTACCATCGTAAAGCTCCTTAATGGTAGAAATAACTAGTTCTTCACTTAACATGAATTAACTCTTATTATGATTGTTTTAAACCACTAGTTCTAAGTATTACCTAATATAATACTCGTCTAAACTTCTCCTTACGCTCCAACCTTCTTCGTATAACTCTTGAAGCCCTTTTTCTATTAAATCCTTATAATTCCTTAGGTTGTCTTGTACAGTTAAGTCGAAACTGTTTACAAATATTTCTCCACCTTCAACGTCCTCTGAAATTTCTGACGGATCTTTCCTGAATATTCCTCCAAAGAATCCCTTTTTACCTCCTTTATATATCTGTGGAGGTAGTATAACTTTTCTAGAGTCAATTTGAGCTATCAAGAGAGGAACTACTATTTCAGCTCTATCCTCTACTAATATTGATATAAACTTAGGTAACTTTTGTAATTTATCCAAGATTACCTTTTCTGAATTTTCAACATTATTCAATTTGGATATTATAGATTGTTGCAATTCATCCAATTTTTTAATTTCCTCATTTATTTTGTTTAGATCCTTTTGTTTCATAGAATTTAATTCATTTAACTCACTTCTTAATCTTCTAATTTCGATCTTGTGTTTCTCCTTTATTTCGTTAAGTTTCTCAGAAATCTCATTAAGATATTTTTCCTTTATACTATTTACAGATGAGGTACTATCTATGAAACCCGCTTCCTTATCTAGTTCAGCTTTTGCTATTAAAACTTCAATATCTGGAAGCTTAGAGTAAAGTTGAGAAGAGTACTGCTTAATTTCTTCTTCAACCTTAGTCTTCTCGCTATTAACTACTTTCTTTAATTCCTCATTCTTTGCCATTATTTTTGCATCATATTCGCTCTCTATTTGTCTCCGTTTTTCAACTCTCTTTCCTTTTATTATTGCTATTATTTCTGAAATTTTCTCTTTAATCTTTTCTATTAAATCTATTTCTGAAATTATTTTATTCACTGCCCCTTGTATATCCGAGATTAGAAACTGAACGTCTATATCTTTCAATTTCCTGTCTAGAATTTGTAGAGGTAATTGCGAGCTTCCCAACTTTAATAGATTTTTAAATTCCTGATCCATTACAAAGTCAAAATGAATAGTTGAAGAGCCTCTAACTTCATCCCATCTAATGGAATTCATTAGTTCTAACACCTGCGATTCATCAGAAGTTTTTTCTATCATTGAAATTATTTTATTATAATCCTGCAATATAAGGGAATTAATTGATGTAGAGAATTTACCGGTCTCATCAAAAATATAATATCCGCCAGCCTCAGACTTTACTGCTAGCAAAGGCCATCCAACTAGGGAAGCTAAAGAAATTTTATTATTTTTACCAGCAACTTTTGCAATTGATATTGCCAATTGCTTATAAGTTGGTAACGGATTAAAATTCTCGTCCACAACTAGGCTTAAGTTAATACTTTTCATAATAGAATTTATGCTCAAATAAATTAATACTTTGCCGTTCCTTGAATGAATTTTACTTGTATGCATTTAAATAATCGCATATATGGATTTTAAATATAAAAACTATCTTAAATTAAGTATTTTACTTATAATTAGGCTCTCTTCTATGCATTAATTTATTCTGAAATGAGCTATTCATTATAAAGTAATAAAAACTAATACATTATAAATTAAACATTGTTAAATCTGCTAGAACTTAACTTTTTAAATTATTGCTTATTATATCCATTATGCTAGATAGGATAGGTAAAAATTATGTCCTAAAAGAACATGAAATTCATTATCCAGAGAATTATGATTTCAAAATTTTACATTATACCTACTATCTAGAAATCTATCCAGAAGAAAGCAGAATAAAAGGCAAAGCTGTAGTAAAATTTCTTGGAAAAGATTTATTTTTACATGCTAGACATTTTCAGATTAATAAGGTTAAACTAGATGGAAAAGAAGTAAGTTATTCTTACGATGGTGAAAAAATAAGCATACAAGGGGAAGGAAAAGAGGCTGAAATAGAGTATGAAACAAAACCAGTCTTGGGGCTCGTTTTTAAGAAATTGAAGGACTATATAGAAGTAGCAACTACTGGGGAAGTTGACCAAGCTAGAAATTGGATTCCTATCCTAGATGATCCCCAAGTGAAAACTACTACTGAATTTTATATCAAAGTAAGAAAACCATACATCGCCTTATCCAACGGTAGATTAATAGACAAACAGGTGGATGGAGACTTTATCACTTTTCACTGGCTAATGGACAAACCCCACTCTCCTTACCTTAATAGTATAGCTGTAGGAGTTTTTTCGAAAGAAGAGGACGAATGGGAAGGGATAAAGTTAGAAAATTACTTACCCAAGGGATATGAAGAATTCTTCTGGAATTTATCCTCAGTAAAGAAAGCAATTGAATTCTTTTCTTCATATACTGGAGTAAAATATCCTTACTGCAGATACGCACAAGTAGTACTTTTTTCAATGAACGGTGGAATGGAGTACATTACCTCAACTCACCTTACTTGGAGAGTAATTCACGATAAAATTGCGGAGAAAAATTATTCCTCAGAAAATCTCATTGCTCACGAGTTAGCTCACCAATGGTTCGGAGACTTAATAACAACAAAGGATTGGCCCAATATTTGGCTTAACGAGGGTTTTGCAAGTTATTTTGAGGCACTTTACGTAGAGCACGAGAAAGGAAGGGAAGAATTTCTTTATAACCTCTATAATAAGTGGAAAGGTTATGAGGAAGAGAAGGAAAAATACACCAGGCCAATTGTCTGTCGTTATTACAAGTGGGGAGACGAACTTTTCGATAGGCATACTTACAATAAGGGGGCATTATTCCTTCATAAATTAAGGAATTTTCTAGGAGATGAGACATTTAGGAAGGGGATTAAAGAATACCTAGAGAGATTTAAATACCGTTCAGTTGATACAGAGGATTTTAAGAAAGTAATGGAAGAAGTTTCTGGGAAAGATTTGACTTTCCTCTTCGACCAATTTGTATACTCTGCCTTTAATCCCTCAGTAGAAGTAACTTCAATTGACGGAGGAGTTAGGATAAAGAATGAGGTAGAAGTAGACGTAAAGATAGGTAGCGAGATAAGGAAAGTCAAGCCTGGAGAAAGTATATTATCAGGAGAATACGTTTGCGTAGATCCCAATTTTACCTCTTTAGCAGAGGTTGAGGATAAGCAGGGAGAAGAGGCTTTAATAAAAGAAAGCAAGGATGAGGAATTAATATGTAGAATTAGGGCAGTTAATTCACTCTCAAGGTTTTCGGATTTTAAAGCAATACAAGCGTTAAAAGAAAGGCTAGAAAACGACTTTTGGGGAGTATCTTACGAGTCCGCAATCTCCTTAGGTAAAATAAAGAACGATGACGCATTAAACGCATTAATGCTGAGTCACGAAAATCCTAAGGTAATGTTAGGTATTGCAAAGGCATTAGGAGAATTCAAATTTAATCAAAGAGCAAAGAATTTTCTCTTAGAGGTAATGGATAAAGCTGAGAGTTATCAAGTAAGGGCAGAGGCAATTATTAGCCTAGGTAAGATAGGATTTACAGATGTTAAGGAGAAAATTATAAGTCATTTTGAAGACGAAAGTTACGCTGATATAGTACCTTCTGCAGTGATAGAGGCTTTAAGCTATTTTGGTGACGACGAATCCTTTAGGTTTGTGATAGACCGTGGACTTAAGAACGAAAAAGAAACTATTAGGGCAGCAGTCGCAAGGAATTTGTGGAGATTTGGAGATAAAAGTAGGGAATACCTATACTACTTGGTTAAGGATCCTTCACCCATTGTAAGAGGTGCAACAATTAAATCTCTTGAGGAATTAAAAATGAAGGATTTACTCAAGGTAATTGTAGATAATGAAGACGAAGAGTTAAGGAATAGGTCAAATGCTTTAAGAGTGTTGTATAAGTTAGGACAATAATCAACCATTTTTCTTCTCCTATTAATATACTCTAGCACTTCTTGTACAATTGACTCGTTTGCGCCATAAAAGTTATGGCGGGGTTCCAGTCTCCTCTTCTCCTTCCTCGAGTAAGAAGCAAAAAGGTCAATATAGAGTTAAATGTTAGACCTACATTAACTCGTATCTCGGGAAAAGAAATTGTTGCCTAAAAACTTCTGCAGATATTTGAGATAAAACACTGCTTACGTTATAAAGGCCAGCGAATCTTCTGCAGCCTTTAAATACTCCAATGACCTCTTACAGATCATGCATTCTTATTGCCTACCTTCCCACTTTTTCTTCCACATAGTAAACATCGCTATTAGTTCAGCAAAGAACATTAGTGGAAAAGCTGCTAAACCCATGATAAAACCCTTGATGTTTTTCCTAAAGTGTGCAAAAATTACTAGGAGCATTATACTACTGGCAATGGAGGACAATTCAGCAAATATGTTATGTAGCATAAATATTTCAAAATAGAAGGGGTCTATATGCCTATATATAAATGAAGGATCAACATAAAATAAGTGCATGAAATTTTCTATTCTCCTTACTATGATAAAGTAGAATGCGTGTATTGGATCTTCCAATATTTTGTCTAGCAATTTCGGATGGGATAGTATATGTCTAAGCGTAATTTCCATGAAAGTTAAGTTAGAAATAATAATAAGGATAGGCAAACTATTCCAGTATACTAGGCTAAAACTGTAAAAAATGCCTTTCTTAAAAATTGAACCGTCAAAAAATTCCTTAATCATAAAGAAATTGTTAGCCCTATACCACCTTATCAATTGCTTAAAGAAAGCTGAGATGCTGTCAGGAGCCTTAGTTTTTACTATTACATCATCAACTATTTCTGCTTTAAAACCCAGTTTATACACGTAGTTAGTTAGTTGCCTATCGTCTCCAAGAATTGTGGAAAAGCGGAATAATTTCACTCCATCATACTCCTTAGATAAGATGAAAGGTTTAATTACCTCGGTTTTTGCTAATATACATTGCCCATTAAGTGTCAAAACACTTCCAAAAATTGATAAGGCTTTATAACTTATTCTCCTCAAAAAGTGGACAACTTCGGAGGAATAGTAAGCTAACTTACTCTTTCCTCTAATTAATCTAATTTCTGGAGAGACTGCAACAACTTTACCTTGAAGTCTGGAAATTAGTCTTTTAATTCCTCCTTGAGGTAAAATAGTATCGCTGTCCAAGAGTAGCACGTATGGAGTATTCACAAGTTTAATTCCTTCTTTTATTGCCTTCCTTTTACCTCCCTTCTTTATACTTATAAATATTCCACCTTCACCTTCAACTATAGATTTGTAAGGTTCAGTAACACCATCCCCTACAACTATGAATGGAATTTTCTCCCTCTTCACGGATTGTATAACCTTTCTGAACAGTTTAACATCCTCATTGTAGACGGGAATAACTGCGGTAACGTTCTCGGAAACTTCTAGAGGGAGAGAGATTTTACCTTTTTTTAGCGAAGAAAACAAGAATATAGAAGTAATGTAAATAAAGGTAAATGCTGAAACCAATGTAGAAGTAATTAAATAAATTTCGATATCGAATCTCATCTAGTAAATCTTACGTATTCAATATATAAAGGTTACTTTAATTTCTAACATTCAATACTGCACGATGTATTAGTCTCCAATCCATCCATGTATGTATCCGAAATACTGGTAGAACGGATTTATATTTAGAGATACTGCAATAATAACCCATATTGCAAAGCCAAAAAGCAGAAGGATAGACATTCTAGCCAATTCCTTATTTTCCTTCCTCGTCATATAATACATTAAAACTGAACCTACCGGACCTATTAAGTAAAGTAAACCTAGCCACCTATATTCATCTCTCCTAAAGAATATCACATAGAATGTACCTATAATGTAACCGACTCCTCCGGCTATACCACTTATCAACCATCCTAAATCTCTTTTATTCATATACTATCATCTCATTTTAGAAATTTAAGTTCTTTGCAGATTAGATGGTAAAAAATGTTATTTTTATTAACTAATGCCATAAAGGAATAGAGACATTCCAATTATTTGGGACAAATAGAGAGCTAGAACAAATCCGCTGGCAGAAAGCATCCCTCCAAAGCCAAGTATAACTATTGCCAAAATAGTAGAGATCATCTTTACTTTATTACCTTTGAATAGCAAAGCCCTAGCTGCCAAGAATAATATTAATCCTGACGCAGGAATTGTCACCATTGATGAAGCGCCTGCAGGTAACGCAGGAAAATTTGTAGGCACATAATTTACTACAATGGTAAATGGTTTATATACTATGGTAATTATTAGTACCGCTGTAGCAAAGGCTGAGTAGTAATAGTATATTTTCTTCCACTTCTCTGGAACTTGTTGTACGGATCCCAGCGATAGAACTAAAACAAGCTCTGCAACAATGAACATGTAAATTGCGGCCAAGGTATAGTTACAGTATCCTATGGCAAATATTTCCTGCTCTAGGGCCGCAATAAAATAAAAAACGAAGCCTAAAAACCAGAAAAACCACATTAAGCTTTTGCTTCTCTCATATCTTCTCCAAGATAAGTAACTTAAAATTATACTGAGTACTAAACTAATTGAAGAGAAAATTAAAGCTTCTTCTTGATTCATAATTTAACATTATACATTAGAATTTATAAAATCTTCTAAAAAATCATTATTTTAATTGTAATCTATATTAATCAATATATTAAGAGTAAAATTATTATATAACGAAAGAAAAAAGATAAATGACTTTTATGCATTTATTTCTTGGAATATTCTGTGGTAAGGCCTTCCTTCTATTATTTGCTTTCCGTAATCTGTAGTGTTCTTAAATTCCTTGCTAAGCATGAATTTTCTAAAGGAATCCAGGTCCTTCCACTCGCTGTATATTAAGTATTCTCTCGGATTATCAACGTTCTTGTAAAGCTTACCGTCGATGAAACCAACGTTTGCTGACTTTAACGTTTCAACTACTTTCTTAAATATTTCCTCGAATTCCTTCTCATGGCCTTCCTTTACTCTGTAATAAAGACCGACGTTGATCACTGAACCCTCGCCTTTTTAGCTTCGACTCTTTCTGTGGCAACTTTATACAACACCTTGTAAGATACAGCAGTAATTCCTCCTAAGACTAATAATCCCGCCATTCCTAGGACTATAGATCCAGCAGTTAAAGTAGCAGCATTTGTTAGCAAAAGTGACGCAGGAACTCCTGGTAGAGGTCCTACAGTTCCTGCAGGTACGATATCCTCAAGTATTCTACCTTGAGTAAAAGCTCCAAACATCATAGCACCTATGAAAGTTAATAAGAATATCCAAGCCTGCCTGAACGGAACATTCCTAGTTGTTGCTATGTATAAGTAAGCGTAGAGGATAACTATGTATATCCAAAAGCCAGGGTTATTTACCGCACTATTGAATACCACTGGTAACCACTCGTAAGTGCTAACAAGGAACAATATGTTTGCCAAGGTTAATCCTAAAGCTCCCACTAGCAGTCTCTCCTTAATTCCGTAAAATACTACAGTGAAATAAACTACGTACATTACTACTCCTATGAAGAATATCCAGTTGAAGGCATTGAATATCATCTGAGTGTAGTTAGGAGTTATGTCCAGTGTCAGCAAGTTATGTACACAGAAACCGTACCCGCTGAAAACTGAAGTAAATAGCGTATTTCCAAGGAATGCTACTATTAAAGCAAAAGGTAGTGCAATAACTAAGAAGGTCCTCTCCATAGAGTGCTTACCTAAAGTTGATGAGCCTTCTGCAACTCCTATGCTAAAGTGGTGGAAAGCTAACATTATTATTAATATCATTAATGGTGCATAGAGCACTGCACCAGTTACGAACATTACTGGAGCGAATATTGTATCTAAAGACACTACTAGGTAAACTAAGGAAGTAGCTATAATAGCCCATAGTGAGCCTATAACTATTAGCATTTTCTCCCTATAGTTCTCATACTTGCACACTGGAATCATTACTACCGATCCTGCCTCAATCATAAAAGCTGTTACAAACCACGCTAAAGGTATAAAGAAGAACAGGACGAATTCATTCATTTCGAGTCACCTCCACGAGAGTCACTTCCTTTTAACATTTAATGAGCTACTCCCTCCTACATTGGCTGCCATTATAAGTCTTGCAGAGCTAACATCTGCAGAAACTTCCTTACCAGTAAATAACTTCTTTAGCATGTATATTGTACCTGCAACTGCTAAGGCTAAGACTACCATTATTGCTATTCCTATAGGCAAGACTTCTGGACTATTATTAAATGCGTCTGCTGTTAACATTACTGCTTGTATCTCGTAAAGTCCGGATGCAGTCTGTACCATTGGTCCCCATATTACGAAAGGCTGTCTTCCTGTCTCTGCAGCAACCCAACCAGCTTCCCAGGCTACTACTTGCAACCAACCTAAGAAGAACATTGCGTAAAGCGGGATCTTCTTTTCAGCAGGATTATCCAATCCGAAGGCCTTAAATAATGCGTTCTTTGGCTGCTTCCAGAAGGAGTAAGCTAATATCCATACAACTAAGGCTCCTATTATTCCTAGGGTAGCGTGCAAGTCATATGCCGTGTGGGAAATGTACCATATTGGATCCCAGTCAGTCTGAACGAAGCTTGAATATCCTAGGACTGTCGCATGGGGATTAGGAGGCCATGTTGCTAATAAACTAAGCAAGTTAGGTATCGTTATTGGTCCTACTTGCATTGGAGCTCCTGCTGCCGTTTGCATTACGCCTTCTAAAGTGGCCAACTTTAATGGCTGATATAGGTATAACATCTTACCTGCATTATCTCCAGCCCAAGCTAGGAATATTGCGTCTAAAGCCCCTAGATAAGTTGCTAACTTTAATCCTCTGTTATAATACTCCTTCTCGTCTGTAGTCATGTCTTTCTTAGTTAATTTCCTGAAAGCAAAATACCCAGCTATAGATCCGAAGCCAACGAACCATGCCCCAGCTAATCCCATTGGTACCTCTGCAAGTGCAATAGTAGGTAACGATGCGGCCAATGGGTCTACGCCAACTAATTGTCCATTTTGTAAGTAAGCTTGTATATTAAATCCTGTTGGAGTGTTCATCCAAGAGTTTACTAAGATTATGAGCACTGCAGAAGCAGAAGAACCTAAGCCTATTAATCCTCCAACTATCATGTGAGCAGTCCTGCTCATTCTGTCCCAGCCGTACAGATATAACGCTAAGAATATTACTTCGGAGAAAAACGCCAGAACCTCTATATCGAAGGGCAGTATGTCAATCTGATTAACTAAATACATCCATTTATACCACACTGTTATGAATTCTACCGCTATTGCTGCGCCTGCCGCAGAACCTACTGCAAACAGAACTGCCATAACTACTGACCATCTCTTTGCTATTGCCAAATAGTAGGGGTCATTTTTCTTGTATGCTAAGTATTCGGCAGATATTATAAAGAATGGAAGAGCTATTGCCCAGTAAGTGAATAACACATGTGTTGCCATTGTATATCCTGCGAGTACTCTATCAAATATTTCCAAACTCACTTCAATCCACCATGATAAATTATAACTGGGAAATATTTAAATATTTTCATTTTTAACACACTTTATCAGAGAAATTCTGGTTTATAATGGTAATTATATTTATTAAAGGATTAAATCCTAGAATATGATCTTGAGTATAATATGAGAAAATCG